>JAHEEI010000019.1 GCA_024640785.1 Pseudomonadota bacterium
CCATTGGTCCGGGTATTTTCTGACAACCTCTTCCAGATAATCATTATACTGCTGTGTGTTTGACATAATGTCGTTTTCTTTGTCGCCGGTATCGATTAAAGGGATGGGTTTATCAATTATAATACGGTGTTTTCTAAACTCGGGTTCTCTTATAATGTATGCGGGTACTATTGCACATCCAGTCTTTTGTGCAAAAACTGCGGGTGCTGAGTAGGTGTAAGCCGTACTGCCGAAAAATTTTGCAGGCAAACCATTTTTACCGGCGTTTTGATCATAGATCATGACTACCATAAGGCCCTTCCTAAGTTTTCTAATGACATGTTTTAGTCCGTTTTTGCTGGGTATCAGGTCAAGATGAGCTATCTTCTCGCGGTTTTTAATTACATAGTTATCCACCATTGGGTTTTCAAGAGATTTATAAACTGTTGCAGCATTTTTAAGCATTGAACCGAAAAAATAGCTTGCCAGCTCCCACATCCCAAGGTGAGGACCAAGTAAAATGACTCCTTTCCCTTTTTTAAGAGCAGTTTCAAGATTTTCCCAGCCTTCAACACTTATATTTTTACGGATATCATTTTTTTTAAAAATAATTGATTCAATGGCTGCTTCCCCAAGCATTTGAAACAGGCTGATTATTATTTTATTTCTTTCCTTTAAAGAAAGTTTATTTTTATAAGCCAGCCCAAGATTATGATGTGCAAGTGCTATTCTTTTTTTAATAAAAAATGTGGATAGCTTGCCTACTTTCCTGCCAGTTTTAATTGCCAGAGCTTTAGGGAGTAAATTTATGAAAGATATGAAACATCTTAGTGCAAGGTATTCGAGAATATGTTTTGATTTCATATGAGTTTACCCGTCAGTTTTTCCCAGTGTATACATCCAGGCCTGAGCAAATAAATAGAGCAAGCGTTGGCAGACCCAGCCCGGCAATTATCATGATCACAGTACCGGCTATTTCAACAAGTGTTTTCCCTGATAAGGTGGCAGGTCTGATTTAACATTTATTTTAATCCAGTTCACTATGTTTTCAGACTGTTTTTGGAAGGCCGTTTTGCTGAAACCATTGGAAATGAACAAGATTGAAAGGTAAAGCAGCCGTATCATGGAAAACCGATTAGGAAACATAAAACCCCGTTTTGCGAATAGTTCGGCAATGTAATCGAGTTAAGTATTAACAGAAAGAGAAGTCCGGTAACTACTGAAAGTATGGAAGATATTTTTAAGATTTTATGGCTTATCTTCATGCTGGATAAAATAAATTATTTTCTAAAGTAATGATTATAAGTATTAACTTGTTGTTATTCTAATTTTAAGGAGTCCCTTTTAGTCTCAATTTCAATTATAAAGTATTATGGATGAAAATAAAACACGTTTTACCAAGTAAAGAAAAAATATTTTAAATAGAAAAAAATATTTTCAATTATTTTAAAATAGTTCTTGACTTAAGGAGTGCTTCTAATTTATCTTAGGAAATCTTTTCTTCGACCAAATAAACATTCAAAATTAAGAAACAAGTCAATAGTGAAACATTCTCAACTAATTGAAAAGAGTATCGAGTATCTACCGGTAATCTATCTGACGAACTCAATGAGAAAACTCTTCAGACAGGGCAAAAAGCTGGCTGAAAAAGAGAGCTCTTCTATACTGATTAACGGTGAATCCGGAACGGGTAAGGAACTACTGGCAAAGAGTATTCATTACTGCAGTTCTCCCAGTTCACCCTTTGTCACAATTAATTGTGTAAATCTTCCCTTTGATCACTTTGAGGAAAAAGTTGATAAGTGCATCTCTGTTTTTTCAGACAATATTAACCAGGCGCAAGGCATTAATGGCAATCAGAAATCAACTCTGTTTCTTCGTAACATAGGCAAGCTTGAAGGTAATATACAGATAAGTCTTTTTAATCTTTTAAAAGAAAGACTTTCTAAGCTGACAAAGAATGTTAATACCAACATGGAAAATGTACAGCTTATCATTTCCTGTAATCAGAAAAGCATGTCCAGTGAGGAATTCAGTGAGATGAAGAAAATCACATCTGCTGCATTCAACCCTTCAAAAATTGATATTCTTCCGTTAAGAGACAGAACTGATGATATCCTCCCACTTGCTTCATTCTTCACAGATAAGTTTTCCAAGGAATATGGCAAAGATATTGGCGGGGTCCACAGTTCAGCGCTGAAGCTTCTTGAAGCATATGAATGGCAGGGGAATGTGAGCGAACTAAGAGATGTGATTGAAAACGCCGTGCTGCTTTCAGATGGTCCGCTGCTTGTTAAGGAGGATGTGCGTTTTAATATTTCTAAAAAGTCAATAGCTCTTGAGAGTTTCTTTAGCGGCGAAGATTTTTTTGCTCTGGATGAGATTGAGAGTATTTATATACAGACTGTTCTGAGGCGGTTGAAGAACAATAAAGCCAAGGCTGCTAGAATTCTCGGGATATCTAGAAATACTCTGCAGAGAAAGCTGTGTACCTTTAAAGTTACCGCTGAAAAGACAAGAACTTCAAAAAATATGAAAAGTCAGCCTCGGCTTTTCTAGTTATTCTTTTAAAAGATGGCTTTATTGTATTCTGCCCATAGCTTTTCTTTTTTTTCTTTTCCCATAATAAATTCCCAGGGTAAAATCTCATTAAAATTTTTTTTGCGGTATACATAAAAATCCGGGTTAATGTCTGTTTCTTTTAAGGATTTTGTCCAGTTATTGTTGTTATTAAATGCCTCAAGTAATATCCTGCTGACTTTTCTATCACCCCTGCTCAACAGGGTCTGTATGTAGCCCCATTTGGGAAGATCAAAGGTTACCTTTATTTTCTTTTCTTTTTTTAGACTACCGCTGATCTTTTTAAGCTTTTGCTTTAGTATCTTAACCTCCTCATAGGAACTCCATTGAAATGGTGTGAATGGTTTTGGGATAAAAGGGTTGATGCTGAGGGTGATCAGGTTCAGCCCTTTTTCATTTTTTGCCTCGTTAAAATAAGCATGTTTTATCTGTTTGGTTAAGTCTATGATTGCATCAATGTCAGTGCTTTCTTCAGTGGGAAGACCGATTAAAAAGTATAGCTTTATATTTTGGATTTTGTGCCGGGAAAGCACTCTTGCAGCATTAAGTATTTCATTAAGGGAGAGGTCCTTTCGGATTTTATCTCTTAACCTTTGAGACCCGGCTTCTGGTGCTATGGTGAAAGTCCTGTGCCCGCTCTTTTTTAACAGGGAAACGGTCTGATCGCATATTTTATCTGCTCTCAGCGAGGAAAGTGAAACCAGGCCGTTGTTTTCAGATATAAATTCAATGATCTCAATAAGTTCTGGATGGTCGGAAACTGCGGAGCCAAGCAGACCAATTTTGCCTGTGTTATTAAGCAATTCTTGTATTTCATTTTTAATTGTTTTTTTATCTCTTAGTCTGTACGGCTGATAAATATTTCCCGCGGCACAGAATCGGCAGTGTCTTGGACAACCCCTGCTTACCTCAAGGAGCGCCATATTGGAAAATTCTGTAAACGGTGTTGAAATTGTTGATGATGAAGGGGAAAGGTTAAGATCCTTTGCAGCACTGTATTTGACAGTATCAGGATAGCCCGGTTTTGCTTGAAAATTATTTATCTGCCCGTTGCTTTTGTAGCTTATCTTGTAGCCTGATGGAATGTATACACTATCAATTTTAGCAAATTTATCAAGGACCGGTTTCACCCATTTTCTTTGTGTGTGTTCCATTCTAATGATTTCAAGTAAGGGCTCTATATTTTCTTCTGCCTCCCCGATAAAAAAAAGGTCAAAAAAATCTGCAATCGGTTCAGGATTTAAAAAGGTGGCAATCCCTCCTGCTATTAATAAAGGATGTGATTTGGTTCGTTCTTTTTGTAGGAACGGAATATTGGCAAGTTTAAGAATTGAGAGAATGTTTAAGTAGTCATTTTCAAATGTGAGTGAAAATGCGATTATATTAAAAGAGGAGAGGGCTCTTCCAGTTTCTAATGAAAATATTTTGGACTTATTCTTCTGGCTTTTAAGCGTTTTATCGTCCGGCAGAAATACTCTTTCGCAGCTTATATCTTCAGAAGAATTGAAAATACGGTACAGAGTCTGGTAGCCCAGGTTTGACATTCCCAGGTGATATGTGTTGGGGAATACCAACGCAATTTTAATTCTTCCGTTTGTTTGAATAGGTTTAAAGAGTGTTTCATTTTCTGGTGTGATATTTTGCAAGGTCAAGTTGGCAGCATTATTGTCCCCGCACCTTTCTGGAATTTCAGTCAGGTGCGGGGTATGTTAACAATTAGATACTTCTCTGATTTCTAACAAATGTCGGGATGTCATATTCACCGTCATCCGTGAATTCACTGATTATTGTTCCAATCTTAATAACATTTTGAGCTGTGACCGGTTCATTTTGAAAGGGCTGCTCGCCTTTCTCTTTAATCAACGCGCTAATTTTAGCTGTGACCGGTTCATTTTTAAGGGGGTGCTCGCTTTCCTCTTTTTTTGCCTGACTAATTATATCATTTTTTACTTCTCTGATGTAATCCTTTTTGTCAGCCTTGGTGTTCTCAAATCCGGTCGCGATTACAGTAATCTGGAGATTTTCTTCCAGAGAATCATCAATTGCCGCTCCAAAAATTATGTTGGCATCTTCATGTGCTTCTCTTTGTATGAATTCAGTTGCTTTTTCAATATCTATAAGTGAGAGAGAACTGCTTGCGGTTATGTTTATAAGGATGCCTTTTGCTCCTCTAATGGTAATGTTATCAAGAAGCGGATTTGATATTGCTTTTCTGGCTGCTTCAGCAGCTCTGTTCTCACCGCTGCTTAATCCAATTCCCATGAAAGCCATACCCATGTTGGACATAATTGTTTTTGCGTCAGCAAAGTCAAGATTAATAAGTCCTGGAATATTAATAAGGTCTGAAATGGATTTTATCGCATGAAGCAAAACCTCATCGGCAAGTTTAAACCCTTCAATAAGTGTAGTTGCTTTTTCCGCCAGCGAGAAGAGCCTTTGGTTTGGTATGGCAATAAGTGAATCCACGTTTTCTTTAAGATTTTTCAATCCTTCTTCCGCAATATTTTTTCTTCTTTTACCCTCAAGGTCGAAAGGTTTTGTAACCACTGCTACGGTTAGAGCGCCTATTGTTTTTATTGCTTCTGCAATAACAGGGGCAGCTCCTGTGCCTGTTCCTCCTCCCATACCGGCAGTGATAAATACCATGTCGGAATCATCAAGCACCCCTTTTATTTTGTCTATATCTTCGAGTGCTGCTTGTTTTCCAATTTCCGGGTTGGCGCCTGCACCCAGTCCTCTTGTGATTGATTCGCCAAGCTGGATTTTAATTGCTGCTTTGCTGCTGTTCAGTACCTGCTGGTCTGTGTTGGCTACGATGAACTCTACGCCTTCAAGGCCCGCATCGATCATTGTATTGACAGCGTTGCAACCTGCTCCACCGACACCGATTACTTTTATTGTTGCTGAATTCTTTTTTTGATCAAATTCAATATTCATTATTATCCTCCGATATATTGTTTTTTATTAAAAAGCTTCTTTAAACCAGTCATTAATTTTATGAAAATAATTTAACAGGGGCATCTTTTTTCCTTTGCTACTGAAATTGTTTATTTTTCCTTTCGAGGCCATTTTTATCATTCCTACTCCTGCTGCAAAGGCAGGGTTTTTAACTTCATTTATCCCCTCTATATCGGTCGGACTTCCAATCCTAACGGGCATTCCCAGGATGTCCTGAGCTTCCTTTGCAATACCTTTTAACAGTGAAGTGCCTCCGGTTAATACCACTCCTGCCGGGAGTTGATCTTTATAGCCTGCTACTGTGATCTCTTTTTTAATCAGTTCGAAGGTCTCATAGATTCTGGCTTCTATAATTCGTGTCACCGTTTTTTGTGAAATTTTTTGGCTTTTTTTATTGCCCATACTTGTGCTTTCGATACAGGCATCTTCATTGATTCCACGGCTTGATGCCTTCCCGTATTTTTTCTTTATCGCTTCTGCTTCCGAAATCGGAGTTCTGACTCCTATGGCAATATCAGAGGTGACATGGTCACCGCCAATAGGTAAGCATGCGAAGTGTCTTACTGTTCCTTTAATGATAACAAGGATATCTGTTGTTCCGCCGCCCATATCTATCAAAACACTTCCAAGTTCCTTTTCATCCTCTGTTAAAACAGATTCCGCTGATGCCATCGGTTTGAGAACAAGCTCCTGTACTTTTATACCATTTTTATTAACGCATTTTATAATGTTGTTTATGGCTGATATGGCTCCGGTAATTATGTAGGTACGTGCTTCAAGTCGGACTCCTGACATTCCTAGGGGGTCTTTTATCCCTCCTCGGTCATCCACAAGAAATTCCTGGGGAAGAATATGAATAACTTCACGCTCCATTGGAATCACTATGTCTTTTGCAGCATCAATAACACTTGTTATATCGCTCTTTTTAATTTCTTTATTATTTGAGGCTACCACTCCGTTACTTTTAATACACTCAATGTGTCCTCCTGATATCCCGACTATTGCCGATTTTATTTCTATACCGGTCATTGCCTCGGCCTCTTCAAGGGCAGTTTTTATGGAATCTACAGTGCTGTCTATATTTATTATCTGGCCTTTTTTTATGCCTGAGGAGGGGTGTGACCCTGCTCCGATTATGTCAATACCATGACGGGTGACTTCACCTATGATAACACTTATTTTAGATGTGCCTATGTCAATGCTTGTTACAGTCCGGTTTTTTATACTCATGTATCTTCCCTTCTTGAAGGACTTTATATTTTATATTGCAATTTTAAATTGCAATATATGCCTTTTCAGTTGACTTAATGTTTATGCGTTTAGCGGACAGACCTTTTCTTGCAAGGTCTGTATTTATTTTTTGTAAAAGTAAAAGCTTGTCACTGAAATTCTCGAAACCCAAGTTTGTTTCAATGTTCCCATTGTAATTAAGTAGTGTTATGCCAAAAGTTTTATCTAGCATGAAAGTAAGATCATTTTTAAGGGCATTTCGGTCTTTCATAGTTTTAATAATAACAATGGCCGAGTCAATCATTTGTGCTGTTTTATTGTTTTCGACAATATCTTTTTTTGTAAGACCTGTTATTCTCGGTAAGCCCATTTCATTTTTTGTTGATTTCTTGAAAAGAGTTCCGTTTTTATCCATCAAATAATAAGCGTCAAGTTTTACAATTGCAATTGGATCGTATTCTTTAATTTCTATTTCTATGGTATCCGGGAATTTCTTTTTAACTACAGATCTAGATATCCAGGGGTCAGATTCAAGGTTTTGTGATATTTTTCTGAGGTTTGCATTAAAAATGGAAGTTCCCCCATGTATTTTTGTTAAAGACACTATTTTTTTCAGGGTGTATTTTTTGTGACCGGATATATTGATATGCTGTATTTTGAAATAATCTAAATTCTGTATATATTTATATCCTGCGGCGATTATCATAAATGAAGAAACAACAATAATCAGGATAATACTGCTAAAAAGTGATGTCTTTATCCTTTGCAAATCCCTTTTTCTTCTGATTTTACGTTTTTGTTTGCTGTATAATTTCATCTTTATCCCGTTTTTAGCTTTTATTTTTGTGAAGTTTTGCTGCAAAAAGTATTTCTTCGACAAGCTCATCAAAGCTAATGCCAGCATTCTTTGCGGCCTTTGGCAGTAAACTGTTTTCTGTCATTCCGGGTATTGTGTTTATTTCCAGTATGCTTGGGGTTTTTTCTTCGTCCAGGATGATGTCAACACGCGCTGCGCCGCAGCAATTCAGTGCATGATAAGCTTTTAAGGCAAGCTCTTGAATTTTAGTCTCCAGCTCTTTTTCCATTGTGGGGGCCACGATATATTTTGTTGATCCGCTTGTGTATTTTGACTGATAATCATAAAAACCGCTTTTGGGGACAATTTCAATAAGTGGAAGCGGTTTACCGTTTATAATAGCGGCGGTTAATTCTTTTCCTTTAATAAATTTTTCAATTATTATTTCACTGTTGCACTTAAGCGCAGCTGAAAGGGCGTTGCTAACCTCATCTTCTTTTTTTACTATGCTGATCCCAATTGTTGAACCCTCCTCCGAGGGCTTTACCACAAAGGGAAGGCTGATATTAATCTGGCTTTTTATGCTGCTTATCTCTTCTTCCGTCGATTTGAATACTTGAAAGGAGGGTGTTGGGAGACCGTGATAATTAAATATCTGTTTTGAAACATTTTTATTCATCGAAATGGCGCTTGAAAGGAGTCCAGAGCCAGTATAGGGTATTCTTGAAATTTCAAGAAGGCCCTGTATCGCGCCATCTTCGCCCAGTATGCCATGGAGTGCTATGTAAGCCGTGTCTATTCCACTTTGTTGCAGTGTCTTTGCAATATCCATATTTACGTCTATAGCAACAGCATTGTATCCCTTGCGAAGTAGCGCATCAAGTATTGAAGAACCTGTTTGCAGAGAGATTTCTCTTTCAGCAGATATTCCTCCCATGAGTACGCCGATTTTTCTTATTTTAAATGAGTCTTTAATGTTTCTCGGTTCTGCCATTATTTTCTCGAGTTTAAAGCATGTTTATTATATTTTCTCCGGACTTCCAAACATTGCCTGCTCCCAAGGTGAGGAAAAGGTCATTTTCCCTAAGGGTTTTTTTAAGATATTCTTCCGCATCAGAAAGCTTTGGGATGTAAGTTACGTCTTTGTGTCCATACTCTTTAATGTTTTGATATAACTTTTGTGAGTTAATGCCTTTGATCTCTTTTTCGCCGGCTGCGTATATATCTGTTACAATAAGAACATCCGCTTCATTAAACGCAGACATGAATTCTTTGAACAGATTACGGGTTCTTGTATAGCGGTGAGGCTGAAAAAGAACGACTACTCTGCTTTTTGATAATTTTTTTGCTGCTTTTAGAGTCATTTTTATTTCCGTGGGATGGTGGGCATAATCATCAACCCATGTGATGCTTTTTTTTGTTTCGCGGATTTGAAATCTTCTGTGTACCCCCTTGAATTCATTCAGAGCTTTTTTAATTGTTTTGAACTCAACGTTAAGCTCAAGCCCCACTCCCGCAGCAGCAAGCGCATTGCACACATTGTGTATCCCGGGCATGTTAAGTTTAATGGTGCCCAGTTTTTTGTTATTCAGGTATGCGCTGAATTTTGATTTGTATCCTTCAAATTCTATATCCCGCGCCTGAAGGTCCGCCTGTGACGAACAGCCATAGGTTAAAATTCTTTTTTCCATTCTTGGAATAATGCTTTGCAGGTTTTCATTGTCAAGGCATATTATTGAAATGCCGTAAAAAGGTACTTTATTTATAAATTCTAAAAAAGTATCTTTTATTTCATTTAAGTCGCTGTAGAAGTCCATATGCTCTCGGTCAATATTTGTAACTACAGCAATGGTAGGCGGAAGTTTTATGAATGAACCGTCACTTTCATCCGCTTCGGCAACCAGGAAATCACCCTGTCCCAGGAATGCGTTAGTATTTGTCTTGTTAAGCTTTCCGCCAATTACAACAGTCGGGTCTATTCCACCATGTTCGAGAACAGCAGCGACGAGGGAGGTGGTAGTTGTTTTTCCATGTGATCCGGCTACAGCAATACCGTATTTTAGCCTCATTAATTCTGCGAGCATCTCCGCTCTTGGGATTATTGGAATATTATTTTCTTTTGCAATAATGACTTCAGGATTGTCGGCATTAATTGCGGAGGATAAAACCACTACATCGACATCAACAATATTTTTTTTATCGTGACCTTCATATATTGTCGCCCCAATAGATGAGAGTCTCTGAGTGAGATCTGTATTATTCAGGTCAGAACCGCTAACCCTGTATCCCAGGTTTAAAAGTAGCTCTGCGATACCGCTCATTCCTATTCCGCCTATGCCTACAAAGTGTATATGGTGATTTTTCTTATACATGATTTCTCTTTTATGGATTGTAATTTTCTACTAAATGCATCTTTATATGAATTGTCTCAAAACCAATAAAAATTTTTTATGAAAAATTATATTTTTCTTTACATGGTACCGGTGGTCAAACAGTTTGTTTAAGAGAAAGTGTTTCAGCACGTATTTATACTGGTGTTACAACTATTAATTTTTTCATCTTTTTTAATGGTTTATTAGTTTATAGCATTCATCGGCTATCCTTTCTGATGCTTTGGGCTTTGAAAGGTTTTTTGCCTGTCTCTCCATTTCATTTATCTGTTCGGGGTTGTTTTCAAGATTTATAATTACAGATGCAAGCTTGGCTCCGCTTAGTCTTGATGAGGGTATTATTACCGATGCCCCTTCTTCCACGAATTCCCGGGCATTTATTTCCTGATGATTATTTGTCGCATACGGGAAGGGTATTAATATTGAGGCTTTTCCGCACAGGGCCAGTTCAGCAAGTGTTGACGCGCCTGATCTTGAAATAACAAGCTTTGCATTTTTATAAAAAGTGCAGATGTTTTCAATAAAACCGAAAACCTCCGCATCAATCCCGTTTTTTTTGTACTGAAAAACTAGTTTTTCCCTGTCTGCTTCTCCTGACTGATGAACAAATTTTATCCGGTCTTTAATCGCTTTAAGTTTCGGAAGGGAATCAATAACAGCTCTGTTTATCTCATGTGATCCCTGACTTCCTCCTAAAACAAGGATACAAAACGAGTCTTGTTTTCTATTTGAGTTGTCTTGGATTAATTCTTCTCTGATTGGAAGCCCGGATAAGATGGTTTTTTCCTTTTTAAAAAAAGGTCTGCTTTCGTTGCTTGAGATAAATATCCTGTCGGTCATCTTTCCAAGTATACGGTTGCTTAAACCAGGAAAACTGTTTTGCTCATGTATTGCTGTCGGTATTTTCATCAGGACACCGGCTATGATTGCGGGGAAAGAGATATATCCTCCCAGCCCGATTACCATATCAGAATTATTTTTTTTAATGTAATATGCGGACTGTATAAAAGAAAAAGGTATGCAGCATAATGCCATTATCTTGTCTAACAATCCTTTTCCCTTAAATCCTTTAACCGTAATAACCTTTAAATCGAAACCCAATTTAGGCAGAATTTTATTTTCAATTCCTCTTGTTGTTCCAATGAATGTTATTTTGTTCTCAGGGTTTTTTCTCAGGAACTCCCTGGCAATTGCTATGCCTGGGAAAAGATGTCCGCCTGTACCGCCTCCAGCAATGATGATGTTCATTTTCTCACCTTAAAATTGCATTGTCTCGATATACTCAGGAGTATTCCCACGCTTATAAGGTTAAGTATTAGTGATGTTCCTCCATAACTGATAAACGGGAGAGGAATACCTTTTGTGGGAAGGAGTCCCATCACAACGCTCATATTTATTGTTGCCTGAAGACCGATAAGGGAGGTGATTCCCAGCGCCAGATATGTTCCAAACATGTCTCGTGCGTGCATGGCAATATTTATTCCACAGGCTATAAGCATAAGCATGAGTATGGTTACGGTTATTACACCGACAAAACCAAACTCTTCGCCAATAACAGAAAGGATGAAGTCTGTGTGAGGCTCAGGAAGATAGAAAAGCTTTTGTGTCCCCCTCCCAAGACCTGTCCCCCATATTCCTCCGGATCCGAAAGCCAGAAATGATTGTATAATTTGAAAACCAGATCCTGTGGAGTTCTCCCAAGGATTTAAAAAAGTGAGTAGTCTTTCAATCCTGTAGCCTTTGCAGGCAATTAACAGGGTGCCTGTTGAACCGGCAATTATTGTCATTAAGGATAAATATCTGAAAGGAACGCCTGCTGAAAACAGAAGAGTAAAAAAAACAGACAGTATAATGAAGGAGGTTCCAAAATCCGGCTGAAGAATAATCAAAAAACAGACAGGCAGGACAAAGATAAGATGAGGTAAAATCCCTATTGAAAAAGTTTTAATTTTGGAAGCCTCTTTTTTTGACAGAGATGATGCCAGAAGAATGATAACCGCGAGTTTTGCCATTTCCGATGGCTGAAAGGAAAGAGATCCGAGTCTAAGCCATCTGACTGCGCCTCCGACTTTTGTTCCTATGCCGGGTATGAGTAAAACTATCAGCAGGCTCAGGCATGCAAACCAGAGGGGGTAGGCTATTTTATTAAAAAATGAATAGGGTATTTTCATAACAAGAAACATGCAAATTATCCCGCATATACCGAAAAGTGCCTGTTTCTTAAAGAAATAAGCATTATCATTAAATCTTTCAGCAGCAAATATTGAGCTTGAGCTGTAGATCATAATGATTCCGAGCCCAACCATGATGATGGGTATAAAGATTGTAAGGTTTTGTGTCAGGTTCTTGTTGTTCATATAAATTTTATTCTTAATTCTTCTATTGCTGTTTTAAATACATTGCCCCTGTGAACATAGCTGTCAAACATGTCAAAGCTTGAACAGGCAGGGGACAGAAGAATTGAACAGCCTTCTTTTGCTTTGCTGAAAGCCTCTGTAACCGCTTTCTCGAGAGTAATTGCTGAAGTCATTGGAACGGTTGCTGCAAGCTCTTTTTTGATTCTGTTTTGTGCTTCACCAACCAGTATAATTTCTTGAACATTTTTATTTATTTCATTTATTAATGGAAGGTAGCTCCCGCCTTTATCTTTTCCTCCGGCAATAAGAATTATAGGAGGCTTTATGCTGCTGATTGATTTGAGGCATGCCCCCACATTTGTTGCTTTGGAGTCATTAAAAAAATTAATACCATTTATGCAGTCTACAAATTCCATTCGGTGGGGAAGACCTTTAAAGGTATGCAATGCTTTTGTTAGGTTCTCATAAGACAGGTTGCATATTCCCGCTGCAGATAATGCTGAAAGGATATTTTCCCTGTTATGTTCCCCTTGAAGGGTAACCCCTTCTTCATCTATCCTGATTTTTTCAGAACCCTTCAAAAAGTGAAATCCGTCCTTATAATAGGCCCCGTTTTCAATCTCATTTTTTGTGCTGAAAAATAAAACATTTGCTTTAATATCTTCAGACATTTTAGCGGCCAACTTGTCTTCAATGTTAATGATGGCAAACTCAGTATCTTTCTGGTTTGCGAAAATATTCTTTTTTGCTGCGGCATAATCATCAAATGAATCATACCTGTCCAAGTGGTCTTCGGTTATATTTAATAGAATGCTTATGTAAGGCCTGAACTTATTAATAGCTTCAAGCTGAAAACTGCTTATCTCGGCAATTATGTAATCTGCGTCCTGATTTCCTGAAACATACTCGATAAGGGGCGTTCCTATATTTCCACCGGTAAAGACTTTTTTTTCTGATGTTTCAAACATATGTTGAAGAAGCGTTGTTGTGGTGGTTTTTCCATTAGTTCCGGTAATCGCAATAATAGGTGTTTCCGTGAAAAGATAAGCTAGCTCAATTTCACTAATTATTTCAACTCCTTTTGATTTGGCCTTTACTATCGGTTCTATGGTAAGAGGGATTCCTGGACTGATAATTATAAGGTCTTGATCAGTGAAAGTGCTGTTTTCATGGGGACCGGTTGTGATGTTCACATTACTCTTTATTAGGTCTTCAGGTATTACTGCATTTAAGTTGCTGTCTGAAACTGTTACCTGTGCGTTCTTTCCTAATAAAAAACGCGCTGTTGAGATACCTGTTTTTCCGGCTCCGGCAACCAGAACCCGCTTTCCTTCTAAATCCATTAACCTTACCTTAACTTAAGTGTGCTTATTGCCAGGAGAGCGAGCACAATGCCCACTATCCAGAATCTCACAATTATTTTTGATTCTGCCCACCCCTTTAACTCAAAGTGATGGTGGATAGGCGCCATTTGAAATATTCTTTTATTTCTCAGTTTAAATGACCCGACCTGAAGAATTACTGAAAGGGCCTCAATTACAAATACACCGCCGACAAGGGCAAGAAGAATCTCATGTTTTGTGATAACCGCAATTGTTCCCAGTGATCCTCCCAGTGCAAGGGAACCAACATCGCCCATAAAGACCTGAGCCGGATGAGCATTGTACCAGAGAAATCCCATGCATGCGCCTACCATCGCACCGCAGATAACCGTGAGCTCACCGGTTTCGGGTATGAAAGTTATTTTGAGATACTCTGCCAGTCCGAAATGTCCGGTAATGTATGCAAAAAGCAGGTAAGTTGAAGAAACGATCAAAACAAGACCGATTGCAAGTCCGTCAAGTCCATCGGTTAAATTTACCGCGTTTGAAGCGCCCACAATTACAAATACAACAAAAATAGGATAAAACGGGCCAAAGTCAGGGAGTATATTTTTAAAAAACGGAATGGTTAAATATGTATTGAAGTTAGGCTCAATATAAAGCAAAATAGCAATAATGGAAGCAACAAGGGTCTGAAAAAAAAGTTTTTCTTTTGCCTTGAGTCCTTTGCTGGTTCCGAATTTTATTTTTTTAAAGTCATCGATAAACCCGATTGCTCCCATTCCGATAAAAGAGAATAACATTATCCAGATATAATGGTTTGTAATATCTGCCCATAACAGCGAAGAGACGATGATTGAAAAAAGGATTAATAATCCGCCTGATGTCGGGGTGCCTTTTTTGATTAGATGGGTTGAAGGCCCGTCATTCCGGACATTTTGTGAACAGCCGATTTTTTTAAGCTTTGCGATAAACAAGGGGCCAAGAAGCAGAGTCATAAGAAGTGCGGTTACCGTGGCATAAATCGCTCTGAAGGTAATATATTTAAATACGTTAAAAACTGTAAAATATTCATTGAGAGGATAAAGTAAATTATAAAGCATCGGATGTCCTTCTTTGAGTTCCGGTCTTTTTCAGCCTGCCGGATTTTAGTTAGTTGTCCTTTATCGAGTTGACAACCCGTTCAAGCTGCATTCCCCTTGAGCCCTTTATTAGGATTACATCACCCTTGCTCAGGTGATTTTTAACGTTTTGGTTCAACTCTGAGATATCTTCAAATACGCTGATTTTATTTTCAGCCATGCCCGCACTTACTGCGCCCTTTTTAATGTCCAGGGCAAAACTGCCAAACAGAAAAAGATAGTCAAGCTTTGATTCTGCGGCCTGCTTACCCACTGCTGTGTGAAACCTGTCGGAACCAGTGCCAAGTTCAAGCATGTCGCCGAGTATTGCAAGTTTATGAATATAACCAGTCATCTTTGACAGGGCTTTCAACGCTGCGTCCATTGAAACAGGGTTTGCATTATAGGTGTCGTTAATAATGGTTATTCCACCTGTTTCTATTTTTTCCATTCTTCCTTGAACGGTGGTGGAACTTTCAAGTCCTTTTTTTATATCTTCAATATCAATGCCTGCTGCGTGGGCGATTGCTGCAGCTGCAAGATCATTTGAAAAAAAATATCTGCTTTGATGTGTTGATTCAATATGCGTTTTTTTATTTTCAATGATGAGGTCGTATTCCATTCCCTTGGCTTTATTATCGTTTATGTTTTCTGAGTGTATGTTCCCGCTGTTCTGCCCAAAAAAAAGTGTCTTTGCTTTCGTCATGTCTGCAAGCGATAGCACTCTCTGGTCATCATTATTTATTATCGCGGTATGTTCAGGTCCGAGATTAATAAACAGTTCTCCTTTGGCAGTTTTTATCTCATCAACGCTGCTGAAATTTTCAAGGTGAGACGGACCGATGTTTGTAATAAGAGCGATTTGCGGTTCTGCGATTTCAGCAAGTCTTTTTATCTCACCTTTTTCACTCATGCCCATTTCAATAATCGCTGCGTCCTGCTTTCCGTCAAGCTGGAAAAGGGAAAGCGGTACACCTATTAAATTATTCCAGTTACCCGGGCTCTTTATTGTTTTTAATTTCCTATTTAATATGTTATAGGCAATCTCTTTTGTAGTTGTTTTCCCGTTACTTCCTGTTATGGCTATGATTGTAGTTTTGGCTTTACGCCGCCATAAGTTTGCGATGTCCCCCAGAGCTTTTAGAGTACAATCAACCTCAAGTATGGTTTTGTCAGGATATTTTTTTTTAAAAATGTTTTGTATCCCAGCCCCTTTTTCCACAAGTGCTGCTGTGGCCCCACTTTCAAGTGCGCTTTGGATATAGTTGTGTCCATCATGGTTTTCGCCTTTAAGCGGTATAAAAAGACAGCTGCCCGAGATTTTTCTTGAATCAGTAGATATCTTTTCGATTGTTTTTCTGCAGTCAGCCGTCAGCAGTAATCCTTTTGTAGTTTCCAGTATTTCAGATATTTTTAGATCCATAATATTTATGCACACGATTTTAATGCGAGCATTACTTCTTCTCTGTCATCAAAATGATATTTTTTGTTTCCGCTTATCTGGTATGTTTCATGCCCTTTGCCGGCTATGAGCACCAAATCCCCTGGCTTTGATATTGAAATACCTTCTTTTATTGCGGTACTTCTATTTTCTTCTATGAAATAAACTTTATCTATGTCTTTGGTGGCGGAGGGTTTATATCTTTTGATGAAATTTTCTTCCAGTACCCCGGCCTCAATTTCTTTTATGATTTTATTTGGGTCTTCTGTCCTTGGATTGTCGGATGTAACAAAAAGAATGTTACTGTAATGGGCAGCTATTTTTCCCATGACCGGTCTTTTTTCACGGTCTCTATCTCCACCGCATCCGAATATGGTTATTATTTTACGGTCGGTCATCGCATGTATTGTTTTAAGTACATTTTTAAGCGCATCGCCGGTATGAGCGTAATCAATAAATATTTTTATGTCTTTGTCATTCTTGACTTCTTCCATCCTGCCGGGGATGTTTTTGGCTTTTTCTATTCCTGTTTTTATTTCTTCTGTAGAGACCCCCAGAGAAACAGCAGCTGATACTGCTGAAAGAATGTTATAGATGTTGAAATGGCCGATAAGTTTTGATCTTACTGAAAATCTTTTTTCCGGTGTAACTATCTCTGCCTTAATACCGTTTAATGAAACATCAATTTTTTCAGCATGAATATCTCCACTATTCATTCCGTACGAAATGGTTTTTTTCTTTATTTTGTTTAAGAGGGTCTGTCCAGAGGGATCATCAGTATTTATTATTGCTACAGGGTTCTTTTTGTCGCTTTGACTGAGAAGGCTGGTGAAAAGAATCTCCTTGGCTTTTAGGTAATCAGCCATTGTTTTGTGGTAGTCCATATGTTCGGGGGTCAGGTTGGTAAAGACAACCGTATCGAAATGACAGCTTTCAACTCTTTTCTGCTGCAGGCCGTGTGAAGAAACCTCCATGACTGCATATTCTGTTCCCGTGTCAGCCATCTCACGAAGTGTCTTTTGGAGCTCCAGAGGTCCCGGTGTCGTATGTGATGCGGTTATGGTCTGTGCCCCAAAACGGTATTGAATTGTGCTTAAGAGCCCCACCCGTGATTTTGTTTCTTTAAGTATGGATTCTATTAAAAAAGCTGTGGTTGTTTTTCCGTTTGTGCCTGTTATGCCGATTAGTGTCAAGGCTTTTGAAGGGTGATTGTAAAATTCAGCGGATAGTTTAGCAAGAGCCGACCTGCAGTCCGGAACCATTATATTTGTGATTCCCGTTTTTTTAAAGGGTCTTTCAGTTATAAAGACTCTTGCGCCATTATTAAATGCGTCATTTAGAAAGTCATGTCCGTCAATGTTCGTTCCAGGGACTGCAATAAAAAGAGAGTCTTTACCCGCATTTTTTGAGTTAGCTGTAATGAAGGAGATATCGATGTTTAATTTCCCGTATACTTCTTTTTTATTCAGACAGTCTGTGAGATTACTTAATATCATCCTCTAACATTATTCCTTTTGACCGTTTTGTTTGCTTCCTGCCAGCTTTCATAATTGTATTGAGGCTGTTTGTCAGGAGTGATGTGAAGATAATTCAGGGTTTGGCTGGTTATTCTACTGAAAGCTGGGGCGGCTATTTCGCCTCCATACATCATTTTTTCCGGTTCATCAATGATTACCAGTACGGTTATGGCCGGATCATCTGCAGGTGCAAAGCCGACAAAGGATGCGATCAGTTTTTGGCTTGAATATGTCTTAAGTTTTTTATCTATTTTCTGAGAGGTACCTGTTTTTCCCGCGACATTGTATGATTCGGTCTGGGCCTTTTCACCGGTTCCGTCTTTTGATACGACACTTTTAAGCATATTCCGTACTGTACGTGCGTTTTTTTCTGAAACGACTCTTCTTAAAACTTGAGGGTTTGTTTTTTGAATGGTCATTCCGTTGGGCTGGGTTACCTTTTCAACAAAATAAGGCTTCATGTAAAGCCCTCCGTTTGCAATAGCCGAATAGGCTGTTGCTAGTTGCAGTGCTGAAACTGATATTCCCTGACCAAAAGCCATTGCGCTTCGGGTGTGTTCAGGACAGCGGTAGGGTAGGGGGATGAAACCCTCTGCTTCAGAAGGGAACGTTACTCCGGTTTCTTCTCCAAACCCGAATTTCCTGATATGCTGATAAAAAAGTTCGCTGCCGAGATGACGGGCAATTTTACTTGCGCCTATGTTACTTGAATATTTAAGTATCTTTGTTGCATTGAGCCATCCGTGGGGATGTGTGTCATGAATGACCCGGTCGGCAACGCGGTACGACCCATTTTCACAGAAGAATACGTCTTTGGGATTTATAATGTTTTCCTCAAGGGCAGAGGCGATAAGAAAGGTCTTAAATGTGGAGCCCGGTTCGAAGACATCCGTTATCGCTCTGTTTCTCCATGTTTTAGACTCATAGCTTGAAAATTGGTTAGGATTAAAAAGCGGAGCAACGGCCATGGCAAGTACTTTCCCGGTTGCAGGCTCCATCACAACTGCAATACCGCTTTTGGCTTTTGATACGGATATTGCGGCCTGAAGTTCTTTTTCTGCAATATACTGAATGTTCTTATCAATTGTCAGGGTAATGTCATTTCCCTGTACCTCCTCTGATGTTTTTGCGCCATCAATAAAAAGCTGACGTCCCAGTGCATCCCGGTTTATGGCAAGATATCTTGACTTGCCCTTGAGCACATTATTATATTCAAACTCAATGCCTTCAAGCCCCTTCGAGTCTTTGCCGACAAAACCTATCATCTGAGCACCAAGTTCTTTGTTGGGATAGAACCTCTGTGATTCCTCAACAAAACCGAGCCCGTTAATCCCAAGATTTTTTATCATTGATGCTTCTTCTGGAGCGATTTGCCTTTTTATCCAGACAAACCTGCTGTTTTTATTAAACTTCTTTAATATTATTTTGTGGGATACGCCGAGGATACGGGATATCTTAATAGCGGTTAAACTTTTATTATCAATAAGGTGAGGCCTTGCGAAAAGGGATTCAACTTCAATGCTTACAGAAAGTTCTGATCCGTTCCTGTCATAAATAGTCCCTCTTTTGGGTAAGAGCTCAATTTTTCTTTCGGTCTGTTTTTTTATGATTTCATTTAGTTTTCCTGCGCTTAAAACCTGAAGGAAATATCCTCTAAGTCCTATTATAAAAAAGAAAACAAGAAACAAGAGTCCGATCACGCGAATGTTCTTAATTGTTTCAGAACGGCTTTTTAGTTTTACCATTTTAAAATCACCACTGGGTTATTTTTAGGGGTAATCATTCCTAGTTTGTTTTTTGCAATCTTTTCTATTCGTGATGGAGAGGCGAGTGATGCCCGTTCGATTTTCAGTTTTCTATTTTCCTGAAGATATTTTTCCTGTGTTTTTATAGATTCTGATATTTTATAGCCGGTGTTTAAAACGCATATTCTGATCCATACGAATATAAAGCAGCTGAGCATTAAAACCACGCCTAGGATAATCATTTTAAAAGATGTTTTTAGGGTATTTTTATCATCGCCTTTAACTTTCTGGCGTGCCAGAAAGTTTGTATGAATGAATTTTCCGGAAGTTGCGGCGTTGCTCAGCATTTATTTTTTATATCCTTTCAGCAACTCTCAGTTTTGCGCTTCGGGCTCTCGGGTTTGCCATGATCTCGTTTGCAGAGGGGCAAACAGGTTTTTTGGTAATAATTTTAACCTTACTTTTTATTTTGCATGTGCATACCGGGAGGTATTTTGGGCATGTGCAGTCTGTTGCCCAGTCTTTGAATCTGTTTTTTACTATCCGATCTTCAAGGGAATGAAACGAGATAATGCAGATCCTTCCGCCCCTGTTTAAAAGACACAGGGTATTTTCAAGCCCTTTATCTATTGAGTTAAGCTCATCGTTTAGGGTAATTCTTAAGGCTTGAAAAGTTTTTGTCGCAGGATGGATATTTTTAGGATAAAATTTTTTTGGGATAGATGCTCTTACCAGGTCTGAAAGCTCCTTGGTGGTATCAATTGGTTTTTCTAAGAGATGTTCTTTAATCCGCCGAGCTATTTTTTTTGCCCAGCGTTCCTCACCGTATTTTCGAAGGATCTCTTCAAGCTCGCCTGCGGAGAGCTTTATTAAAAGATCTTTTGCCTGAAGGGGGTTATCTCTGTTCATTCTCATGTCCAAGGGGCCTTCTGAACTAAAGCTAAACCCTCTTAAGGGATCAATGAGTTGAGCAGTTGAAGCGCCTAGATCAAAAAGTATCCCGTCTATGTAGTTAATTCCGGATTCCTCAAGAATGGTGTTTAGCTTATTGAAGTTGCCGTGTAAAATTCTTGTTTTACTTAAATAGGGTTTTAATTTTTTCTTTGTTCGATCTATTGCTTCCATGTCCTGGTCAATACCCACCAGCATTTTTATTTCAGGGTATTTTTCAAGTATACTTAGTGCATGGTTGCCATGTCCTAGTGTTGCGTCTACGTAGATTCCGTTTTTTCTGCAGTTTAGATACTCAAGAGTCTCATTTAGAAGAACAGGTATGTGCTTTATCTCCATACCTTTTTCCTTATCTATAGTTCAAGCTCATTGATGATGTCGCTTATTTCTTCACTTCCTTCAAAATCCTGGCCGTCCTGAATGCTCTGATAGAATCTTTTTCTGTCCCAGATTTCAAAGTGGTTTATCTGTCCTGCGATTACGATGTCTCTTTCGAGTCCGGCATAGCTTTTCAGACTGGGAGGTATAAGGACACGGCCCTGTTTGTCCACGGTACATTCTGTTGCACCGGAAATGATGAAGCGCTTAAAGGTTCTTACCTTTCTGTCACCGGATGGCAGTTTGCGGATCTTATCTTCAAAATCAATCCATTCGTCGGTGGGATAAACAATAAGGCAGTTGTCAAAATTGGTAAGAACCAAAGTGTTATCATATTTTTTAAGGAGTATTTCACGAAACTTGACCGGCAGAATGATACGGCTTTTTGGGTCTATTGTTTGATCGGTTCTTCCCCTGAACATCTCATTTCTCCTGGTTATTTTGCCACTTAACTCCACTTCACTCCACCATGCGACAAAATATAGTATTTAAAATAAGGCTTGTCAAGAAAAAAATAAAGTTTTTTCAATATGTTCTGTTAAAAAAATAAAATAATAGGACACTATATATTGTGTATATGATGCAAATTAGATACTTCATATTGTGCTTTGGTCTTGGACTCGGGCTTATTAAATAAAAATAAAGCAAAAAAAGTTGTTTGAAATTATTGTGTTTATGAGTAAAATTGATTATTTTTACTCATAAAAAATTTTAAATTCTTAAAAAATTATCAATTGCGTTTTTAATAGTTAAGAAAGTTCTGCCGGAATATGTTTTTCTTTTATCTTATGCATTTTATTAATTCTTTTGTTTATGCGAATTTTTAAACGGTATTTTATTTAATTAATTTTTATTGTAGGGAGGCACCCCTGATTTTTTTGAAACTTAAATGATAAAATGTTACATTCTTATATTTATTTTAAAATATTAGATAAATTAAAAAGCATCAAAGAGCTTCCCGAAAATCAGGTATCAGTTTTAAAAGGTTTTTTAAAGACAACTGTTTTTTTTCAATTGGGTGTATTCCCGGCTGGGGGTTTAGAGCCGTTCTATGGATTGGAAATATTTTATTTAAACTAAATATTTTTTTACTGTTTGAACCTTATCTGTTATTATTGATAACTTCAGAGATAACGCAGCAATAAATTAAAGGCATAAACCTGCTTTTTCCTTAACTTGGATTTACGGCAGACCTCTGAATAATTTTCAAGCGGCGGCGCAAACCCTTTATGCGAGTCTAATATCCGCAGGGGAAGATCACTCTGGAAATACTATCAACCCCGACTAACCTTAAATCATGTTTAAAATAGAAAATAAAATAATCGCTTATGAAAAAAGTAAGTTTTGGCACAAGGCCCTCTGAACTTAAAGGCCGTGATAAAAATATTGATTTTCATAATGAGGGTATTGAAGGCCTTAGAAAGACAATCCGTTCCGACAAAAAGGCTGCCGGATCCGGAGTAAATATCAAAGTAATTTTTGTGGTGTTTGTTTTCGCTGCTCTTTTTGCGGTAGCTTACTTTTCCGGATTATCTTTTGATTCGTCTCTTGAACATGTCGAGTTTGTTTCTGGAGAGAAACAGCTCATTGTCAAAGACAGTGAATCCTTTAAGGTTAACTATTCAGATGGGCTTGTCCTTACAAGAGTTGTTCTGTCAGGTTTTTACAGGTTTTTCCCTCCGGATGATATTATTTTCCGGATAAATGAAGCAGAAATACCGGCTGAGAACAGCGAGGATATTTCTGCGTTTCTGCAGCCCGAAAAAATGACCTCGTATGAAATGATTTTTTCACGAAAAGGCGAAGATATCGGCAGACTGTCTTTTTCACTCGAGATGGATGCAAAGGGCTGGGTTGAAAGGGCTGAAAAAACAAATGATTCTGAAGCAAGAAAAACCTGCTATAAAAAGGCGGTTGAACTTGACCCGGATTCTGAAGAGGCCCATATCGCTTTAGGACGTCTTTTTGAGAGTGAAAAAAAACTGAAATCAGCCTCAGCTGAGTTTGAATCGGTTGTTAAATTAAACCCGAAAAATGTCACGGCCTTAAAGGCTCTGGTTGAGCTTTACAAAAAGAGAGGGGTTAAAAAAGAACTTGTTTCTATCTATGAAAAGCTTGGGGAGGCTGACGCTTCTCATGCAGATGAATATTTTTATCAAGGTGGCCTTCTTGCGGAACAGGTTATTTCGAGCAACACCGCACTTAACCTGTACAGGAAAGTTCTTGATGTAAACAAAAATCATATAGATGCCAGGCAGAAACTCATTAAGATTTATGAACAGGATAAGCAGTGGAACAGGGCTTTGGCAAACACAAAGGTTTTAGTTGAGCTCGATCCGAAAAATCACGATCTTCATCTTTATCTTTCTGACTTATATCTTAAACTGAACGATAGTAAGAATGCTGCGGCGTCTGCAAAAACAGCTGAAAAATTAAAGCCCGGAAGCGCGGCCATCTGTCTTCAGCTGGCCCAAATTTATGAAAATGGAAAAGACTATGGCAATGCGGTAAAGTATTATGAAAAGAGTATCAAATACGACCAGAAAAATGACGGCGCATACAATGCCCTTGGGCTTATGCTTGAGAAACAGGGAAAAGTAAAGGATTCCATAAAGAACTACAAAAAAGCCGTTGCTTTAAAACCCAGAAATACAGATTACCTGACCAATCTTGCGGATGCATATGAGAAAGATGGAAGCTGGACAAGTGCTGTCAAGACCTATGAGGAAATCATAAAGCTCGACAAGAAAAACAAGACGGCCTGGGAAGCCATTGCAAGTCTGTCCTATGAAAAACTCAAGAGCAAATGGAAAGCGGTGGAGGCCTATCTGGCACTTTCCAGGATAGAGCCCAAAAATATTATCTGGCACCAGAAAGCCGCAGATTTGTATGAACAGCTGGGCAAGTATTCCAGCGCAAAAAAAGAGTATGAAGCGGCCTTAAAGATAGATCCAAAAAACAGCCAGGCCAGACAAAAATATGTGGAGCTTTCAAAGAAAGCCATAAATCGTTCTAAATAGAAGAAAACAGGGTTCTGTAAAATATTCTGTATTGACCTCAACAGTAAAAAATTATAGTATTAAAGATTAACTTTAGATATTTACATGCGCCTTTAGCTCAGCTGGATAGAGTGACGGACTACGAATCCGTAGGTCGCAGGTTCGACTCCTGCAAGGCGCGTAAGAAAAAACAAGCACTTAGCTCTTTTGGGTTAGGTGCTTTTCTTTTTGTGTCTCCAAAATGTCTCCATTTTCTCCAAAAACTGCTATTTCAAGACGGTTTGAAGCCTCTCGATTGACTGGATTCATCAAGTGTCCGTATGTGTCCATGGTAACATTGATTGAAGAATGTCCCATTTGGGTTTGAATATATTTTGGGTGTTCTCCCTGGTCGATTAGAAGTGATGCATATGTATGTCTTATATCGTGGAAACGAATCTTTCTTAGTTTTGCACGTTTCATTGCTGGAATAAAATGTCTGTTAACCA
>JAHEEI010000142.1 GCA_024640785.1 Pseudomonadota bacterium
CTTTTTGAAACAGAATACCGGCCAGGGGATGATCGGAATCATAATCATCCGTATGACATGAAACCACAATTGCTGCGTTTGAAAATTCCGAGGATCTGTCAGAGTTGCTCATCCCGTTTAAAACCATCATTCCAGGCTCAGAGGATGCATTAATAATCTCACCGCCCGGACACATACAGAAAGTATATACGCCCCGTTTTTTTGATTTATCAGTATAGTTTAATGAATAGACGGCAGCACCGATCTCGGGAAAATCCTGATATTTACTCCCATACCGGATTTGATTAATTAATTTTGAGGGGTGTTCTATCCGGACGCCCACCTGTATGGGCTTTTGCTCAACAAAAACATCCTGATCGTAAATTATCCCAAAAGTATCACGGGCTGAATGACCCATAGCTAAATAAATGTCAGCTGAATAAAACTCCATGTCATTATTAATCACTACACCTTTTGCTGCCTGTCCAGAAATGATCAGACCTGTTAACTTTGAACTGAAATAAAGGTCAGCACCATGGTCAAGGATATAGTTTCTAATGTTTATTACAATTTTGAACAGTATATCTGTACCAAGGTGGGGTTTACTGACATAGGCGATCTCTTCAGGCGCTCCAAATTTTATAAATGTATCAAGTACCCTTTTTACATGCGAGGTGTTTTTATTTCTTCTGGAAAAAAGTTTGCCATCAGAAAAAGAGCCGGCTCCACCCTCTCCAAACTGAATGTTTGAATCATGATTAAGCTGTTTCTGTAAGATAAACTGCTTAACATCAAGAGAACGGTCTTCTATCTTTTTTCCTCTTTCAAAAATTACAGGTTTAAGACCATAGGAAACAAGCTCAAGAGCGGCAAACATTCCTGCCGGGCCAAACCCGATTATTATCGGCCGTTCCTTAATCTTCATATTTTTTCTGTAAGGAACTGCTGTTTCAATATATGCCTCAAAGTTTTTACTGTAATCAAAAGAATCCGGAACATTAACAGCCAGGGTAAGGATATAGTTGAACTGATTACAATTTTGAAAATCGGCCTCTTTACTTAAAATCTTGATAATTGAGATACTTTTAAGACTGATCTGAAGTTTAATCGAACAGGCTTTTAGATAATGTTCAGCATTATCCAACTCAACAGGAATTTTAAGATTCTCAATTATTAAATCCAAAAAAGGTGTTCCTTTTTACTTAAATACCTTTTGCAGTATCTCAGTTGTCCTTGCAGCAGGATCCTGGCGAATTTTTGCTTCTTCCTGCCCTAGAACAAAAAATAAGCCATTTAATGCTTTCTGAACTACGTATTCGTCCGGACTGATAATATTTGCAGTGCTTGAAAATGGAATGGTCTTATATTTATCAAGCAGCGTATTGTATTTGTTTGTTACGTCATAGGCGGCAAGGGCCTTATCCACCTGCGGTCTAAAGGCATCTGCCAGTTTGGTATAAGTCTTATCCTTAAAATAGGTTGTCGCTGCATTCTCTTCTCCCTGGTAGATTTTCTGTACATCATCAAAATTCATTTCAAGCAAGGCATCCAGAAAAATATCCCGGGCAGAAGGAGCCGCTGCTTCCGCTGCCTGATTCATGCTTAATACAAAGTTATCAACCATATCACCCATACCAATTTTTCGAAATGCGGAATCCATTAACGCAAGTTTTTGAGGCAAAGGAATCTTAATGTTTTCATTATTAAAGTATCCGCCGGCTTTACCAACTGATGAAACCGTATTGGATATGCCAACCTTGAGAGCTTCTTTAAGCCCCTGCCCAATCTCGGTATCACTTAAAGATGTCTGCTTAAGGGTTTCTTCAGGCGATTTAACAATAGCTCCTAATTTTTTTTTAAGAAAATCAAACTGTGCATATGCGGGACTTAACAACATAAGGCTGCTTACAAACAAAATTACTATCATTATTGTTTTTTTCTTCATAAGGGAACCCTTTCAAAATTATTTAATAAAATATGTCTTATCTTAACGATAAGTAAATATTCTTATTCAGTCAAGCAAAGAAGCGTATTTCAGAAAGTTTTAGAAGCGCTGGATGATAAGGAATGGTGAGACTAACGAAGCAAACTTAGACCTAGGGTGTAGAACAAAATATAAATCATTCTAATACGGGTCCATTTCGTCTTCACATTCATCAAAAAAGTCGGAATTGACCGAAGCCATATCGTTAACCATTTGAGAATAAGAGGATATGCCAGTATCAAAAAGCGGATCATCTGAACTGTCCAAGGCCTGGCTCTGTAAGCTGATAGGAGCAGAAAGATTGTGAATATAACCTTGAACACTTTTATGAATCATCCCGCTTGGAATTGATTTCACAGAACATAGAATCTCTTCAGCCAGCATGGAATAATCATAATGGCCTATTGCCAGTCGGTCATAGTCAGAAACAGGTACGCCGTAATCCACTGTTTCGCGTAATCGAATATTGTAACGTATAACAGTTTCAAACACATTTGTGCGGAACTGCTCTCTGACTTTTTCGAGTACCTGACGGGAATATCTTGTTCTGGAATCATACATCGTGATCAATGCCCGGCAATCAACATGATGACCAACAGCATTACTCAGCATTGCAAGGATATCCGTCAGACGGGCAACGCCGCGAAGTGAAAAAAGAGACATGTCAATAGGAATGACAGCAATATTACATGCTCTAAGACAGTTTATGCAGAGATGACCAATACTGGGCGGACAATCCAGCACCACATAATCATAGTTCTTTGAAAGTCTGCTAAGTGCCTGCAGCAGGCGGCTCTCACGGCCATCCTGGTCGGAGAATTCCTGCTCAATTGCGCCCAACAGAGCGTCAGACGGAACCATGTCAAAATTATCTTTTATCTTTACAGAAACGGCTTCAATTGAAAGCTGTTCAGCAGTTCGGATTGTCAACACGTTATAAAGGCTTCCGGACTCAGCTGCATTAACATTCAGACCCATTGTCGCGTGAGATTGTGGATCACAATCAATAAGCAGAACCTTTTTTCCCTTTATAACGAATGAGGAAGAGAGATTAATGGCGGTTGTTGTTTTTCCGCATCCTCCTTTTTGATTGGCAACGGCTATAACTTTCATTTATAATTTCTGGCCCCCTGATCTTATCTATGTTTGTATTAAGACAACATCGAAAACTTATTAGTTTTAATATTTATCAAAGCATTTCAATTTCGTCAAGTAAAACTACGACATATTGTGTAAAAAATAATTATTTTACTATGGATAGTGTTTTTAGGGGTCTTAAATTCTTTTATAAATTCATATAAGTCCATAATTCATAAGCTTGCACTCTTATTTAGCTTTTGATAACTTGTTTAAAACAATGAATACAGCCATTTAAACCTACTTAAAAACATTTAGACGGTTATTAATTAAATATGTCAAAGAAATATCAAAGAAATCTTCAGTATTATAAATTCTGTCTTTATGGTTTTTTAAAAAACCTGAAATTCTTTGATCCATTTTTAATCCTTTTTTTTATTGATGCAGGCCTTAGTTTCCTTCAGATCGGAACCTTATATGCCGTCAGGGAGATATCGACCAATATCCTTGAACTCCCAACCGGTATTGCTGCCGATTCACTTGGCAGAAGAAAAACTATGATCTGCTCATTTATTTTTTATATTATCTCTTTTGCCGTCTTTTTTTATTCTAATAGTTACCTGCTATTCATCCCGGCCATGATACTGTTTGCTCTTGGAGAGGCATGCCGGACCGGGACACATAAGGCCATGATATTTGAGTATCTTAAAATTAATAACTGGCAGGATCAAAAGGTTCATTATTACGGAGATACCCGTTCCTGGTCTCAAATAGGTTCCGCTGTTTCTGCTCTAATTGCTGCCGGAATAGTTTTCTTGAGCGCTGACTACAAGTATATCTTTGCTTATTCCATTATCCCCTACCTTATTAATCTGCTGCTTATGATTAGTTATCCAAAAGAGCTTGAAGGCGTTATTAAACATCACCCGGGATCAAATATAATTTCTAAATTTGGAAAGGTTATTAAAGCATCCATTCATACATTTACAAAAATTTCCATATTAAGAGTCATCAGCAGTCTGTCCGTATTCAGCGGTTTTCACCGGGCATCAAAAGACTACCTTCAGCCAGTTCTATCCGCCTTCTCATTATCTCTGCCAATATTTTTATATTATGAAGAAAATAAAAGAACCGCATTTATCATAGGGATAGCTTACTTCTTTATTTATATCCTAACCGCTTTTGCATCAAGAAAATCAGGAGAAAGTGCGTCAAAATTTTTACATATCAGCATGCCTTTAAATATAAGCATGATTGCAGGATTTGTAATGAGTTCACTGATAGGAATTTTTTATAACCTGGGTCTTATGCTTATCTCGATTCTACTATATATCGGTATGTTCATTATACAAAATCTTAGAAAACCAATGGGCATAGCCTATGTCAGTGATATGACCAACCCGGATATCTTGGCTACGACACTTTCTGCAGAGTCTCAAATTACCTCTCTTTTTTCCGGGATAATTGCTGTTTTTATAGGATATTGTGCGGATAAATTTGGTCTTGGAACAGCTTTGATTGTTGTCTCATTTGTGCTGCTTATATTTACTCCGCTTTATTGTGCAAAAAAAAACCATAAGAGATAGTGTCCTGCCCTTCCCTGGATGAAATTTAAAAGACACAAAAACCCCATTTAAAAATGATTTATTATATTTTTAATGCAATAAATTCCAAACATGTTATACTATTATGTTTTCCAACTATGGCATAAAATATTAAACACACACAAAAACTAAGCTCAAAAAAGAACCTGCGGATTAAACCCCGGTCTGTAAAAATCTAAGCAATTCATGATTAAAATTTATAATTAATTCAATCCTTTAAAAGCCTGGCTCGTCTAATAAGCTTAAATTTAAATATCAAAATAAATTTTAGAAAGAATACATGATATCAACTTCAAACCTCAGTTTACAGTTTGGTCCAAAACCCTTATTTGAAAATATTTCAGTTAAATTCGGTGACGGCAACCGTTACGGACTTATTGGCGCCAATGGATGCGGTAAATCAACCCTGATGCAGATATTAGGGAATGATCTTGATCCAACCACCGGAACAGTCGCTGTGACAATTAATGAACGAATCGGTAAACTGCGCCAGGATCAATTCTCATTTGAGGACTGCAAAGTAATCGATACGGTTATTATGGGTCATGATAAACTCTGGAAAATTATGGAAGAACGCGAACGCCTTTACTCCCTTCCTTCCATGAGCGATGAAGAAGGCCTTCGGGTTGCTGAGCTTGAAACGGAATTTGCTGAGATGAACGGATATTCAGCAGAATCCACAGCAGGAGATCTTCTCTTAGGTGTAGGCATACCCCTTGAACAGCATGAAGGGCTTATGAGCGCAGTTGCACCGGGCTATAAACTGCGGGTATTGCTTGCACAAGCATTATTTGCTGACCCGGACATTATGCTTCTTGACGAGCCCACCAATAACCTTGATATTAATACTATCCGCTGGCTGGAAGGAGTTTTAAACGAACGAAACACTACCATGATCATCATCTCACATGACCGGCACTTTCTAAACAGTGTGTGTACACATATGGCAGATCTGGATTATGGAGAACTGCGTATATATCCCGGCAATTATGATGAATATATGATTGCTGCGACCCAGGCCAGACAGCAAATAAAGGACAGCAATGCCAAGAAAAAGGCTCAGATCGCAGAACTTCAGACCTTTGTAAGTCGTTTCTCAGCCAATGCATCGAAAGCCAGACAAGCGACTTCCAGGGCAAAACAGATAGAAAATATTAAACTTGTTAAGATTAAGCCTTCAAGTCGGGTTAACCCCTATATCCGTTTTGAGCAGCGAAAGAAAATTCATAAAGTTGCCCTGCAAGCCAAAGGCTTAAGCAAATCCTATGACAGCCTTTGCCTTTTTAAGGATCTGGACCTGTCCATTATGGCTGGAGAGCGTATAGCGGTTATTGGTCCAAATGGTATTGGTAAAAGCACCCTGCTGCGCTGTCTAGTAAATGATTTAAAACCGGACACCGGATCAGTTCAATGGTCAGAAAATGTCGAGATCGGTTACTTTGCACAGGATCACACTGATGAATTTACCATGGAACTTTCCATTACAGACTGGATGAACCAGTGGAAAACCGAAGGGCATGAAGAACAGGTGCTTCGAAGCACACTTGGACGGTTGCTTTTTTCACAGGATGAAGTCAACAAGCCGGTTAATGTTCTTTCCGGAGGCGAACAGGGCCGGATGCTTTTCGGTAAATTGATCCTTCAACAGCCAAATGTTCTGATCATGGATGAACCCACCAACCATATGGACATGGAATCAATTGAATCTCTCAATTATGCCCTGGAAAATTATCCGGGAACAATCATTCTTGTCAGCCATGACCGCGAATTTGTCTCTTCTGTGGCAACCCGCATTCTTGAGTTAACGCCGGAGGGTATTGTTGATTACAGCGGTGATTATGAAGATTATCTGCGAAGCCAGGGTGTGGAATAAAATATTAACATCCCGCAAGGAGATATAATCATGAGAGGATTTATTGTTTTTTGTTTAGGCCTGATCTCAACCATGTACCTTTTAAATAT
>JAHEEI010000020.1 GCA_024640785.1 Pseudomonadota bacterium
CGGGACAATGATGTCTTTAATCAACATCTCATCAATGAAATTGAACAGCATGGCGCAGAGGCCATAACCGTGCCGTTTTTTTGGCTCCGCTGTGCTTCTGGCACCTAAGCATTTCAAAAATCAGTGGTATAACGGCCAGTATGTCAACTTGCTTAGAGACAGAGTTGCTTTTAATATGTTCAGTGTTTTTAATAAAAGGTTATGCGCCATAGCAAAACCAATTTTAAACATGGAAATGTCAGGACTGCAAAAAGACTCGCCTGCTTATTTAAACAATTACGGACTTACTCTGGCACATGGCGGTGAAAAATCAGAAAATCTTCTCAAAGTTTTTTATCTTTATGAAAATTATCCAGATTTAAAAATCATCATTAACGTCAATCCCCTTTTCTGCTGCCCGGGTCTGGTCAGTGAAGCCATTTACAAAAAAGTTGAAAAAGATATCGAAACCCCTATTGTTTCTATACCCTACGATGGAACCCAAACGGATAAGAATAAGAGCCTGAGACCGTATTTACATTTTATTAACTCGGCGACTCTCGACAGATATAAAACCATATCCAATTAAAAAATTAAGCCCCATTGTGTTTAACTAAACAGTTCTTTCGGTTCAAAAAAATCCAAGAGGTACAAATAGTTTTCCTAAAAGAAGATTATCTATACTAATTAACAGATAAACCGGCACCTATCGATCAGGAAGGTGCCGGTTTATCTCATACGACCTCTTTTTTTCATTCCTCGTTTTTCAGTGTTTTTAATCGGCATGGTCATTTTTTCGTTTTTGACCGTCTTAGGGGAAAACCTTTTCTGCAATATCAGGAAGTTCTTCTTTAAGCTGTCCTGCATTATCAAGTAGAATATCCCCCGGCAGGCCACAAAAATCATTTTTGCTAATCCATTTGTAGAGAGTATCAATCCCATTGTCATCCAGTACCCTGGCAGGTGGATAAACCTCTTTGCTTCTACCTCTATACTGTTGGCTATGGAAGTAGAATGCGCCCTGCCAGAATTTATTAAATTTTATATTGCCATCCCCACCTTCAAGATTCGTTTTGATGGCTTTTGATGCATTATATCCGCAGCCAAAAGCTCCCTTTATTGCGGCTTCAGCAAAGGCCGCGTTGTCGCCGCACAAAATAACTTTTCCGCGTGCCGGTTCCCAGATCGGCATTCGCAATGCCATATTGCAACCCAGCCGGTCCACAATCCTTGTAGAAGCAAACCATGGTGCAAAGGCTGACTGCTTCATGAATCGCTCTAATAACTCGACCAGGTTCATTTTGAGAAAATTTGGCGCTGCCATCACTAGCTGGAATTTATCCTGCACCCAAAGACCCAGAGGTACCTCACTGGGATAGATAGACGGGGCGCTCAGTTCCAGATGATATGATTCGGGAAATGGGCTGTCAACTCCATCCAGGATGTATGCCAGCAGCTTAATTTGCGGCCCAAGATCAGAACGCTCCTGATTAAATCCAAGTTTTCCGATCAGCGGTGAAAATGCGCCGTCAGCAAGGATAATATGCCCGGCTTTTAATGTCTCTTCCTTTCCCTCAATATTGACCTTGACGCTGATTCCGTCTAAAGTTTCTTCAACGTCAATACACTTGCTGCCGCATCTGATTTCACAACCGGCTGTGACGCATTCTTCGGCCAGTCCTTCCAGCAGCATGCCTTTGTCTAATTGAAAACCGTAAATGTATTCGCTGGATTTAAGCGTATTAAAATAATGCCCTGAAGGTGAGACCCAGCTTTCATTATGGTAACACCTGAGCGGACCCTGATAATCAACGGTGACGTCTTCGTCAAGGTGATTCAAATGAAACCGATGGTTTTGTTCGTTGACCTCAAAGGTTACGGTAACAGGTTGGACTTTTATGTCGGTGGGTTTTTTAGCAGAACTAAATCCGCTGTCACCGGTTCGGATCAACTGGCTGCAAAAACGCCTCACGTTGTTTATCTTCTTCCTTTGCTCCAGCAGCAGTACCTTAAGTCCGTCTCGTGCAGCAGTTCGGCCAGCCATCAGCCCCGCCGGGCCGGCACCAATCACAATAAGGTCATATTTCATTTTAATCTCCTCAATTTATTAAAATTTAGGATCTTTAACAAGCTATAAAAAATTCCGGACAGCTATATAAGATAGAGCAGAGAGTACCTGCCCCTCTTAGTTCTAACAATACTTGAGAGAAAGCGGTCTTTTAAAATCTCACCTTACAATTAACAAAACACAATTGTCAACCTAATCCAAGATAACATTAAAATTTCAGAACACTTCAAGAATAGTTTGTATTAAAAGAAGTAACATAAAATTATTTCAGGGGAAGCGCATCCTATCTCCTGCTTTCATTCTTTTCTACTTCATAGCTTCTCTTATTTTCTTTCCAAGAGCACGCGCTTCGCTCATGACATCATCAAGCTCCCTGACATCCCCCATCCCTGCAATGGCTCCAAGCTTTCCAACAAAGTTCATCTCACCGTAATTGACAAACTTTTCCATTGTTTTAAGGGCACCTTCGACGCCATGACCTGCCACAGCAGACAACACAGCAGCAGGTTTATCTGCCAGCGGCTTTCTACCGTGCATGGGTGTTTCTGATTCCTTTCCGAACCCCATATAGCCAAGAGCAATACTCCTGTCCATCATGCTTTTCACAAGGCCGGACACCTCACCGTAATAACAGGGTGAGCCGATAACCATGGCATCACAGTCTATCATCTTTTTATAGAGTTCGGTCATCCCGTCCTCCTGCCAACATTTCCCTTCAGAAACGCACCTCCAGCAGCCTGTACAGTAACCAAGGTTTATATCTATGAGCCATACAAGCTCTGACTCAGTTCCGGCTGCCTTCAATACCTCCTCAACAAGAGCTCCTGTGTTTCCCTCTTTTCTGCCACTCCCGCATATCCCAAGTATCATTTTACTCTCCTTAAATTGTGTCCCTGACTTACTTGTTGTTTTTTCTTTTCACTGATCTTCCCCCGAAAAAATGAATACAAGGTTAAGCAAGTCCTGCCAAGCCTTCCAAAATCCATGGGGGTTTATAGTTTAATGCCGAAAAGGTCCAGATTTGGTTATAGTACATTTCTAGATATTCAAAAATACTTCTTTTGGCTTCCCTACGAATCTGCTCCTGTCCACTTTCCTTTGAACCGCTACATGAAACGTTTAAAGCAAAGAAATCAAGAATCAACTCTTCACAGAAAAATCTACTTTATTGTCTGTCTTATAGTTGAAAAATATTTTACTGGTTTGATTATTATTCAATAATTAACCAATCCTTACTGAGTACGTTGGTGGTTTTTTTCTTAAGAAGGTAAAAGAAACATATTACAAATGATACTAATTTAGCCTGAAAAAGGAAGCACTTATTATTGGTGAACAAAACGAGGTTTTTTTACCTTTATCAATTTTTAACATATTTATTCGATTTCAATGCCTTTGAGTAGATCAACTGGTCTTCATATTGTTGAAGAGCCCCTTTTTTGAAAAGTAGATACGAAAAGCTATTAACAATCGAACATTAAAAACCCTAATAAGAAGTATAGTAATATAAGCATCTGTCTTTCTCCTTATTCAAATTGATACTAATCAGTAATTATTACTCATCTCTATTTATAAAATAATACTATTCCTTAAGTTTCAATACCTCCATCTGCATCTTGTATGAGTTGATTTGGAGATACTTCTATGGCGATTATTGGTAAATAATTAAACTTATTTTTACTGATTACTTTGGCGACATAAATTTAAAAAGGAATGAAAGCGAATAAATCATTAATAAAATTAATCAATCATCAGGCAAGTCCTGCCTGATCAAGTTTATTGTGTTAAAGACTACTGTGTTAGGTCATAAATAGCCAATGATCATAAGCTTTAATCATCCCCCACTTAACCTTCAACCGACTTTAACACGGTACTGTAAAGGGCATGAATAAGTAATGATGATAATCTTAATAGATAAAACCTTTGATATATATTTCAGCAAATTTCTTCATCAATTTTTTTCTTTTATCCAGGTCTTTTTTTGTTATTTTTTTGACGGATTCTTTTCGAACGGTTTCAATGGCTTCATCAATCTTATTAAGCACATACTCATTTATCAGCTCATGTTTTTTTTCCTTAGAAATTTCATTTGTTGCTTCAAGTCCAGCTTTTATAATTGCATCTAATTTTTTTATGAAAATTATATGCTCCTCATTAATCATGTTCTTATTCTCCTTACTGCCACCCTAACCACACCAACACGATACTGTTTATTTCTATCGGAACTACCCCATGAAAACATTAATGGCAGGTATAATCTTTAACCGGCTTTAACACGGTACTGTAAAAAACATGGACAGTCAGTGATAACAAGAATCATTACCATAAATTTAATTTATGCCGGCTTAAACGTGGTAATAAACAGGTCATGAATACCCAATGATCCCAAGCTTATTCTCCGTCTTCAAAATTTTATATACCATAACTTTTATTCTGAACATCAAGCATAGATATTAACGTTTATTCCTGTGGCTTGGCAACGACAATCGCTACTATAACAACAAAGGCTGAAGGTTACTATGCCTTTGGTGGTTTGGGAACTGGCAGTTATGGTATTGTACCCCAGTATTCTAATTATGTATTCAGCCCTAAAACTCTAATTTTACGAGTGCCTGAGGCAAATATTCGTTCCTATGATTTTACAGCAATAGATAATCTCATCAGCACTTGAGGTGCTATAAGGCTTAATACTTTACAGTTTTATCTCACTTTTAACAATGACGGTAGATCGTCGCTGTCAAATGAGATTCCTTCAGAACCTTCATCAGCTGAACTCACTTATACAATATCCGGTAATCAAATTACTTTTCTTGATGAATTCTGCGGATCTGTTGAGGAAATTTATACCTACTCTATAAATGAAAATACATTAAGCCTTGTTGAGGTCTCTGACTCCTGTTCTAGAAAAACTCTTTTAGAAGGAGATTGGACGAGGCAGTGATTTTTTCTCAATTCAGTTAGGTAAAAATATAAGGCAGGGTCCTAAAAATCGGCCCTGCCTTTTTATATTAAAAACTGTCAACTAATTTCTTATTAAAGTTAAAGTTTCAAAATATTTTTCCGACTATCTATTCAGTGTTTTTTCATACCGGGGGGTAGTTTTTTTACCCCCCACCTCCTCACTCCCTGTCTGTTACCCACCCATTCTTACAGTAAATTTCAATTTAACAATAACAAGCAAGCAGTTACATTCTCATTAATAATTCAGTGCAGTCCAACATATAAAAGGTGGCTAATAAAAAAGCCTGCTTTTTAGGGCAGGCTTTTAAACATACTAAATGTTCTTTACTAGCTAATCACCTATTTATTCTGCTTTAACTTCTTTTTTTTCACATTTTTGCTCAGCTTGAACTGCTTTCGTTTCCTCTGTTTGCTCAGCTTTAACTTCTTTCTTTTCACACTTTTGCTCAGCCTTAAGTGCTTTCATTTCCTCTTTTTGTTCTGCTTTGACTGCTTTCATTTCTTGGTTTTGCTCAGCACAAACTTCAGAGCAAAAAACAAAGCTGCTTACTAATGCTATTAAAACTAATAACTTCCACGATTTTTTACTTCTACCCATTTTAGACCTCCTTGTTTATCCTCAACAATTATCGGTTAATATTCTTCCTTCAAAATGTAACAAATTGATTCAGTAAGTCAATATTTATGTCCCAAGCCTTTTATTGGAAACACCGATAAAAAAGATGCTCACCCTATTGAAAAGGTAAATTTTATTAACTATATAGTAATTATAAATGCCAAATATAAACAAGGAGGAGAATATGAAAGAACTATTATTGACAACTTTGGCATTATTATCGGGAATATTTTTATTAGCAGCATCCATTGTATGTGGGGAACCACGCTTTACAGATAATGGTGACGGAACGGTATAGACACTCTGACAGGACTGATGTGGGCGAAAGACGCCAACCTTGGAGGATTAATGAACTGGAACGATGCCATTGACTACTCTAATAATTTGAGTTTGGGCAATGCAGGCTGCGGATCGTCTCATACAGACTGGCGTTTACCAAATATCACGGAACTGCAGAGCCTGATAGATTTTAGCAACTACGGCCCTGCCTTGCCGACCAGTCATCCTTTTTCTAATGTGCAGTCCAGCGTCTACTGGTCGAGTATTACAAGCGCTTTCTTTAGTGCCAGCGCGTGGTTCGTGACCATGTACGACGGCGACGTGAACGACGGCCTTGAGACTAGCTTCTACGGCTACGTATGGCCAGTGCGCTCAGAGAATTGATTATTTTTAACGTTGTTATAAACATTAGTGAAACTAAGTGGCGCAGGTCAGCAGATATTTTTTCAATATTTATCATAAAAATATTAAACCAATTATATTAATTTAAAATGAAAGGAAATGATGTTATGAAAAAGTCAGCGGCTGTATTGTTTTGTGTTAGTTTATGTATCACCATCGCTGTTCTCTATCCCGGTCACGCAGCTTGTGAAGAGCCATTACAGATTTGTAGTTGCGATACGGGAGTAATGGACATAGAAATTCCCTCCACGGGAACAGAAGTGACTCCAACGTTGAGTAGCTTGATTGAAGAATGTGAAGATGTTGCAAAAAACCTTGGAAATTTTCAAAGTTGTGTATCAAAACTCACCAATGAGTGGAAGAAAGATGGCTTGATAACTGGTAGAGAGAAAGGGGCTATTCAAAGCTGTGCAACACAGTTCAAGCCAACAACAGAAACAGTCGATTCTGTGGATGTTGTAAGTTTCACCGGCAAATGGTACCAGATCGCCCGATATTTTAACCCTGCCGAAGGAGTCTTGGCTGCGGTTACCGCTGAATACACTCTAAATGATAATGGCACACTAGATGTTCTAAATACAGGACGTGTTGGCGGATTAAATGGTCCCGAGGTCGTGATAGAAGGGTTTGCCCGGGTAGTGGACGAGAAAACCAATTCAAAACTTGCCGTCTCCTTTACCAACCCTCCAGTGGATGGGGAGTTTGAGTTCTGGATCATTGAGCTGGGAGACATTGAGCCGGGGGAAGAAAAATATCCATATGCAGTCATATCCAACTCAAAAAGGAGCACATTATATATCATCAGTCGTACACCGACCATGGAAGCGTCTGTCTACCAGGGTATTCTCGATAGACTTGCTAGGAAGTGTTTTGACCTGGAAAAAATCATACTTACACCGCAATTTCCAGAGACAGTAGAATTTGTAGACATTGAACGCTACATGGGGTTATGGTACGAAATTGCACGCTACCCCGTTCCTTTCGATGAAGATGCAGAAGCGGTTACTGCTCTTTACGAGCTCAATGACAACAGGACGGTTAGCTTGACAAATAGCGGTGTTTTAAGCAACGGGGCTACAACCGAGATAACGGGAACTGCCCGGGTAGTGGACGAGGTAACCAATGCAAAACTAGCCGTTACATTCGACCGGCCCGATCTTGAAGGAATCGAGTTTCCATACTGGATTATTGAACTTGATGAAGTTGAAGGAAGCTATGAACGGGCGGCGGTTAGCAGTGATACAAGGTTTACCCTCTACATTCTAAACAGAGAGCCTACAATGGCCAATGATGACTATGAAGACCTTCTCAATCGATTGGTAAAGAAAGGTTTTGATGTAGATAAGCTGGAACTTACGCCTCAGCCGTGAGTAAAACCATAACAAAAGCAAGGCAAGCCAAAGCAAGAAAAAGAAAGAAGGTGGTAAATCCAAGTAAAGTAACCTTTCTTATTAAAGGTACCACTAAATATTTGAGTTGATTGATTATTCGAAACACAAGGCAGAGGTTAGACTCTGCCTTTTTAACATATCCACAAGTAACCTTAACAAAACGCAAAGTCAAAAATTTGTGCCAAACCTTTAATTATTGGAAAAGCTAACATAACTACATTTTGTATTAACCAGGTCTCAGATGAAATCCATCCTCGTCGTCAAAATCGTCGTATCAGGTTCTGGCTTTTACAGGAAATCAGTATATTATCTTGATTGTAGCTCCGGGTATGAGCTGAGTTGAAGCGGGGATCCCGTTTAGTTCGGCAAGAGTTCTTGCCTTAACAGCGCTGCCGAGAGTCTTTCTTGCTATGAGAGGTAGCGTGTCACCTCTTTGAACAGTATATAATTTTATATGACGGATATCGTCCCTGGGACCATAGGCAAGCCCGTTCAGGTATGATTTATATCTTTCTGTATTTACTTTTCCTCTGTGACTGTAATCCTTTTTGTTCCTGTTGTGAAGCTGCCCCATGGTTGTATCCATGGTGACCACGACCTTGTACTTTGCTTCAATACGCGCAATTCGGTCAAAAATATAAGGGTGCGTTACAAGATAACTCTGTGCTCCGGTGGGACCCTGACTTATATGGGAAAGAGAATACATGAAAGATACCATCTGCAAAGGGTCGTATCCGGTTTTCATCAGATATTCTACAGATTGTTCGTCTGCCAGATATTCTTTTTCCCTGCTGAAACCAAGCATTAATGCATTAAAAAGCTGGTTGGCTGCCAAGGCCGCATCGCCCGAAGACGTGGCTGCTGCTCCCACAATTCCTGCAACTGATGCAAGTTGTGCAATCATCCCCTGTGACATTAAAGCCGCGCTGTCCCTTCCTGCAACATGACCGATTTCATGTCCCAACACACCCGCGAGTTCTGCTTCGTTGTTTAACAGGGACAGAAGTCCTCTTGTGATATAAATATATCCGCCGGGTATGGCAAATGCATTTTTGGTGTCATCATCAAGGATTGTAAAGTGGTAAGTTATGTCACGGCGTTTGGAAATCTTTGCCAAGTTTTGCCCTATTTGATCTACATACTGCTGAAAAGCAGTATCATAATACAACCCGAACTGCTGAACTATCTGCTTGTGAGCATTTCTTCCTATTCGAAGTTCTTTTTCTTCGCTGACAATATTGAACTCTTGATCAAGCGTCACTGGATTTACCATGCAGCCAGATAAAAATAAAAGAGTTATGATAAATAATATGTTCTTCTGTTTTCCCATAGGTTTATCCTTGTTGTCGGATGATAGTAGATGTTAAAATATATACTTTTCTATTTAAAAAATCAATGTCATTGCCTTTTTAAATTATTTTTGATAATTAGTTAAGTAAAATAAACATGTTAAAAAATATTATGCTGCTGAGAAAAAGACTTGAAGAAAATGAAAGAAAAGTTCTGTCTGAACATGCTACTTTAAGCTGTGAAAGCAAGGGCAGACTTTCATCTGAAAAAGAGTGTGACCTGAGACCGGCTTTTCAGCATGACAGGGACAGAATAATTCATTCAAAGGCTTTCAGAAGACTTATTCACAAGACGCAGGTATTTCTGGCGCCGGGAGGTGACCATTACCGTACCCGGCTTACTCACACTCTTGAGGTGTCCCAAATTGCGAGGACAATATCAAAATCACTATTTTTAAATGAAGACCTGACCGAGGCAATTGCTCTTGGACATGATCTTGGCCATACTCCTTTTGGTCATGCAGGAGAGGCTGTTTTGAGCAGTATTGTTTCAAATGGATTCAGTCATTCTGAACAGAGTCTGCGTGTTGTGGATATGATCGAAGGGCTAAATCTTACCATGGAAGTCCGTGACGGTATTTTAAAACATTCAAAGCGGGGAGGGCCGATACTTCCGGACGACAAGAATCTTCTTCCCATGACCCTAGAGGGACAGGTTGTGAGAATAGCTGATTCAATAGCCTATTTAAATCATGATCTTGATGATGCTTTAAGGGCAAAAGTTATTTCTGAAGCGGACCTTGATAATGAAGTCAAAGATATTTTAGGTGCGCTTGGTCAGGGTCATTCCGAAAGAATAGGCCGGATGGTGAATGATGTAATAAAAACAACAATGGAATCCAACACAGAAAGAGTCCGGGCAAGCAATGATATTATGCATGCGGCCATGAGTCTCAGACGCTTCCTAGATAACAGGGTCTATAATGGAACAGCCGTACATGATGATTTTGAAAAGTCCTCAAAAATCGTTAAGGAGCTTTTTGATTATTATATCGCTAATCCCGATCTTTTTTATGAGGATTCCGGGAAGAACTTTAATTCAGGGATGATAGAGCAGGATGTGTGTGACTTTATTTCAGGAATGACCGACCGTTATGCTTTTAAGGAGTATGAACGGATATTTCTTCCGCAGCCATGGCTGATTTTTTAAACGATTGGTTTAAAGTACTAGTCTTCTCTTTTGGTTGTAATAATTTTATTATTCTGGTTTTTTCTACTATTTTAATTTTATTTTTTATTACTCCCGGAGAAGATATCCAGGATCTCTTTAACGATTGATTCTAATTCTCCCGCCTTGTCTTCATTCGTCAGATTCATTATTAGGTTCGGCAAGCTCTCTTTTATGATGGAACGAAGTGTTTCTTCACGAAGAGAGACGACTGGTTCATCTAAAGTTCCTTTGATTGTAAATGGAACCGATATCAGGCTGGATTCTTTGGGAAGGAATCTGGTCAATGCCTTATCTTTCTTAATAAATCCTTCTGAAATTTTTATTTTTGCACCCAAATCAAGAGAAGCGTCAAAGTAGACGTCTCCTTCACTAAAAAACTCCAGATCTTCGCTTATGTTTTCGCTGTCTATATCAAAAATCCTGTTTCTCAGTCTCGCATTTAATGTTTCGGTGTGGAGTGGAATTGATTTTAGTTTATCCTTTGCAATAAATATCGAGAGCGGTGGTTTGAGTTTCAGGTTCTTCATAAGACCTTCTTTTATGAAAAACATCACATCGGCTTTTAAATTGTTATTCAGTTTAACTGGGCTTGTTCCAGAACCTTTCACAGAACAGCTGCCGGAGAGAAGTCCTTTAACATGTCTTATGAAACCGGTCGGCAGGATAGCTGACAACGCATCTACTTCTGTATCTTTAAGGGTTAAATGAAGATAATAATCAAGGCCTTCCACGCCAAGATCTACTTTTGCTGAAAGATCAAATTTACCAGCGCCGATATTTCCCGTGAGATTGTTTATTGAAAAAATATTGTTTTCAAAAACATATTTTCCCCTGACATTATTGAGAAACATGCCTCTGAAGTGGGTATTACCCAGGGTTAAAGGGCCTTGTGATGAGAATTTTTTAAAATTAAAAGGACCGATATCCTCCAAGGTTTCCGTGCCTGAAAGGTCAGGGCCCTCATTAAATAATGGGTCCAGATTAAGCTTGGAGGAGTTTATTTTGAGATTTGTTTTTGGAGGCCAGACAGTATAATCTGGGATGTTCCCTGTAAAAGAAACAGCTGATCCAAGCGCACTGATTGATAAGGTTTTAACAGCAATATTTCTCTTGCCCAACTTGATTTGACCGACAAGCTCCGGCTGCAGATTTGAAAGAGGCGGATAAATGATCCTGTTACTTTTCAGGTTAATTGAAACGATGGATGAAATATTTTTGCCTGGCGTTCCTTTAATGGCTGCTTTTATTCAAATATTCCCAGATACACTAAGACCGTAAAACGGAGATTCGAGTTCTCTGTCAATGCGATCAAATAGCGGTTTGAGGGAAAAGTCTTTAGAGACAATTGACAGATCCAGAACAGGGTTGTGCTGTTTTATTGCAATGATCCTTTGACGGTAAATTTTTGAGAAAGAAGCGATCCGGTTATACCTTCAATTGTTAATTTCTTTTCAGGCAGGCTATAAGATGTATTGAATTTCATGCTTGAACTAATATCCTGAATCTTTAATGTTTTATACTTAGCAGGCAACTCTATGGATACCCTATTAAGTGAGGCAGATCCCTGAATCATAACTTCAGGGTCATCATAACTTATATTTGAATCAATGCTTAAGAATCCATCTTTTAATTTTATTTCCTGTGCTTCAAAAAAAGCACTGAGTTGTTTTATAGGGATTTTATCAATTTTAATATTGCAAGTAGCCTTTTTTTCAGGACATTCATGGTTGCTTCACAAGTTATCTCTTTATCCTTGTTTTCCGGAAGGTTTGCAGAGATAGAGAGCCTAAACGGAAAAACAACAGAGACGTCTTTTGCAGACAACAAGAGGTTTTCAAGCATGAAACTTTCTTTTTCAGTTTCTAGGGATATCTTGCCGTTTACCATTTTTACGGTATCGGGAAGGAATAAAAGCCCAAGAGACTGTTTTTTGAATGAATCACCGGTTTTACCTTGAGATAGATTTTTTATCCTGCCATTCATTAATTTAAAATTGAAAGCAGGATCCTTAATATATATTTCTTTTACCAGAAATTTTTTTGTCAGAAGGGGGAAAAGTCCGTATTTTATAGCTGCTTCATTACAGGAGAAAAGATCCTCCTTAACTCCGTTAACAGATTTAAACGTTAAGCCTTCAAGTCTGATTTCTTTTAAGTACTTAATATGGACTTTTTCTGCTTTTATTTCTGCCCCAAGGTGTCTTGCTGATTCATGGGAAAGTAAATTTCTTATGTTTTCGGGGGTTACTAGAATTCTTTCAAGAATCAGAATAACTGCAAAAATGAGAATAAAAATCAGTATAAGAGCTAAAAAAATTTTGCGGATTATTTTCATGCTTAAATATTTCTCTTAATTTTTTCTAAAATAATGTTATATTGAATAATTTAATGAAATTATTTTATTTTTGTATGATTATCCTATCTACAATATGCGGGCAATCATAAAACTAATATGATTTACTGGTAGTTGCCTGAAAAATAAATTCTGTAAATGCTTTATTGTTCTATCAAGAAAGAATCGGATGTCTAAAGGATTTAAACACGCAGGAAAAGACCTTTTTAATACCATTACAGAAAAGTTTCATATCGATGAAAATACCGCCGTTATAATCATTGCGTCTTTTATCGGAATAATCGGCGGAATAGGTGCTGTTGGTTTTCGTACCCTGATTGAGGTCTTACAGACCTTTACGATCGGAGATCATGTAAATATCCTTCAGACGGTAACGGAATTGCCCTGGTATAAGAGACTTTTACTGCCTGTTGCCGGAGGTTTTATTGTAGGTCCTTTAGTATATTATTTCGGGCGTGAGACAAAAGGACACGGTGTCCCCGAAGTTATGGAGGCTGTTGCTTTAAGGGGAGGAAAAATAAGGCCCCGGGTGATGTTCTTAAAGACATTTGTATCAGCTGTAACCATTGCAACAGGCGGGTCAGTGGGCCGTGAAGGACCCATTGTACAGATCGGATCAAGTGTCGGTTCAGCTTTTGGCCAGTGGCTTGGCGTGAGTCAGGACAAGCTTAAGATTCTGGTTGCCTGCGGAGCTGCAGCCGGTATTGCAGCGACTTTTAATGCCCCTATTGCCGGTGTTATGTTTTCTGTCGAAATTATTCTTGGAAATTATGCGATTGCGACACTGGTTCCGCTCATTATGTCCTCTGTCATGGCAACCATTATTGGAAGATGGTATTTCGGTGATATCCCGGCATTTGAGATTCCTCATTATGGCCTTACCAGCGGATGGGAGATATTTCCCTATATTTTGCTTGGAATTATGACAGGCGTGCTTGCGGTGGTTTTTGTCAGGCTTCTTTATGGACTTGAAAACCTTGCCGATAAAATTCCACTGGGATGGGTTAAAACTCCTCTGATACTTTTCCTTGTGGGCCTTATTCTTTTACAGTTTCCCCAGGTCTATGGAGTCGGATATGACACGATCACGCAGCTTTTAAAAGGTGAGACCGTTTGGTATCTGCTGTTGATGATGCTTCCAATCAAAATGATAGCAACATCACTGACCCTTGCGGCAGGTGGGTCTGGTGGTGTTTTTGCCCCCTCACTTTTTCTTGGAGCTGTCTTTGGCGGTCTGTTTGGCTCTGTTATGCAGTTTCTTTTCCCGGAACTTGTTGTTTCATACGGGGCATATGCGGTTGTGGGGATGAGTGCTATGGTCGCAGGGACCACACATGCTCCTATCACGGCATTTCTAATTATATTTGAGCTGACCGGTGACTACAAATTGATTCTGCCCATAATGATATGTTCCATACTGGCTACTTTTATTGCTTCCCTACTCAAAAAAGATTCTATCTATACCATGAAGCTCACAAGAAGGGGGGTTGATCTTGCAAAAAGCGCTGAAGTGTCTATCATGCAGACAACAACGGTGAAAGATGTAATGGATACCAATGTTATCCCGCTTAATGAAAACACCGGGTTTGATGATATTCTAGAGAAAGTGATACATGCAAATGAGCTCTGCTATTATGTGATAGATGATAATGGTAAGTTCCAGGGCTCTTTTAATGTTCACGATGTTAAGGAGATTCTCAATGAGCAGACTCTGGCCGGCCTTGTAGTTGCCAAAGATCTTGTTCCGATATCTGTAAATCCGTCAATTGGAATAGATGTTAATCTTGCCCAATGTCTGAAGAAGTTCAGTCTTTATGACGCAGAAGAAATAGCTGTTGTTGACAGTGAATCGTCAGGCAGGTTTATCGGCAGAATAGGGAGAAAGGAGATAATGAATCTTTACAACCGGGAGATTCTCCGGCAGGGAACAAGCGGTTTAAAGTTTATCCAGAGCAGGCTCGCTGATAAGCCTACTTCACAGAAGTACGTTAATCTGCCGGACGGATTTGAAACAAAACTCATCCGTGTAGGACGTTTAATGCATATGAAAACCATGCAGGAGCTTGACCTTCGCAGGAATTACGGGGTAACGGTGGTGGCAATCAACAGGCGTAGCGAAAACGGTGAAAGGGAGGTCATTATTCCTGATCATGCCGCAGGCCTTAGGGTTGGAGATAACCTGGTTGTGATGGGAAGAGTTGAGGACCTAAAACGGCTTAAAGATGAGTTCGACAGCACGTCCTGATTTTATTTGTCTGTCTTTAGATGTTCATGGCTGTGTCTGGAATGTTCCGGGCAGGTTCCGTCAATCTCAATGTCCGGCTCAATAAAAAGAAGCGGAAATACTATATCACTGATGCAGCAGGGTATCCAGATTGAAATAAATAATGTGGTAAATATTGCAAAAGCTGCGGCTATGCTCATCTGGCTAGTCACTGTCATTAATAAGTATGATGATGATGCCCAGGTGCTGACTAAGACATGTCCGGCATGGGGCAGCTTGGTTCTGGGAAGAAAAAAGGCCAACAAAATCCCGAAAAAGGCCGCTGGATTTACAATATACCATTCCTCGATGAATCCAAGATGAATTCCCCCTTCATTTTGACCGTTTTTTAGGCCGTCCATCTCTTCACTTTTGGGGTTGTCATCATTCAGATTCTGTTCGTGTATCTGGCTATGAGCAGGCATTTCAAGCCCTGTCACTTTTGCACCAAGGTGTGGGATTATAATATCGCTAATAGTTGCTATTCCGACTGCTCCAAAATAACTAATAACAATTATAATTAAAAAGTTTCTCTTTAGATCATGCACCCTGAACATAGATGAAGTTACCATTGCGCTTAAAACTACATGTAAAGGGTGAAAAATGGAAAAAAGCAGATGACTGCCGGATGAGCCCATGTTTCTGAAGAGAAGCATAAATAATATCCCAAGGAAAGCACCTATGCAGGTAAAAGGTGTGTGCCCTTTGAGTTCTATCAGAATATGTTTTACTTTGCTCTTTATGCGCATTTTTTAGTTTTTTAAAAACATAAGATTTTTTTACAATACTTCTTCTAATATTTATCAAATATAAATAATAATATTTTATGTGTCAAATTTTAAGAGTAAAATAATTTAGCTGCTAGACAGCTCTTTTAAAATATCCATATTCTTTTGATTTTCCTTATCTGTTTTACCTGGAGTTTCCATTATGCCGGGAAGGTCTTTTAGTAAAGGATGAGTTAAGATGAGTCGAAAGCCTTCTAACCCGATGTGCCCTTTGCCAAGATGACAGTGCCTGTCAGCCCTTGATCCAAGCCGGGTCTTTGAGTCGTTTAAGTGGAGACAGCAAAGTTTTTTTATCCCAATTTTCCTGTCAAAATCTTCCAAGGTATGATTCAGTCCTTTTTCTGTCGCGATATCAAGTCCCGATGCAAAAGCATGCGCAGTATCAAGACAGATTCCGATATGGTTTTTTTTATTAACAAAACTTATTATTTTTTTTAATTGAGAAAAATCATTACCGATCTCAGTTCCCTGGCCCGCTGTATTTTCAAGGAGAAGCTTGACTTTTGTGTTTGTTCTTTCAAGTGCAATGTTGATTGCCCCTGCTATTCTTGATATTCCTTGCTCCCTGTTGTTTTGACCAAAACTACCCGGGTGCACCACCAGGAAGTCTGACCCAAGCACGTTCGCTCTATTGATGTTTTCACAAAGAAAAGCTGTTGATTTCTGATAAAGATCTTTATCAAATGAGGCAAAGTTGGGACGATAAGGCATATGGACAGCAACAGGGGATATCCCGAATACAGAAACAGCTTCCTTAAATAATTCGGCCTCCTTATCTTCGATTTTCTTCAAGGTCCATGCTCTTGGATTGTGTGAAAAAAGCTGCATTGTTTCACAGTTTAGGGAGTTTGCCCTTTCTGCTGCCTTTACAAGGCCATCTGATATTGACATGTGAAATCCGAGTTTCATTATATAATTTTATAAAACAAAAAACCGGGAGAGCCTATTGAGAATCTCCCGGTTTTTGCTGTTAAAAATACTAACCGTTATTTCTTTTTTGCTGCTTTTTTCTTGGCGGGTTTTTTAGGAGCGGTTTTCTTTTTTACAACCTTTTTCCTTGCAGGTTTTTTCTTTTTGGCTGCTGCTTCTGCTTCGAGAGCTTTCTTCATTGCTGCTTCATTTTCTTTTACTTTAGCCTTAGCTGCTTTCAGCTCCTTCTCAAGTCTTACAATCTTATTTTTTGTGTCTTTAATTAATCTTTTGCACATTTTGGAACTTTTGGATTTTTTTGCTGCCATCGAGTTTCCTCCTTTAAAAATTTTATATAATTTAACAATTCGGCTTCAGATAAAAAACTTGATCAAAATCAAAACAAAAAAGATGAAATAAATTTATAAAGAGACAAATCAAGTGAGTGGATAAAGAATATTATGTTTGAATATTATTGATTGTGCTATCTAATGGAACTAATTGATTATCTTACCGATACGTTTCCATTTTATATCCTTTAAAAAACTTCCCCATGACCAGTAAATGATAAAAGCTTTTCCCCTTACTTCGTTTACGTCCAAAAATCCCCAGAAACGGCTGTCATGACTGTTGTCTCTGTTGTCACCCATGACAAAGAGACTGTTACTGGGTACGATTACAGGACCGAAATTATCGCGCGGGCCTCTGACGAGGTTTCTGTCGGCATAAACTCCTTTATTGTCTTTATATCTTGTGCCATTTATAAATATTTTTTTATTTTTTATTAAGATTTTATCTCCCTCTGTCCCAATAACCCGTTTGATAAAGTCTTTTTTGGGTTCCAAAGGGTATTTAAAGACAATGACATCATTTTGTTTTGGTTTTTTAAACTCAAACATCTTTTTATCTGTAAATGGGATTGTTATTCCGTAGATAAATTTGTTAACAAGGAGGTGGTCTCCGATTAAAAGAGTGGGTTCCATAGACCCTGAAGGAATTTTAAATGCCTGTACTATAAAAGTTCTAATAAACAGCGCTAGGATGACTGCAATAATGAGAGCTTCAATGTTTTCTCTATTTATAAATCCTCTGTTTGAAAGTGATCTTCTTTTTCTGGTCATTTGAGTATCTTCCTGTTTTTGCCGGTGAGTGTCCGGGGTATAATAGTTTGTAAAAGAAGTTTTAGGTTGTGTAGTTTTTGATTTATGTCCAAAAATGATTAAAGAGTATCTTATATCATACTTTTAAACCAATTCAAAAAAAAGATTGACACTTTTTAAATAGTTAGTATAATTTTTTAGTTGACTACGTGTGTATGTAAAATTTGTGCGGGCATAGCTCAGCTGGTAGAGTACAAGCTTCCCAAGCTTGGGGTCGCGGGTTCGAATCCCGTTGCCCGCTCCACGATATGCCAGGCACTACTCTTTGCTTTTTCAGCAGATAGGTTTTTGTCGTTAAAGTAGTAACGCAAGGTGGGCAGTGCCCACTTTTTTGTTTTTTAGAAACATTTTAATATTGTCTACAGATCAGCACTTTTTATGGCATCACATCGGGAAAAACTAGAAAAGAAAATAGTTGAGGATGTTGAAACGTGTTTTAAGGAGATATATGGAAATACTGACCTTGAACTTGTAGATGTAGAATACAACAGAGAATCTTCAGGGTGGGTGCTCAGGGTATATATCGATAAAGAAGGTGGCGTTCTACTGGATGATTGCAGCATGATAAGTAACCAGCTGGGTGATATAATTGACATAAAGGATATAATCCCCGGTTCGTACAGTCTTGAGGTTACTTCTCCGGGGGTAAACAGACCTTTGAAAAAAAAAGAAGACTTTATCAGTGTGATAGGAGAAACAATTAAGCTTAAAACAAGAGCTTTTTTAAATAAAAGAAAAAATTTCAAGGGTGTGCTTAAAGAATTCAAAGATGGAGTTCTGAAAATTGACAGTGACGGAAAAGAATTTAATATTCTTTACAAAAATGTGAAAAAAGCAAACCTTGAATATGATTTTAATAAAAAAAATAGGGTTAATTTTTCAGGTAAATAAACATAGACAGCAGTTAAAGGGAAGAAAATGTTTTCAGAACTAGATAAAGTGATAGAGGAAATAGGTAAGGATAGAGGGATAGATAAAGAGGTTCTTATTCAGGCGCTTGAGGAAGCTCTTGTCAAAGCGGCAAGGAACAAATATGGTTATAACCTTGAGATTGAAGCTCAGTATAATGAAGAGCTTGGAGAAATAGAGCTTTTTCAGTTTAAGAATGTTGTTGAAACAATAACATCTCCAGTAAAAGAGATACTTCCTGAAGATGCCAAACGGGTAGATCCGGATGCAGAGGTTGGTGATGAGATTGGTGTAAAGATGGACACTTCTCAGTTTGGAAGAATTGCCGCCCAGACGGCAAAGCAGGTTATTATGCAGAATATAAGGGAGGTTGAGAGGGAAAACACCTATAATGAGTATAAAGATAAAAAAGGCGAGATGGTTACCGGTTATGTCCACAGGTTTGAGAAGGGAAACATAATTGTGATGCTTGGAAGACATGAAGCTGTTTTGCCGGGTCAGGAACAGATTCCCGGCGAGAGTTTTTCTCTCAGGGACAGAATAAAGGGATATGTACTTGATGTTAAGAAAATAACAAAAGGTCCCCAGGTTCTTCTGTCACGGACACATCCGGGCTTTCTTTTAAAGCTTTTTGAACTGGAGGTTCCTGAAATTTCAGATAATGTGGTTAAGATACATAATGTTGCCAGAGAACCCGGGAATAGAGCAAAAATTGCTGTGGAATCATTTGACTCAAGAGTGGATCCTGTTGGTGCCTGTGTGGGAAACAGAGGTGCCCGTGTTCAGAATATTGTTCAGGAACTGCATGGAGAGAGAATTGATATTGTTCCATGGTCTGACGACCCCGCAACCTTTGTGTGCTCTGCCCTTGCTCCGGCAGAGGTTTCAGAGATTATAGTTGATGACGAAAATCACAGTATGGAAATAATTGTTGATGACAGTCAGCTTTCGCTTGCTATTGGGAAAAAGGGCCAAAACGTGAGACTGTCTGCAAAGATAACGGGTTGGAAAATTGATATAAGGAGCCGTTCAAAGTATGATGAGTCTTCCAAGGAACATCTTAATGAGCTGATTGGAATAGAGGGTATTGATGAATCAATGGCAGAAAAGCTTATTAACGCAGATATCTTGGATTTAGAATCTGTTCATAATGCAGCAGTTTCAGAGCTTGAGGCGATTTTAGAGATTGATAAAGACCTTGCTGAAAATATAAAAGAACAGTCCAAGCTGTTTTTGGAAAACAATATATCTTCTGATGAATGTGAAGAACTGAATGAAGAAAATGCTCCTACAGAAGATGAAACCGGTGAAGAAAATAAAGAATAATATATCATAGGTGCTTTTTAAACTGAAATAAGAGAGACAGGCGTAATTAATGAGAGTTCATGAACTGGCAAAAGAGTTAAATCTGAACAGTAAGGTTCTTATTCCTGAATTAATAGGGATGGGTCTTGATGTTAAGTCACATATGAGTTCCCTTAGCGAGGAACAGGCAGAAACTGTGCGCAACAAGTTTGGCGGTTCAAAACCAAAAAAGGCTGCAAAGACAGGGGTAGAAAAAACAACGGTTAAAAAGGTTCCAAGAAAAAAAGAAGACGCAGCTGCTGAAAAGGAATTAAATGAAGTTAGCAAAAAAGGCTCTGATGCGCAGGAGTTCTCTGAGGATAAACCATCAGATGTTCTGGTTGAAAAGAGGGTCAGCAGAACTGTTATCAGAAGAAGGAAGGAAGTAAAGGTAGAACCTGAACCTCAGGCAGAAGTAGTTGAGGAAAAGGGTGACGCAGAAGCTCCTGTTGTTGAGGAAAAAGAAGAAAAAGTAAAAGTAGACATATCTAGGAAAGTCTCTTTGGTTGAAGAAGCCGGAGAAAAACTTGAGCAGAAAATCAGCCCAGATGGCGGAGAAAAACTAGAAGTCAGGGAGAAAACCGAAGAAACTGATGCTGAAGAGAAATCAGTTAAGAAAAAGAAAGCTAAAAGCAAACCAGCAGGCGCAAGGATCGTAGGAAAAATTGATCTTGAGCCAAAAGAAGAAGAAGAAGAGGAAGAAGAAGAGGCTTCTGAGGCCAAAAGGAGAGCTAAAACAGTTCTTTTTGAGGAAGAAGATCTTTCTAAAAAAGTAAAGAAGGTCGCTGCAAAAGACATTAAGGCTACACGCAAAAAGTTCAAGTGGCAGGGTGATTCAGTTGAGGAAGAAGAAGCCGCGGTTCCCCGTCCGCATAAACGCAGGTATAAGATGGGTGATAAAACTGTCAAGGGAAGAAGAAAACCAAAAGTTGTTTCCCTGGCAGACAGGAAGCTTGGAAAATCAAAAGAGACTGAAATAACGACTCCAAAGGCAATTAAACGCAAAATTCGGGTTAAGGATGGAATTGCTTTAGCAGAACTTTCTAAAAAGATGGGCGTTAAGGCAACAGAAGTAATGAAAAAACTTATAGAAATGGGTGTGATGGCGACCATTAATCAAATGCTTGATATGGATTCAGCTTCTCTGGTCGCTTCAGAATTTAAATATGAGGTGGAGGCAGTTTCAATCGAAGAAGAAACCATCTTTGAAGAAAAATCAAACGATCTGGAAATGGACCTGATTCATAGATGTCCTGTTGTTACAGTAATGGGTCATGTTGACCATGGAAAGACATCCCTTCTAGACACAATAAGGAATGCCAGTGTTGCAAACGGCGAAAAGGGCGGAATAACACAGCATATTGGCGCATATCGTGTAAAAACAGAACATGGGGATATCGCATTTATTGACACACCGGGTCATGCTGCTTTTACTGCCATGAGGTCAAGAGGCGCTCAGATAACGGACATAGTAATTTTGGTTGTTGCCGCAGAAGAGGGTCCAAAACCTCAAACCATTGAAGCAATCAATCATGCAAAGGCAGCTGAAGTTCCCATTATTGTTGCTGTAAATAAAATAGATAAGCCTGAGGCAAACCCGGAAAAGGTTAAACAGGAACTTTCAAGCCACGGTCTGGTCCCGGAAGATTGGGGTGGTGACACGATATTTGTAGAAGTTTCCGCAAAACAGAAAATAGGCATTGAAAAGCTTTTGGAAATGGTGATTCTGCAGGCGGAAATGCTTGAGCTTAAAGCGAACCCGAACAAGTCTGCAAAGGGTGTTATCGTAGAGGCAAGACTGGACAAGGGAAGAGGACCTGTTGCGACAGTTCTGGTACAGGAGGGAACATTGAAGCCTGGAGACGCTTTTGTCTCAAGGCATAACTCAGGTAAAGTAAAGGCTCTTATAGGTGACAGAGGTGAAATGATCAAAGAGGCCGGACCTTCAACCCCGGTGGAGATCCTTGGTTTTTCAGGTGTGCCGGAAGCAGGGGATGCTTTTCTGGTGGTTGCCGACAAGAAAGCCAGACAGACCAGTGAATACTGGCAACAGAAAAAACGGGAAGTCGATTTAAAGAAGGATGCTGGTGTTTCCCTCGAGAATTTTTTAAGTGCGGTTGGAGAAGAAGACAAAAAAGAGCTTCGTATTATTGTTAAGGCGGATGTTCAGGGTTCTGCAGAGGCTTTAAAGACCTCTCTTGAAAATCTTACCAGCGATGAAGTGAAGCTGACAGTTCTGCATTCTTCTGTGGGTGCGGTAAGTTTAAATGATGTCATGCTTGCAGCTGCTTCAAATGCAATTATTATTGGTTTTGGCGTGAAGGCAGAGGCCAAGGCAAAGGAGTCCGCAGATTTTGAAAACGTGGATATCAGAATTTATGATGTTATTTATGATATTGTTGATGAGGTCGAGCGTGCCATGCTTGGACTTCTGCCTCCTAGGATTGTGGAGACAAAATCGGGAAAAGCCGAAGTAAAACAGGCTTTTGAAATTTCAAAATATGGAACAGTTGCTGGATGTATGGTTGTTGAAGGAAAGATTGTTAAAGGATCCAAGGCAAGAGTTATCCGAAACGAAGATATTATATATGAAGGTGAGGTAACGTCATTGAAAAGATTTAAGGATGACGCCAAAGAGGCGATTGCCGGTCAGGACTGTGGTATTTTTCTGGGTGATTATGATAAGTTTCAGGAAGGTGATATAATAGAGTCATTTGTTGTGGATAAGGTTGCGAGGACTTCTCTATAGCTTTTATTAGATTTTTAAAATTTAAACGTATTGGCAGGTATATGGTTGTGGGTGTCTGTCAGCTTAGAATGATTATAAATGGTGTCTCTTCTCTAAAAGAGAAGAGAGGTGTTGCAAGGAGAATCATTGCAAGAGTTAAAAACAAGTTTCCTGTCTCAATTGCAGAGGTGGAGGATAATGATCTTTGGCAGAGTCTGGTAATCGGCTTCTGTATGGTCGGAAATGACAGAAGCTTTGTGAACTCATGGCTGGACAAAACAATTGATTTTATAGAAAATCTTTATCTGGCAGAAATAGTAGATCGCCGGATAGAAATTATGAATATAAACTCATGAGAAACACTTACCAAAGATCAGACCGAGTCTCAGACATTATAAAGAGAGAAGTCTGTGACATCCTCTTCCGCGAGGTGAAAGATCCGCGCTTAAGTTTTATAACAATTACAAGTGTTGATCTGGCAAAAGATCTGAGAAATGCAAAAATTTACTATACTTCACTGAAAGAGGCTAAAGAACTTGAGGAAATTAAAAAGAGTCTGAAAAAGGCGGTTGGTTTCGTTCAAGGAAAACTTGGAAAACGTGTTCACTTAAGATATCTGCCCCAGCTCTCATTTGTTTATGATACTTCTCTCGAGTACGGAAACCGTATGGACAGGATCCTGAACAAAATAGAAGAGGATCTAAGCGAAAAAGAGGAATAGCCTTTTTTACATATGGACGGAATCATTGTAATAAATAAATCCAGCGGTCTTTCTTCCAGCAGGGTAGGACACACGGTCAAAAAAATGCTGGGTTTAAAAAAAGTAGGTCACCTCGGAACTCTGGATCCCATGGCAACAGGTGTGCTTCCTTTGTGTGTTAACGAAGGCACCAAACTTGCCCAGTTTCTTTCAGAGGCTGATAAAGAGTATGTGGCAACACTGAAACTTGGCATTGAAACAGATACGCAGGACAGTGAGGGAAATGTCCTGAGCATAACAGATAAGATACCAACTGACTGCGATGTTATTAGAAGTGCTATTCAGGATTTTAAGGGAGAAATATTCCAAATACCCCCGATGTACTCTGCGTTAAAGCAGAAAGGGGTTCCCTTATATAAGCTTGCGAGAAAAGGTGAGAGCGTACCAAGGCAGAAACGAAGAGTTGTTGTATATGACATAGAAGTTCTTAAGGTGGACATACCTTACGTGACTTTTCGCGTTGTTTGTTCCGGCGGCACATACATAAGAACCCTCTGTCATGATGCAGGTCAAAAGCTATCCTGCGGGGCTCATATGACTAGTCTCAAAAGGATACGAAGCGGCTCTTTTCATATAGATCAGGCTCTTGATGTTGAGGATATTGAGGCTTTTCGC
>JAHEEI010000143.1 GCA_024640785.1 Pseudomonadota bacterium
TCAGCTGCCGCGCAGTTGGTAACTGCTTCAAGAGCGCTTTTTACTTCAGCGTCATTTCTCTTGGCACGAAGTTCTTTAAGGCGTGCGACCTGCTCATCACGGACAGTGCCTGAAATGGCGAGCACATCAATATCAGCCTCTTCTTCAAGCTGGTATTTATTAACACCCACAATCACATCTTTGCCCTGATCGATACGGGCCTGTTTGCGTGCGGCTGATTCCTCAATACGCATCTTGGGCATTCCGGACTCAATGGCCTTTGCCATACCACCGAGTTCGTCCACTTCCTTGATGATCTTTCGAGCTTCCTGGATAATAGAGTGGGTCAGTGATTCCACATAGTATGAGCCGCCAAGTGGGTCCACAACCTTGCAGATATTTGATTCTTCCTGGACAATGATCTGAGTATTACGTGCGATACGCGCTGAAAAATCAGTGGGAAGGCCAATAGCCTCATCAAATGAGTTGGTATGCAGAGACTGGGTTCCGCCAAGCACGGCAGACAGGCATTCCATGGTGGTCCGGATAATATTATTATACGGATCCTGCTGAGTCAGACTCCAGCCGGAGGTCTGGCAGTGAGTTCTGAGCATAAGGGAATTTTCGCTCTTTGGATTAAACTGACGGATCAGGTCTGCCCATAGAAAACGTGCGGCCCTGAGCATGGCAATATCCATGAAGAAGTTCATGCCGATACCGAAGAAGAAGGAAAGACGTCCTGCAAAGGCATCAATGTCCATCCCTGAAGCCAGAGCGGATTTTACATATTCAAGGCCGTCTGCCAGAGTAAAGGCCGTCTGCAGTACGGAATTGGCCCCTGCTTCCATCATGTGATAACCGCTGATACTAACAGTATTATATTTAGGCATATTCTTTGAACAGTAACCGATAATATCAGACACAATCCGCATGGAAGGTGTGGGCGGATAGATATAGGTATTTCGGGTCAGATACTCTTTTAAGATATCATTCTGAATGGTTCCGGTCAGTTTGTCCTGAGAAACGCCTTGCTCTTCCGCAGCGACAATATACCCGGCCAGGATCGGCAGAACCGAACCATTCATGGTCATGGAAACAGACATCTGATCCAGCGGAATACCGTCAAACAGGACCTGCATATCCTCAATAGAATCTACGGCAACACCGGCTTTACCCACATCACCGGCGACCCTGGGATGATCAGAATCATAACCGCGGTGAGTCGCAAGGTCAAAGGCAATGGAGAGCCCTTTCTGCCCTGCAGCCAAGTTCCTTTTATAAAATGCATTGGACTCTCTTGCTGTTGAAAATCCCGCATACTGACGGATGGTCCAGGGACGACCGGTGTACATGGTGCCTCTGACACCTCGCACGAACGGGTCCATCCCCGGCAAGGTATTATTAAACTCTATCCCTTCCAGATCCTCGGCTGTATAAAGCGGCTTAATATCAATTCCTTCAGGAGACTTCCAGGTCAGAGAATCAAGAGGTTTACCTCTTAACTCTTTCTCTGCCAGAGCCTCCCATTTCTCTTTTTCCGGATGTTTTCCCATCATACACTCCTTATATAACGACAGTTAATAGATCTTAGTTGCTAACCAGTAATGAAAGCTATTAGCGGGTTCTATGCTTCCTGACAGAGTTCCACCAGCACACCGCCGGTGGCTTTGGGATGCAGAAAAGCAATTTTTTTACCGCCGGCACCGATTCTGGGGATCTCATCAATCAGTTTGACCTCTTTTGCTTTAAGCTCTTCAAGTGCTGCGTCAATATCTTCCACCATAAAGGCAACATGCTGAAAACCCGTGCCTTTTTTCTCAATAAACTTGGCAACCGGACCCTCTGGCGAGGTGGATTCCAGCAGTTCGACTTCACTGTCCCCTACAGGGAAAAACCCGGTGGTTACTTTCTGCGCTTCTACTGTTTCGGTTTTTGTACAGCCGATTCCCATAACATCTGTCCAGAATTTGCTTCCTTCATCCATGCTGTTTACTGCGATTCCGAGATGATCGATCTTAAGCACCTTCATTTTTTTTCCTTTCAAGCGTTTATGTATTTATATAGTTCTAAAGAATGACATGGATCAAAATTTTCACACAGCGAATAAGTATAATATACAGGATAAGCACATGTCAAGACGCTTAAACAAAATGCTGCCCCCTGTAATTCCTCAACTTTTATAGACCTTAAACTCCCATCCGCTTGATGTTCCTTGGGTACTCAGGCATTTTAGGCCCTTTAAGAAATAAGGCCCTTCAAGTTCTCTAGAACTTTAAAGATTTACCTTTTGACACTGGCGAATATATAAAATATTATCTTTAATAACAGCAAACAGCAGGAAGTTTAAAAAATATGGAAAAAATTTACCGTACGCCTCCCTATAAATTCTGCCCATTTTGTAAAGGAAACTTAACACAGGAAGATCCCTTTCGCCAAAAGTGCATAGAATGCGGTTTTGTTATGTATCATAACTCCAGTCCATGCGCGGGAGCTGTTCCCGTTGATGAAAACAACCGGATACTTCTGGCAAAAAGAGGCATAGAACCTTTTAAAGGCGGCTGGAACATCATCGGCGGATTCCTTGAATATGGTGAAAATCCCATGGACGGCTTAAAAAGAGAAGTAAAAGAGGAAACAGGGGTTGAATGCAAAGTAACCGGCCTGATCTGCATGTACGCGGACACTTACGGTAAAAACGGACCCGCGCTCATTAATATGTGCTTTACGGTTCAGCTGCTATCGGATAATGTTCAGCCCCTTGACGATGTTACAGAACTCAAATGGTTCGAACTGAACAGCCTTCCGGATAACATTCCCTTTGAAAGCGATTTAAAAGCGCTGAATCAACTCAAAAAAACAATCCATGAAAGAGAGCCGGCTTAATATTTATGGACAAACACTCCCTAAAAGTTCTGGAATTTGAACGGATCTGCGAATTCCTGAACACCTTTGCCGCCTCCTCCGGTGGTAAGAAAAGGTGCACAGAACTTCTCCCTTCCCGGGATCAAAAAAGTGTGGAAAGACTTCTTGATGAAACCGCTGAAATGAGAAAAGCGGTTGAACTCTCCGGGCCGCTGATACTGAACAGCGTTCACGATATCAAAGAGACTGTCAGGAAAACAAAACTCCGCAATGCGTATCTTGATCAGAAAGATTTTTTAGAAATTGAGCAAACCCTGGATACTGCAAAAATAATAAAGAACTTTTTTGCAGATTATGCTGAAATTTTTCCCAATATTTTCAGGATAACCGATAAAATAATTATTCTCTCTGATCTGATCAGCAATATTAGAAAATGCATTTCTCCCCAGGGAAAGATCCTTGACAGTGCCAGCCCGGAACTTTCAGAAATCAGAAGCCGCCTTTCAAAACTCCGCCTGAGCGTTTTAAATATTCTGGAACAGCTCATACAGAACAATGACCTGCAGCAGGCAGTTCAGGATGATTTTATAACGATTAGAAACAGCCGTTATGTCATTCCAATAAGAACGGACAGTAAAAACATGATCCCCGGCGTTATCCACGACCAGTCCCAAAGTAAAGCAACTTTTTTTATTGAACCGCTGACCGTGGTCAACCTGAACAACGAACTCCAGGGCCTGCGCAAAGATGAATATTATGAGGAAATTAGAATCCTGACCGAACTCACAAGTTTGGTTAATGAAGCCAGAGTCGAGATCCTTGTTGATCTTGATATCCTTGAACATATCGATCTGATTCATGCACGCGCGCTTTTAAGCAGAGCGTTAAACGGCACCCAACCCATCATAAATACAGCAGGTAAGATCAGCCTGAAAAACTGCCGGCATCCGATCCTGATTTCAAATTTTATTGAAAACGAACAAATAAACAGTGAAGCAGAAGAACAGCAGCAAATAACAGGACAATGGGAATTTAATTGTAAAGGAATCGTGCCCATTGATATCCTAAAAGAACAAGAGACCCGGGTCGTTATCATTACCGGTGCAAATGCCGGCGGTAAGACGGTAAGTATGAAAACACTGGGCCTTTTCATCCTCATGGCACAGGCGGGAATCCATCTTCCGGCTGACAAAGGAAGCCAGATAACCATCTTTAAAACTATTTTTGCAGACATCGGGGATGAACAGAATATCGAAGCAAGCCTCAGCACATTTACCGCGCACATGGCACAGACAAAAGATATTTTACTGAACGCCGGAAAAGAATCCCTGGTTCTGTTTGACGAACTGGGCTCCGGAACTGACCCCTCAGAAGGCGGCGCTCTGGCGGTGGCCATCCTGGATTCACTAAAAGAACGCGGCAGTTTTACGGTGGCAACCACCCATCTGAACATCCTGAAGACCTATGCCTACAGCAACGATGACGTAAAGAACGTCTCTGTTGAATTTGATTCTTTTACCCTGAAACCAAATTATAAGCTGGTTTATGGTGTTCCCGGCATCAGCAATGCGCTTGTCATTGCAAAAGATATCGGGATTCCCCAGGATGTGCTCGATAATGCCGCCACACATATTGACCTGTCCGACAAACAGCTCGCAAAACTGATCCACGGGCTGGAAAAGACCCGGAGCGAAATGGAGGAAGAAAAAAGGAGGATCAAAAAAACAACCGGTCTTGCAAAAAAATACCTCCGGGCAACCGAAGACCTGCTTGAAAAGATAAAAAAAAGAAAAGACCAGATCCTTAAAAAATTTGAAACAAACTCAAGGAAACTCTTAAGGGAAAGCGAAGACGAACTGATGAAGATAATAAAAGATCAGAAAAAAAGAAGACTGGTCAGACCGGATGACACACAGCACATCGCAGACAGTGATCAGAATAAATTTCAGAATGTAAAAAAGAAACTTTACAGTAACTTTCCTAAAAAAGACAAGACCGCAAAAAGTCCTGACCGGCTTGAAATTGGACAGCTTGTCAGAATATCTCATTTGCTGAAAAACGGTACGGTAATAAAAGCGGATAATAAGACCCAAAAAGCAGAAATCAGCTTGGGAAACATCAGTGTTAAGACAGGGTTTAGTGAACTGGAACTTACAGAAGAAAAAACAAAAAAGAGTCCGCCGAAAGCGGATATTACAAAGAAGCCCCCTTCTGTCACAAAACCCGTTTCTTCTCAAAGCAGCAGTATAAATGTGATCGGCATGCGGGTGCCGGACGCACTGCCTGTGGTCGACAAAGCCTTAGACAATGCCGTCTTAACCGGTTCAGACAGCCTTGAAATCATTCACGGAAGAGGGACCGGCAAATTGATGAAAGCGATCCATGAATTTCTGGAAGAACACGTATCTGTAAGCGGATTTAAAAATGCCCCTTCTGATAAGGGCGGAATAGGGATAACGATTGCGAAGATGAAGTAATGACAGCGTGGGAGCAGGGCCCCGGGGAATTGAGGCTTCGAGTGAAAAGCAATAAACCTCTGAACGGTTAAAATAAGTTCAAACATCTTACACGATACAATTATATGAACACAAATATCTCAACAAAAACAGAAGAACGAAAGATCCTCGCGGTCACCTGTTTCAGCCATTTTTTAAGTCACTTTAACATGCTGATATTCCCTGCTCTGGTCATACCCCTATCCGCACACCTGAGCATATCACTTGGGCAGACCATTGAAATCTCTTTCTGGATGTACTTGATGTACGGCCTGACCGCCCTTCCCTGGGGTCTGGCTGCTGACAAATGGGGCGCAAAATCGCTTTTAACCCTCTTTTTTCTGGGGTCAGCCCTAAGCTGCTTTGCCGCAGCATTTTTAACCACCTCCATAAACGGCCTTGCCCTTTCAATTATGGGCCTGGGTATTTTTTCCGGCATTTATCATCCTGCGGGACTTGGGCTCATCTCAAAAGAGACCACAAAAATCAGCAGGAAACTGGCCGTAAACGGGGTATTCGGCAGTTTGGGGATTGCAACCGCTGCTGTCTTTGCAGGTTTTTTTAATTCTTATTTTGGCTTACAGACCGTCTTTTTTTTACTTGGCCTGATGAATCTGTCCGGCCTTTTTCTGGTTGCTAAATATAAACCTTTACCCAAAACCAAAACCGTTCTAGGACCGCAAAACAACACCGTATCCGTTTTTACACCATTTATAATATTACTTTGCATCATGATGCTTGCGGGCATCTGCTACAGGGGATCGACCCTGACTGTTCCGGCCTACTTTGAGTTGAAAAACAATGAAATATTTTCATTCTGTACATCCATCACAGGACTACCGCTCACCACGAACCTGGTGGCAACGCTTTCAACCACCATAATACTAATGGCAGGAATCATCGGCCAGCTTTTTGGCGGCCGGATGGCGGAAATATTTGATCTTCGTTTCAGTTATTTCTTTATGCATCTCATTATCATACCCGTTGTATTCTTAATGGCAAAAACGGCGAATCTGCCGCTCATTGTTCTTGCCATGGCCTATTTCTTTTTTCTCCTGGGAACCCAGCCTATAGAAAATACCTTGGTGGCGAAGTTAACCCCTAAAAAATTTCTTTCAACTGCCTATGGATTAAAGTTTATCTTCACCTTTGGCGTGGGGGCTTTGTCTGTAAAAGCCATCAAAAAAGTTGAGGCATCCTTTGGCATCGAAACTGTTTTTACCGGACTCGGTATT
>JAHEEI010000021.1 GCA_024640785.1 Pseudomonadota bacterium
TGTTTTTGACTGAACCTGCTTTTGTCTGAAGTCTGCTTCCATTGCAGTAAGCATTTCCCGTAAGATGGCATTTATGTTCTGTTTTTCTGGCTTTATGGTGGGAAAGCGTGTGCATTCAAGATATTCTTTCAGGACCTTGTGGAGATTCTCTGTTTCAGACTTTACAATGCCGACCAGTTTTTTTGCTTCAGCTGTATCAGTCTCAGGATATGAACTTATTTCGTCTTCAAGCAGGTCGATGTTCAGGGTAAGCGTGCCGAGGGGATTTCTAATTTCATGTGCAATCTGGGCTGACATTTTTACAATCATTGATTTTTGTTCACTATTTATAAGTTCAGACCTGAGCTGCATCTCCTTGGTGACATCCCTTACACATTCAGCAACCCTTACCGTATTACCGTCTTTGTCTTTAAGCGGAAATGCACTTAAATGAAAATAGTACTTTTCACCGCCAAGGGTGGTGCTCACCCTTTGTCTAAAAGCGGGCTTTCCCGTCACAAAAACTTCTTTTGCAGGACATCCAACGCAAAGGCTTTTCTGCTGCTGAAAAATTTCATAACATGGTTTTTCCTTGAAAAACTGTGCTGTATTTTTCTGCCATTCACAAACCGCTCTGTTCACTTTCAGGACTTTATAGTTTTTGTCTATGATGGATATTCCATCTGTTATGTTGTTAAAGGCTTCATTGCTCCATGTCAGTTCCTGGTTAACAGACTTTTTTTTGCTTCCCTGGATGACCAGCATTGTCGCACCGATAAGAATAACAGCAATAAAACAAAATAAAAATATCATGGGTCCAGCAAGGCTTTTCATTAACGGGGACATTACTTCTTTGTAGGGTGCGGATACGCCTATTGACCAGTGAAGCCCCTTATAATTGACCGGACAGTAGGCAATAAGTTTTTTTGTCTGATTTTTTTCACCCATATGCCAACCTGTATATTCGCCGCTTCCTTCCTCCATTTTAATCATTTTCTTGTTGATGATTGCTTCCAGGTTGAATGACGCCTGGTCAGGCCAGAGTTCTTTGAGGATATCTATGGCCCTTTTTCCTTCCATCTTTTTATTCGGATGTGAAAGAAGAACTCCGGTACCGTTTATCATCCAGGCATAACCTGTTCTTCCCGATCGCACCGGAGAAATAAACCTTTTATTGATGGCATTCAAATCAGGTATAGCACAGAGCCATTCTGCACCGTCTTTGATAGAACTGCCCATGATCAGAGAGAGGGCGCTTCCTCCTTCTGCTCTGACATTACAACCATCGGTGCAGATGTCAGTTATAAATATGTCTTTTTTACTTTTACTTATAGCGTTTCTCAGGTTGGGTATTTTATTAAACAATTCAACTGATTTCGGAGGGAAGCTGAGAACTGTTCTGCCGCTTTTTTTTACAATATGGACTGACTGAATAAACTCGTCCTGATTATTAAAAAATGATTCCAGTACTTTTTCACTGGTAGCAGTATCCATCAGGGACGCGACTGTTTTCAGGCTGATTTCCAGATGCTTTAAGTGTTCCTCAAGGCTTCGGGCGGATTCTCTTACCAGAAAAAGCTGCTGCCTGTTAAAGGCTTTCGCAGTGTTTTTTACAATGATGTTTCGGCTGATAACGGCAATTATAAGTATACCTGTAATTATAAGAGCAGTTGTGGTCCAGGTGATTGCCGAGGATGAAAAAATTTTTTTCATTTATGCTTTTCAATCAAAATCTGATCCGGATAAAAGAGGCTTTAAATTAATATTTAAAACTAATACTAATTAAAGAAGAATTAAAAATCAATGAAATAAGGGGCGATTGTTTTGATGCTTGAGAAGGAGATGTTTAAAACGGAACGAAGTTTTAGGATGTTTTTCAGAGCCTGTGGATAAGGAAGGGCCCGGAAAAGTAAATTCACTGTCCCGGGCCTCTGGAATTGCTAAATTAAGAAATGGTTCATCTATTGTTTGTTTGCTACCAGATCATCAACAACGCCAGGATCTGCAAGAGTTGAGGTGTCCCCCATATTGCCGATGTCGCCTGCCGCGATCTTTTTCAGAATGCGGCGCATGATTTTACCGCTTCTTGTCTTTGGCAGGCCTGCAGCATACTGGATCTTGTCGGGTGTAGCTATCGGGCCGATCTCGTTGCGAACGTGCATAACCAGCTCTTTTTTCAGTTCGTCGGTGCCTTCGATGTCGGCATTTAAGGTTACGAAAGCGTAGATGCCTTCGCCCTTAATCTTATGGGGCATACCCACAACGGCTGCTTCAGCAACTTTTTCATGAGAAACCAGAGCGCTCTCGACTTCAGCGGTTCCCATTCTGTGGCCGGAAACGTTGATAACATCATCAAGGCGTCCCATCAGGATAAAATCGCCGTCGTCATCAATTCTTGCACCGTCACCGGTGTAGTATTTACCCTTGAACTGACTGAAATAGGTTTCTTTAAAACGGTCATGATCCCCATAAACTGTTCGCATTATACCCGGCCATGGTTGTGTAACACAGAGATGTCCTGCTTCGTTCTTTTCTACCTGGGAGCCGTCTTCACGGATAATTTCAGGTTTAACTCCAAAGAATGGGCGGTTTGCTGAACCCGGTTTGATCTTCATGGCGCCTGGTAGCGGTGTGATCAGGAACCCGCCGGTCTCGGTTTGCCAGTAAGTATCAACGATGGGGCATTTGCCTCCGCCGATCTTGTTGTAGTACCACATCCATGCTTCAGGATTGATTGGCTCACCAACAGTTCCCAGGATTCTGAGGCTTGAAAGATCAATTCCCTCTAACCATGAGTCCCCCTGTGCATTGATAGCGCGGATAGCTGTTGGAGCTGTGTAGAACTGGTTAACTTTGTATTTCTCAACGATCTGCCAGAAACGCGAGTAGTCAGGATAGCTGGGTACACCTTCAAACATTACGCTGGCAGCGCCGTTTGAAAGAGGTCCATATACAATGTAGCTGTGACCGGTTACCCAGCCGATATCAGCTGTACACCAGAAAGTATCTTCTTCCTTAAGGTCAAAAGTGTAACGAAGCGTTGTGTTTGTGTAAAGAAGGTATCCTGCTGTTGTGTGGAGAACACCCTTTGGTTTTCCGGTTGAGCCTGAAGTGTAAAGAATAAACAGTGGGTCTTCAGCATCCATTTGCTCTGGCTCGCAGTATACAGGAAGTCCCCTGGCATTCATTTCTTCGTTCCACCACACGTCACGGCCTTCAGTCATGGAAACATCAGCTTTGCAGCGGTTGACAACGATCTGGGTGGTAACACTTGGACATTCTTTAAGAGCCTTGTCAGCATTGCCCTTAAGAGGAATAACCTTGCCTGAGCGGAAGCTTGCATCACTCGTGATCAGCACTTTGGCCTCACAGCCCTGTATGCGGTCGCGCAAGGCTTCAGCTGAGAATCCGCCGAATACGATGCCGTGGATGGCGCCGATGCGGGCACAGGCCAGCATTGCGATGGGCAGCTCAGGGATCATTGGCAGATAAATGGCAACGCGGTCGCCTTTTTTCACGCCTTTGCTTTTGAGCACATTGGCGAATTTGTTTACTTCATGATACATCTCGATGTAGGTGTAGGTGCGTGCGTCATCAACCGGTTCGCCCTGCCACATGAGGGCAGCCTTGTTTTTGCGAGGGCCAGTGATGTGACGGTCAAGGCAGTTATAGGAAACATTCAGCTTAGCGCCTTTGAACCACTCAATACGAATGGTATCGCCCCAGTCATAATCAAGGACCTTATCCCATTTTTTATAGAAGTCAATATTCTGCTCTGCCATTTCGCCCCAGAATCCTTCCGGGTCGTCAATGGAGCGTTTGTACATTGCTTCGTACTCTTCCATGCTTTTCACAAGGGCATTTTTTTGCAGGTCTTCGGGAACATCAAAGACTTTACTATACCCATCCAATGTTTTTTTCTCTTCAGCCATTACTTTCTCCTTCTTAAGAGTAGATATTTCCCCCTTTTTAAGGATCGGTTTAGAAGGCAGAGCCTTATAAGGGACAGTTGCTATTTAAAATAGAGCTTTTTTACTTTTACTTATTTTGTTAAATTTGTGTAATTGGTTTTGCCTCAAAAAACTAATAATTTAATTATAAATAATATAAAAAATAAGGTTTTTTGTCAATAAAAATTTTGTTAGTTATATAAGGGCTATTTGACAATTTGACAAGTTTTTTTTATGCTTTTAATTATTATTTAATATTTTATTTTGTTCTATTTTTTATTTTTTTTCGCCTAAAATATTTGACAATTTGACAAAAAATGTTAGTATTATAAAAGATTAAAATTAAATAAATTTATATTAAATATATAATATTATACTATAAGATAATTTTATAAAAATAAATAGAGGAAAAATACTTCATGAAGAGGTTTTAATCGTTTGATCAAGAAACAAAAGAGATTGCTATGCAGGGCGGAGACTTTTTTTTAGTGACAAAAAACCCGGAAGAGGTTTTCTGCCGGGTTTTGATTTATAGTTGAAAAATATCTTTATTTGAGGACTATTTTTTTTCTTTTTCCCATATCTGAACTGCATGGTATCCCTTTTCTTTAAATTTTCTGTCCAGGATTACGATGCGTTCAGGAATAATCTTAGTGATTATTTTTGAGGGCCTGATCATTTCTGTTAGAAGTTCCACACCTGGCGGTTGAGGGATGGGGCCTGAAGGTTTTGGTAAAGGAAGGGTAGGGATATAAATGGCGGCTGCTGCATCAAATTCAGGGTCAGTGCCCTTTATCTGCTGGGCTTTTCCCACGATCTGCACACCGAGTGCACCTTCAAAGTAATCATAGTTTTCCCGCTGTTTCACATATCCCAGGGAAACATTGGGGTTTTTTGCGATATGAAAAAGTTTTTCGGTCTGCTTTTCAGACATGGCATAAAAGGTAAAGGTTTTTGGATCCATGACGAATTCTATAACTGTTGCAAGGGGCTTGTCGTTAAAAGAGGTGCTTAAGATGAAGATTTCGCGGAAATCACCAAGACCTTTAAGGGTATTTTTTATGGCTTCTTCTACTTCCGCTCGTGGAGCCCGGCCTTTTTTTGTTTTTTTAACTGTCATTGTTGCAGATGTGTATGCATCGACTCCGTCATATTTATGGCAGTCCAGACATTTCATGCCCTCGTCATAAACACCGTGGTGAGGAGGTTTCTTGGTGGGTTTTACATAAAGATATTTTGGGCCGCCTTTTTTCCATTCCGTTTCCTCTGCAGGTGTTGTGCTTGCGGAAATGGTTAAAATTAATACTGCTGCTGACAAAATAGATAATTTCTTCACATCTTCTCCTTAATGATATGGTTAAAATTTGTAAAATTTGTTTTGAGTTGAAAAGTATAATAGAATATTTTTTGGGTGTCAATTTGGATAGAGCTTTCAGAAAATAAAGTTGCTTGACACTTTTTTTAAAAAATGGTTATATTTTTTCTTTACAAGTCGGGGCGTAGCGCAGCCTGGTAGCGCACTTGAATGGGGTTCAAGTGGTCGCTGGTTCGAATCCAGTCGCCCCGACCAAATAAGATATATCTTAAGGTCATTTAAGCAACTAATTGTTTAAGTGACCTTTTTTTTGCATTTTTAAATGCGGCAGTATCGAGATAAAAAGTTTTGACTGGATTATAAAATAGATATTTTTAGAATATAAGCAGTATATATTTGATTAAATGATAATATATTATGTCATAAATTATTTTAATTACCTAATATAAGCCATAAGTAATTATTATTACGGTATATAACCATTAAATAAGCATATTATTCAGTTCTTTTCATTAGACTAGGTCCTTATTACCTTATTTAATTGACAAATTTAAACAAATGTTTTAAACATATATATAAAACAATCGTTATAATTCTGGTGTTTTTATTAAGTTATCAATATCTGGGAAGAAGTTTTTATGGATGAAAAAAACAGAAGTACTGACTCGACACGGCAAAAGCTTTTAACTGCTGCCTGTGAAGTGTTTGCTGAAAACGGATTTAAAAATACAACTGTGCGGGATATCTGCAATCGGGCAGAGGTAAATGTTGCTGCCATAAACTATCACTTTGGCAACAAAGAAAAACTTTATGAGGCCGTGTGGGAATACGCCAATAATCTGGCAGTTAAGAACAGGGGTAACTTTTTGGGTCTTGATGGAACAACTGATCCTGAAAAAAAAATTAGAATATTTGTTAAAACTTTTCTTGATAATATCCTGAATCAGGACCGGCCGGAATGGGATTTCAGGATTGTTGCACATGAGATGATGGAACCCACAGGGGCGTTTAATACTATTATTGAAAAGATGATACGGCCCAGCTTTCTCTTTTTACGGGATATTGTACAGGAGTTGCTGGGAGAAGACGTGCCATCAGAAAAAGTTGAGAAATGCACACTGAGTGTTGTGGGGCAGTGCCTCTATTATCGTTTTGCAAATCCTGTGGTTCGGCAGATCTTGCCGGAACAGACATTTGATGAAAAAGGTCTTGAAGAACTTGCAGACCATATAACGGAGTTTTCCCTGTCAGCACTCAAACAGATGCGAAGCGGGATAGAAGATGGGAGAGAGTGATGAAACGGCTAACTTCATTTTTAATACCAGTGTTTATTGTATTTATTGGTTTTTGCGCGCTTATTTTTTTCGCAAGCTTTAAGGAGGATCCGCCCAAAAAACCGCATATATTAAAAGAAAAGATTGTCTCTGCTGAAGAGATCAGGCTGAAAGATATTCAGTCTCAGGTTACAGCCTATGGAAGGCTGACTTCGTCTCAGCCGGTTGCGATCTATAGTGAGGTGAACGGTATTCTTGAGCAGGGCAGCCTTGATTTTAGACCCGGGCAGACATTTAAAAAAGGAGATCTTCTGATAAAGGTCGATGATCGTCAAATACGTCTGGAGATAAGCAGTGCCAAAAGTGATCTTTTAAATGCCCTGGCATCGGTACTTCCTGAAATAAGGGTTGACTTTCCGGAAGAGTATAGCCAATGGGAAAACTATTTTAATAAGATCAGTTTTGACCGGAGGATTCCTGATCTTCCGAAAGCTGCCAATCAGAAGATCAAGCTGTATCTTTCACGCTTTAATGTTTACAAGATCTATTTTAATATAAAGAATATGGAAATCATGCTGGACAAGCATTTCTTTTATGCCTCTTTTGATGGCTCTATTACTGAAGCTGACCTGAGGATCGGTTCGAGTGTAAGGCCGGGGACTCGTCTGGGAGAGATAATTAATCTTGAAAGTCTTGAGGTGGAAGTTCCGGTTTCTGCAGGGGATATCATATGGATAGACCGTGATAAACCGGTTGTTCTTACCTCTTCCGAGGTAACTGGCCAATGGGTCGGCCGAATAAAAAGAATAGGCAAGACCATCGATCTGAAAACTCAGACCGCATATGTTTATATCGAAGTGACAGAAAAGGATGAAAGCCTTATTAATGGTGTTTTTATGAAGGCAGAAATATCCGGACGTATTATTAAAAAGGCTTTTACAGTACCCCGAAAGTCTATTTATGAAGATGCTTTTGTTTATGTGATTTCAAACGGTGTATTTGATTACAGAAGGGTAGAGATTGCCCGCAGGGAATCGGAATATGTGATTGTGACAGGCGGCGCTAAAGAAGGTGAACTGCTGGTTACGGAAGTTATGCAGGGTGTTGCGCCGGGTATGGCAGCACGTGCCAACCTATCTTCTAAAGGGAAAGACAACTGATGAAAAGAGCTCTTGCATTTTTTGTACGTTATCCAATCTGGGCAAATGTTTTGATGTTCACCATTATGGGCTTCGGCATTATTTCCTGGAGCGGAATGAAGTATTCATTCTTTCCTGAAATACCGCCGGACTTTATTAATGTAGAAGTAGAATATATCGGTGCTTCTCCTGAAGAAGTAGAGGAAGGTGTTGTTTTAAAAATCGAGGAGAATCTTGAAGGAATAGAGGGGATTGACCGGGTAACCTCTGTTTCCCGCGAAAATTTTGGAACTGTTATTGTAGAGGTGCTCAGGGGGCAGGATATAGATAAAGTTCTGCAGGATGTAAAAAATGCGGTGGATAAAATAGGATCGTTTCCAAAGGGAAGTGAACAACCGGTTGTTTATGAAAGAAAATACCGTACGCGAGCCTTGTCCGTTGTTCTTTTCGGCGGAACGGATCTGTTTAACCTGAAGTATGTTGCTGAGAACATGCGTGATCATCTGCTGGATTTGCCTGAGATATCACAGGTCGATCTGACCGGTTTGCCGAACATTGAATTTTCTGTTGAAGTCACAGAGGCAGACATGCGCAGGTATGAAATGACCTTTGATGAGATATCTGCAGCCATTGCTGCCGCAAATATAAATATTTCCGGAGGAAAACTGGAGACAAAGGATGAGGAGATATTAATACGTTCCTGGGGAAGAAAATATTTTGCAAAACAGCTTCACGATATTGCGGTACGGGGAACACCTGATGGAACGGTTATATATCTTCGGGATATAGCAGATATCCGGGAAAAATGGGAGGATGTCCCGGATAAGGTCTACTACAATGGTAAGGGTGCGGTTATTCTGCAGGTTGACAAAACAAAGGTTGAGGATATTCTTCTTATCGCATCAAAAGTAAAAGCCCAGGTGAAAGAATTTAATCAGAAAAATAAGGTGATAAGGGCTCAGATCCTTGATGACAGGACTATTCCCCTTGAACAGCGAATCGAGCTGCTGGTCAGAAACGGGATACTGGGGCTCATTCTGGTGGTGCTGCTTTTAAGTTTCTTTTTGAACCTTCGCTTTTCTTTCTGGGTTTCTGTCGGTCTTCCGTTCTCCTTTGCCGGAATGTTTATTATCCTTGGTTTTGTAGGGATTACAATTAATGTCATCTCTCTTTTCGGTATGATAATTGTTGTCGGTATCCTGGTTGATGATGCGATTGTTGTGGGTGAAAATATTTTTGCGCATTATGAAAACGGGAAGCCTGCCTTAAATGCTGCCATTGACGGTGTGCTTGAGATGTTGCCGCCGGTTTTTACCTCCGTTCTTACAACGATTATTGCATTTCTTCCTTTCTTCTTTCTAGATGGCGTTATGGGCAAGTTTATCTGGAATATGGCGCTGGTGGTTATTTCAGCGCTTTTGTTTTCACTTATGGAGGCCTTTTTTATCCTGCCCGCGCACCTGGCCCATTCCCGGGGCTTGCAGTCTCATCAGAAAGATTCAAAAATCCGTAAAAAGATTGAAGGGTTTATCTATGTATTGACTCATAAAATTTATGCGCCGCTTTTGCGTTCTGCAATGAACCATAAATGGATTACGGTTGTAGCCCCTACAGCTTTTGTTCTGTTGACTATCGGACTTGTCAGAGGCGGTTTTATCGGCCTGACTTTTTTTCCGATTATAGACGGAGATACTCTTCCGATAAATCTGTCTCTGGTAGCCGGGCGTCAAGAAAAAGATGTTGATAGACTTCTTGCAAAGATTGAAAAAGCCTGCTGGCAGGTAAATAAAGAGATGAAACAAGAAAGACCGGACGGTAAAGATATTATTCTGGGTATAAAAAGAACGATCGGAAATAATGATTTAAATGAGATGGGCAGTCATGTGGGGATGCTTGATCTCCAGCTCCTTGACGGTGAAGCCCGTAAAACAGAGTCGATGGTCATTGCCAACCGGATACGTGATGCTGTCGGGCCTCTACCCGAAGCCCAGAACATTACTTTTGGCCGGGTCAGCATGTTCGGCAAGCCTGTTTCCATCAGTCTGCTTGGGAGTGAGCCTGCTCAGCTTCGGAAAGCCCGTGATCTGCTTGTTTCAGAACTTAAAGAATTTGACGCATTAAAAGATGTGATTGATACGGAACAGGAAGGAAGACGGGAAATAAATATCAGCCTGAAACCCCGTGCATATGCCATGGGACTGAAATTGCAGGATATTGTCGGTCAGGTGCGCCAGGGATTCTTTGGCCAGCAAGTCCAGAGAATTCAGCGTGGCAGGGATGAAATACGGGTATGGGTCAGGTACCGGGATGAAGACAGGGCTTCACTTACACTTCTTGATCAGATGAGAATTCGTACTCCACAGGGTGAATACCCCTTCAGTGAACTGGCAGATTATGAGGTGCGGCGCGGTGTGACCCGGATAAATCACTTAAACCGGCGGCGTGAAATCACTGTTGAGGCCTCATTATCATCTGAGGATGTTGACCTGCCTTTGATACTGGATGAGATAAAGACAATTGTTGTTCCCAGGATACTGTCCAGAGTGAGAGGGGTTAAGGCTCTGTTTGAAGGACAGTCCCGTGAGCAGCAAAAAATAACAAATTCTGTGTTAAAAGCTTTTCCGATTGCCATGGCAGCGATGTTTATTACGATTGTTCTTGTTTTCAGGTCTTTTGCCCAGGCCGGATTAATTATAACGCTTATTCCCCTGGGGATTATGGGCGCTATCTGGGGCCATGGAATCAGGGGGATACAGCTTAACATGCTGTCACTTTATGGAATTATTGCTCTTGCCGGTATTGTGGTAAATGACGGTATTGTGCTGGTTGACCAGATGAACAGAAACTTACGGATCGGGCAGAAGCTTTTTGATTCGATTTATAATGCCGGTATTTCAAGGCTTCGTCCGATTTTACTTACAAGCCTTACCACTTCAATAGGGCTGGCGCCGATTATGATCGAAAAGAGCCGGCAGGCACAGTTTTTAATCCCCATGGCTGTTTCAGTTGCCTTTGGTCTTTTGTTCGGAACGTTTATTCTGCTGCTTATTCTCCCGGCCGGACTTGTTGTGCTTAACCGGGTTCGGATGGCCTGGGCAGGATTTTTTACTTCGGAGCTGCTTACTCCTGAAAGTGTTGAGCCTGCAGTCAAAGAATTGAAAGAGGCTACGGTGAAACTGTGAACTGACTTTATTATCAAAAAATGACTTTATAAAATTTTTAATAATGAGACGCATGATGAAGCTTCTGTACAAAAACAAAGTTGTTATTTTATGTTTAGTTCTACTTCTACTTCTGGTTTATCCATTATCGGTTTACGCACAAGAGGAGATGACGGTTGAGGATGCAATAAGGATCGGGCTTAAAAACAACTATGATATCCAGATTGCTAAAAATACTGCAGAAATTGCAGGCAATAATAAGGGAAAAGGAACAGCCGGTTTTTTGCCGAAGGTGGATACCTTTGGTGATTTTCATTATGACGCGTCAAATGATGAGACCAGTGCTCCCACAAGTTTCGGAAACTCTGACAGTCGTACCTATGGTACACAGTTGAGTTTGAACTGGACGCTTTTTGACGGGTTCGGAATGTTTGCCAATAAAGCAAGGTATGATGAGCTTGCAAAACAGGGTGAATATGAAGCCCGGAACATCATTGAAAATACTGTCGTTGGCATAATGAGCGCATACTTTAATTTGGTTCAGCAGGAACAGCTTCTTGATGTGGCCTTGAATACAAGAGATATTTCACGTACCCGTTTGGACAGGGAAACCGTGCGCAGAAATCTTGGAGGTGTTTCTTCAACTGATCTTTTAAATGCACGGGTCAATTTTAACAATGACCAGGCTGTGCTTCTTGATCAGGAGCTAAGGGTTGCTATTGCAAAAAAGGAGCTTAATGTTCTTCTGAGCAGAGAGCCGCTTGAGGAGATTACGGTCAAAAAAGAGATCGAAATTTTATCCTTAAATATTTCTTTTGACGAGCTTGTTGGATTGGCCGAACAGCGAAACAGTTTTCTGCTTGCAGCGAAACAGAACTTAAAGGTTTCAGAGGAAGGCGTTAGACTGGCAAAAGCCTCATTCTGGCCCAGGTTGGACCTGAATGCAAATTACGGTTATAATGACAGGGCTTTTTTCGGAGATGATATTCCGTTTTCGGTACAGAGACGAAATGAAACAATCGATGCCCGTGTCGGGCTGGCTCTTACATTTAATCTTTTTGACGGAAATGTTGACAGCATTAACTATCAGAATGCAGTTATTGAAAAGATGAACAGCACTCTGGCGCTGAAAAACATCAGCAATCAGCTGGCCGGTCTGGTCAGTGAAAAATACACCACCTTTAATAAACGGGTCGAAAAGGTAAAGCTTGAAGATGAGAATGCGGTGACTGCCGGTCAGAATTTAGAACTGCAAAAGGAGCGTTATGCAATCGGTGCTTCTGATTCGCTTGATTTTCGTGATGCCCAGGTAAATATGGTGCGAGCAAATGTCTCTCTTATTGTTGCCCGATATGAGGCCAGGATAACCCATCTTGAGATTGAGCAGCTGATTGGCAATATAGAGATTGAGTAGTGTTGTTTCTGTAGAGATATAGAATTAACGCTTGAGCTGTGCCTTGCACAGCTTTAAATGCGTGTATTTCTCAAGTAACTTGTTGGATGAATTGAATTACATTATTTGTTCTCAACATGAGTCAAAAGCAGATCTGTTTACGTTCTTAATTCACACTGCTGCAGGCTGTTGGCCTTAGGAGCCTTGGATAATTCTTCCAATAAAGCCTTTAATGGCTTCCCTGGCATCTGGCTGAATGGATGTGAACTCTAGGTTTGCTTTGTATTGTCCCCCGACTTCAGAAATTTTCAGTATTTTTGCGTAGATGTCGCTCCCAGTCATTATGAACGGAAACTTTATTTCAGAGAAAGTATCTATAGGTCCTTCAATAATTGCAAGCATTCCATTGTAACTAATATTAAGTATGGTTCCTTTGTAATTTTCAGGCAGGATGGTTTTTCCGGATAACTTTTGATATATGAATGGCATTTCCACTTCAACTCTAGGATTTTTCCGAGCTTCTCTGCGGGGGACAAATCTTAAAACAGGTTTTTTTACTGCAAGAAGTTCAAAAATTCTGACAGGGCTTTTCTTACCTTTAACAAAAACGTCTTTGGGCTCTCCGGTTTCAATAAAAGCTTTTGTTTCATTGAAGACATTGTTACTGATTAATATTTGACCTCTCATGCTGTATGCTGAAATTCTTGAAGCAAGGTTTACTTCATCACCAATTACGGTGTACTCGCTATGAAGTTCCGAACCGATTTTACCTGCTATAACTTTTCCAGAATTAATCCCAATGCCCATAAAGAGGTTTGGTAGACCCATTGCTTTATTGGTATCGTTTATCTTATCCATTGCCATTTGCATATCAAGTGCGCAGTTAAGTGCTCTTTCAATATCATCACTCTTACTTTCTGGTGCTCCAAATAGCACCATGACGGAGTCTCCCATGAACTTATCGATTGTTCCTCCATACTGTGTAATTATGATTTCATTCATAGTGGTAAGATATCTATTAAGTAGTTCAATAATAGATGATGGAGAGTAGTTTTCAGCCATAGCAGTAAATCCGCGGAGATCTGAAAGGAGAATTGTTACATATTTGGACTCTGTTAAGCTTTTGGTTTTTATGGTGTTGTTGAGGAGATCAATAATTTTTGAATTTAATTCTTTTTGATTAAACTCTTTAATCGCGGAGGTTTGTTTCACAATATCAACAATTTGAGAAGCTAATTTATCTTTATATTGTTCGATTAGATTGTGGAAAAATGTATTTTTCATATATCACTATCCTTCATTTAAAAGTCAAAAGGTGTCAAGCTTTTTATTGACGATGTTTAGAGTGGCGCCTATCTTTGCAAGTTTATTCCTGAGTATTTGTTTCTCAGTTACTTTGATATTCCGGTAATTACTGTGCTGACACGACTATAGTTTTTAATATTGTCTTAATTGCCTATATGTGTTTAAGGCTACCATCTGTATAGCGTTTTGAAAGATAAATATCAACGTTTCTTGTTTTGTGGCCTTTTCTTCTTTTTGACATGAGAAGATCTTCATGAGTATAGCTGTAGAATTTAAATACCTTATCTTTTTATTTTTGTATCGAAGGTGCCAGAGAACAGTTAGATTCAAGCTGAACCTCCCGCAGTTTGACGGACACTTAAAAAAGTATACAATAAAAGTGAAAGGAGTACCAAGGAGAAAAAGAGTCTGTTTCAAAAGAGAGCTTAAGTTTGAAACAGTAAAATTACTGCAGTAAGGCAAAGAACCGCGCCTTTTTTAACACCTTCTTTTCTATGCGCCCTTTTTGCCTCAAGCGAAGCGGGTGGGTGCTTGACTTTAATTTGAACTTATTTTAAAAACGTAGTTATTTGACACTATCAACTATCCGGTAAACCTATGTTGCCCACAACGCACATAGTTGCATCCTGTCTTTTAACAGCTTATACAATTAACTCCGATACTGGGGCATTTTCACAGTTGATGATTTTAAGCGGGGGATCGCTGCTTTTACACTTTGTCCTTGATCTTATTCCCCACGGCTATATTGCAACTCCTGAAACGATTTTTAAAAAAACTCTTCCTACAATTATTGAAGTTATCCCCGGTCCTGTTATTCTCTTAATTTCAATTCTGAAATTTAAAAGCCCGCTGTTTTTTATTCTGGCATCATTTTTTGGAATCCTTCCTGATCTGGTTGCAACTCTTTATAACTCCAATCGGGACTTGGCCAAAAAAATCCCGTTTATCGTTTCAATACAAGGACTGCATCGCAGAGTTCACTGGTTTGAAATGGAACTTGAAGAGGGAGTTTACTCGTTCATGTTTCCCAAAAATCCGCTTTTAGTTTTTGAAGCTTTGTTTTTAGCGTGCATGGCTATGGTTTTGTTTTCCGGAGTGTTATGACAAATCTTCCTCATGCTGTAAGGGAGCGCTTTGCTTGAATAATGCAAGGGGTGACCTGAGTTGTTAATGCGAATCTGTTACGGGTATCCGAACATTTCTTTTTGAAATAAGCATTGATGAGCCTGCACCGCAACTAGTTGTTAAGCGCATAGCATTTTCCATAGAAACGTCCAACGGGTGAACTCGATCCTGGAGAAGGGGGTAGCTGTTTGAAGCCCGTGGGTACAAAAATGGTGGGTGTTCTGTCTTTGTGTTCATCGGTAATAAAAGCCTAGACGAGTGTTTTGTTACCGGATATTTTAACGGGAGCGACAGAGGAGAATGGAACTTCTTTTTTTCCAAGAACTGGGATACGGTTTCTTTAATGGGCGGATACTATTTCTCGTTGTTTATTAACATATAATTGATTTAATGTGAGGGTATTAATGTTTTATTTGGTTAATCAGTGCTTTCTAAATATTTTTGATTGTTTGTCAGAAGGACAATCGGATAAAAGAAAGCAAATATTTTATTTGAATATCTTTTGTATGCAGGGGTAAAGAAGTTTTGCCTGCCATTTCATGATATGTCCGCACTCGGACACTTCTTTTAAAGTGGAGGGTCTTTTGCAGACCAGTCGTTCTATGGTAGCATTATTTGCAATATCAGTTGGGTTCATCTTGATCTTTTTCGAGACTTTGACACATTCTTCTTTTAACGCTCTAACCAGTTTTTTGTAGCCGGGTCTGTTATGAACCGGTTTTTTTCTTTTTCGAAATTTTGGGCAGGCTATTTTGTTTGTGTTTCGAGCCTTTTCAATGGCCGTTCCAATTCCTTTTATTCGGCTGTTAGAATAGCTTTTGGGGAATCCTGAAAAATCCTCTGCCCGGCACGAGGGGTTGTCTGATGCCCAGGCTGCAAGTTCTATCATTTGGCGGTTACCCATTATTTTGAAGGTAGGGGTGTCTTTTTTAGCTGCGATGCTTTCACGCCATTCCCATATCATTTTCAGAAAAATGAGCTGGTGTTCCTGCAGCAGTCCGGATCCTTTTATTCTCCAGATATCATCAGGGTCACGTTCTTTATTTTTTGCAGTTGCTTGAACCATTAGATCAACTGTTTCGAGAAACCAGTTATATCTATTTAACTTTTTAAGTTCCTTTGTGAGATTTTCTGCAATCTCTTTTAGATACCGGGTATCATTGCTGGCATATTCAAGCTGTGATTCTGTGAGTGGTCGTTTTGCCCAGTTAGATTTCTGACCCTGTTTTTTAAGCTTAATATTAAAGAAGTGTTCGACCAGTGCTGCAAGACTGAACTTGTCATATCCAAGCAGTTTCGCAGCAATCATAGTGTCAAAAATATTGTTTTTAGGCCGAAATCCAAAGGAAGACTGAAGCATCCTGAGGTCATAATCCGCACCATGAAGAATAAGAGATTTTTTGGAGAGAATATTGAAAAATTTTGCAAGATCAATTCTTGCAAGGGGATCAATAATATAGTTAGTTTCGTTAATTGTGAGTTGGATAAGGCATGCTTTTTCAAAGTAATGGTGCAGACTGTCGGCTTCAGTGTCAACAGAAACCCATTTTGTTTTTTTAACTTTCCGGATTAGTTCTTTTAAGGGTGCTTCTGTATCAATGTATTCATATGAAGGGAAAGTTTTCACAGATAAGTTTTGCTGCCTTTCATCAAAGAATCATCACAGGTAATTGAGGCCTTTACAAAAGATTGGTGGCTGGGTTTTTATTGCGTCAATATGTAATGATCTTTTTTTGCTAGAAATTTTCAGATCAATTAACAATTAATGACTTTGCCATAGAATCTTTAAGGGCATTAAATATTTTTAAAATTCTGGGATCTTTTGAATTCTTACAGTCCACATCTATTATAAACATTTTTTCTTTACACGATAAAGCACAAAAATAGACCTTGGAAAAGGTGTAGTTTCTTATTCCACTCATGACTATTTCATAACCTTTGCACCTGTTTACATTTATAAGGCTGTAATTATTTGCGGTAAGGGAATGGGAGCCGTCTTTTCTTTCTTGAATTTCTTCTATTTTATTATACATCATTGTCTCTGGGCTCCATTCTTCTTTTTGTTCCCAGGAGTTTAGCTGTATTTTGATGTCTTTTCCATACTCGAAAAATATTTTTTGGATATTTGAGGTTGATTTATCTGTTACTTTATAGCCCTCAGGGAGAGAGATAGAAAAAATAGTATTTGAATATTTACTATGCTTAAGGATAAAAGTTTCCTTCCCCCCCCCTTTTTTCTTTATTGCAGAGGTTGTTATTCCTGTTCCCGGTAGGGTTTCTTTTTTTTCAACTTTTTGCGGTTGTATTTGGGATACAGTATTTTTATTGTCAGGCCTGAAAATAAAAATCATGATTATTAAAGCAAGGCCTATTACTAGGGCAGCAGAACCGATAAGCTTTTTTTTGTTTGAAAAACCTATTGAGGGGCTAGAGACCTTTGAGCTCTGAGAAGTTCCCCTGGCAAGTGTAATATCAGGCACAAACTTGTCTTTACCTGTTATTTCTGACCCTCTAATGCTTGGATCAAAACGGGTTGCTTCTTTCTGTGCATGGTTATTTTTTTTAGAATAGAATACATTTTCTTTCTGTGTGAGGTCTTTTTCCAAATTAGTATCTACAATAATTGTTTTAGCCGGTTTTTCTTCATCCGGTTCTCTGTCTGGGTGAGGATCATCTTGTGGGGCCAGTTTAAAATCAAGCTGGAGCTCTGTGGATGTGGACTTGTCTGGCTGTTGGCCTGTTTCAAGCCCCTGCTTCTCTTTGCTGATTTCTGTAAAACCGGATGAAATCAAAGAGTAAATTATTTTATTTGCAGAATGCTTATCATAACCGCTTTCAATTACTACTTCTCTTATGGTTCTTTTACCATTTATAAGCTCAAGTACCGATTTTTCTTCTTCGTTAAGTTTATCAATAGAGATGGCAGTGTTTTTTATAAGAACCATGGATTCATGAGGGATACTACTTTTGATTAAGGAAATTTCATCAACTCGCCTTGATGCTTCGATAAAAATTCCCAGGACATCAATTTTTGTTACTACCTGTTTGTCAGTATCAAACTCGGATTTTTTAAATTCGTAAGTGCCTTTTTCCCACATAAAAAGGTCAAACATTATTTCTTCGGTCTGCTTGTTGAGAAATTTTTCAAGATCCTCTGTCGTTATATGGTTGTTTTCTACCAGAACTTTACCAAGTTTTTGTCCGTTTTCTCTAGATATAGAAAGGCACATTTTGAGATCTTCCGAAGTTATGATGCCTTTAGTTCTCAGAAGGTAACCGAGCCGGTTTTTGCTTCGGGAGCTTGTTGCATTTATGATAGCTCCTTCCTTAATATAAATATCAACATTCTCTTTTTCTTTTTCAAGCTGTAGAATGCCTGTTTCTCTGTCAATTATTAGAAGCTGCAAAAGACTTGATAAAAAGAAAGTTTCAATATTGCCTTGAAATGCCATGCGTTTTTATGCCTTTATTAATTTGTTTTACTTGATGGTAGTTTACTCTTAGAATAAAAGTGATAACCATACTATTTTAATGATACTTTATTGCTAGATAAATTTAAAAGTTTTATTTTTTTATCAGATGATTAATACCATATTTTTTTTCCAATGTTCAATGCATTTTTGTTTATGCTGAATTTTATGTGATATTGGATGATTTCATTAGCACGGATCTTAAAAGGCAGTTAGAAAAGAATGTCCTGTTGTATGTCTATTTTAATGTTTGGAAGTATCGGACAAATCTTTTTTTTATCAATAACAATCTGTGAAAGTGTTCCTTTTATGCTTTCAATAGATTCTATCGAAAGAAGAGTGGCTGAAAAATACTTTTCGGATATTTCCGGCTCATTTGTTTTTTTACCCATGAAAGGAGATATGGCCAGCTGTTTTCAAAGGCATAAAAAAAGATTCGGGGTAAGTTTGAATACGGAAACCCCGAAATAGAATTTTAAAGATTTTTTAAATAAGAAAGTTATGTCGGATTGCCAACAGCGGATAAATTCCTTAGTGATTTTCTTTGAATATAGCATATGCCTTGTCAAGCAGATAACACTTATCCTCAGAGTCGATTTCTGAAATCAGGCCTCCAGCAAGGTAATGATAATCATGGTCAGAATCGAGCTCTGTAACCCACATTATAATAACAGAAGCCTTGATCGGACTTTCTTTTTCCACAGCAACTATTTCCAATTTTACTCCTGTTCCAATTTCTATCTTTTCTTTGGAAAAAATTTCTATGCATGTTCCTTCCCTGCTAATGTCTGTCAGTTTACAGAGACTTTCTTTTCCAGCTTCAGTAATAATTTTTGCATCCAGTTCAATTGCAAATCTTGGAAATTTCCTTCTTTCGTCCATTATCTTTCCCTTTTTAAATTTTAGTATTTAACTTTTATCGTACCGGTTCAATTAAACTTTATGGTTTTATCAAAATAGATTTAAATTTTTTATTAATTAAAGATGTTCAATAAATCCCAGCGGGGAAATAACTGTGAAAATATATCAGATGATGCTCATCAATAAAAGACAATATATGTATTACAAAGAAATTATATATATATGGAATAAAAATATGAAATTATATACATATTATATCTTTTATTATAACATTATTTGTAAAATAAAATAAAAAATTAACATTTAAAAGATATTAAAATGTACTATTTGCTAATATTTACAATATTAAGCATTATTTTTTAGATCTTTGTTTTTTTAATTTTAGAAATAGATCAAATGAATTTACTTTAAGGAAAGGGTTGTTCTTTTTTTCATTCCCAATGGTGGAACTTATGAAAGGGCCATAATCGTGTCCGGGATATACTTCAATGCTATTTTTTAAAGGAAGTATCTTCTTTTGAATTGATTGAAACATAAGTCTGGCATCATTTCCAAATCCGGTTTTTCCTATTGTGCCAACAAACAGAGTATCTCCGCTTACAATTTTATTCTCTGTGAGTATACATATGGAATCCGGGGTATGCCCAGGCGTGTGTATGAAGGTGAGGTTTAGTTCTCCCAGTTCAAGCTTCTCGTTATCCTCGATGTTGGCAGCAGGGGGTTTTTTATTGAAGCCCAGGAGAACTGCACGAGTATTTTTTAAAATATAAGCATTTCCATTGGTATGGTCATGGTGACTATGGGTATTAATAAGGTATTTAATTTCAAAGTTTCCTTTTTCTGCTTTTGTCAAGATTTTTTGAGGTTCAAAGGATGGGTCAATGAGTGCTGCATACCCTGATTTTTCATCTGCTATAAGGTATGCAAAGTTGTCATAGCCTACTTTTATCTGTTCAAATATCATAATTCTAACTATCCTTATAAGTGCAAAAGTATTTTGACAGTTGTTTTAGATATAGATATATTTGTATAATATGTAATTGTCAAAAAAAACTTATCAATAATTTAATTTTTAAAAATAAAAAATTAAATCTACGCACAAACTTAAGCTTTGTTGTCTTATTTTTTTTTATTAATATTAGGGACATGCCTGTTGCAATGGAAATTGAAAATAATGGAACGATTGATATGAAAGCAATTAAGGTTAATGCTATAGGAAAACCCTGCCCGCTGCCCGTGGTAATGGCAAAAAAAGCGCTTTCAGGAGCCGGAAAAGCTGGTGTAGTTGTTTTTGTTGATAACGAGGCAGCAAGAGATAATGTTGTGAGAATGGCGGAAAAGGGAGGTTTCAAGGTAAAGACCTATCGTAAAACACAAAAAGGATTTAAGGTCGATATAAAAAAAAGTCTTTTATCTAAAAAGAAAGAAGCTGAAAAGACAAAGCAAACTGTATCAAAAGAAAAAATTGTGTACCTGTTTGAATCTGACTTTATAGGAACAAACAGAGAACTTGGAAAAGTGCTTTCAAATGGATTTTTAATTGCTATTGAAGAACTTCCAGAAAGAAAAAGTTCTATTGTACTTATGAGTAGAGGCGTGAAACTTGCGATAAAAAAATCATATGTGCTTAATCGTCTTAAAAGCCTAGAGGGAAAAGGTTTTAATATTTTGATTTGCGGGACTTGCCTTGATTATTTCAAGATCAGGGAAAAGGTGGATGTCGGTAAAATATCAAATGCTCTTGAGATAATGAAGTGTATGACAGAAGCGGAAAAGGTGATTAAGTTTTAGCGCTAATATGAAAGCGGATTCTCGAATTGTTGCAGAAGAAAAGCGTTTTGGTTTTGGGCACAACTGGAAAAACTTTATTTCAGTTTTTAATGCGGAGCAAATAATTGAGGCAGAGGAATCTTTGAGGGATATATGGGGCTGAAAGAAAAGAGGTTTCTTGATGTTGGGTCAGGTAGCAGCCTTTTCAACTTTGGAGTGAAAAAGTTGTGCCCTCATTTTTATCTTTAGATTACGATTTCCAGTCGATTTCTTGTGCCTTGGAAATTCTATCGAACGCAGTATTGAAAACAGTTTTTTTATTAAATATACATTAAAATATGCTGAATCGGTATTGTTATATTATCGTTTCATCCGGGATGACGGTGTTTTTAGCAACCACAATGATGCCGTCCCTGATCCAAATTCCCTCATTTTCACGGGTACAGTCTTTAACCTTATCCTTGTTTATCAGCTGAACATTCCGGCCTATCCGGGCGTTTTTATCTATAATGGTTTTCTTAATATTACAGTTTGCACCGACTCCGATGGGAGGTGTGCCGGATTCTATATTTTCTCCGCGCTCCTGGTGGGACTGGAAAAAGTCTGCCCCCATCATCAGCGTGCTGTTCAGTTTTGAACTATTGCCGATTATTGATCGCACTCCGATAACTGAACGTATAATATCAGCATTTTCTATGATGCACCCCTCTGAGATCAGGGATTCTTTTATCGCCGTTCCAACGATCTTACTTGGCGGTAAAAAACGCTGCCTGGTGAAAACAGGCGCTTTGATGTCAAAAAAACTGAAATCAGGGTCGGGAAATTTTACAAGTGAAATGTTTGCATTAAAAAATGAACGGATAGTTCCGATATCTTCCCAGTAGCCCTGAAAGAGATAGGTGTTAATCATGGAGTCCTTAATAGCATCAGGGATCAGCTGCTTTCCAAAATCGTGCTTTTCAGGATCTTTTGTCAAAAGGTCAAAGAGTGCCTGGCGGTTAAAAACATAAATTCCCATTGAAGCAATAAATGGTTTTTTAGCTGCCTGGTCAGCGTCTATACCGAACAGGGTCGTATCAACAGTCATGGTGTCCAGGGCTTTTCCCTTTGGTTTTTCGTTAAACTCGATAACCCGGCCGTTAGGGTCAATTTTGACAAGTCCGAAATCCGATGCTTTTTCACGGGGGACAGGAACAACGGATAAAGTGATGTCGGCTTTGGATTTTCTGTGATGTTCAATAAAAGGGCCGTAGTTCATCTGGTAGAGGTGATCTCCGGAAAGAATGATAAACTGCTCTGCTTTCATTGATTTAAGGACGGACAAATACTGGCGTACAGCATCCGCTGTGCCCTGAAACCAGTCGGATCTCCCCGGGGTCATCTGAGCTGCCAGAACCTCAACAAAACCCTGCTGAACCGGTGAGAAGCCGTAAGTCCGGCTGATATGGCGGTTCAGGGAGGCGGAGTTAAACTGGGTGAGCACATAGATTTTATTGATACCTGAGTTGAGACTGTTGCTGATGGGAATGTCAATTAGGCGGTATTTCCCGGCCAGTGGAACCGCCGGTTTTGCGCGCAGATGTGTCAGGGGCTGAAGACGGATGCCGCTTCCGCCTCCAAGGATAATTGAAACGACATTATTCATGATATTATTACCTGTTTTAAATTCTAATGATTATGGAATTAATATTTTGGGTTATCAAAAGCTTAAAATCATTTTGTTAAGTTCGGATAAAAATTTAATAATATTCATTATTTGTCATAGCTGCCTTATAAGTCAAGAGAAAGCCCTGGAGCTTTCGTAATCACATGATTTATCCTTAATTGCTGCAAAGATCTTTTTTACAGGGGCTTCTTGCAGAATTGTCGGGGTTCAGCTTGAAGGACGGATCAAATCAGCAAGTGCTAAATGGGTGCAAACCTTTCCTGAATAAGTTTTATTCTGTTACAAGCTAATTTTTCAATCCGGATGGACGAAAGTTATCGTTCATTCCATTAACATTTAGTTTATATGCTGAAAGCTTTTTCTGGCTGCCATTTTTCATCCGCACTTTCTATAGACATTCCTGAATAACAATAGAGGAAGGATGTTCGTGTTCAGTCCTTACCAATGTTGGGTCTATCCCTTCAAATTTCAGTCTTTAGCTATATAAAGCATTCTAAACAGAGTCAAAGCAAATCTAAATAATGTCCTTTTCAAACTCTCAGATTTATATAGGTGTAAACCTTTATAGACATTTGACTTTATATTTTATATAATTTTTAACAAGTCTATTGAATTAATATAAAATATTCTTGAACTTGTGTTCTGTTAAATATAGACTAATATTAAATAAGAATAAGCTAATAATGCTTAATTAAATTCAATAATGTCCGTGCTTTAACATTGAGGGAAAACGATTATTGAATAAAATTATAACCAGTTCTATTCAGGAGAAGTTATGAAGAAAATAAATCATCTGCTAAAATCATTTATTGTTGGTAATAATGTATTATTAGTATTTTATATATTTATGGCTTCTAATACTTGGGCTATGCCGCCCTACTGGATGATTGTTTGCTCTGCCTGCGGCGATTCTGAAGATGATTTAATTAACGGTAATGCGAGTCCGTGCTACTGTTCATGTATGTACGCCAATAACCGGAACAACCATCCCCTTGACCCTGGCCCTGATGCAGATGGTGACTCTTATCAAGATACTGATCCTGCTAGCTTAGGGATATGCATTGATAATTGCCCAGACCACTACAATCCCAACCAAGAAGATTCTGACAATGACGGTATCGGTGATTTTTGTGATAATAATACCATTTACGGAACTATCTCAGGAGAGGTTCAGGGCGGTGTCACCATAGATATTAATGTTTATTCCTGTGGCACAGCAACGACAGTCGCTACGGTAACAACAAATGATGAAGGTTATTATGCTGTTGGTGGTCTGGGAACGGACAGTTATGGCATTCTTCCCCAGTATTCTAATTATGTTTTTAACCCCAAAACTAGAATTTTACAAGTTCCTCAAACAAATATTCGGTCATATGATT
>JAHEEI010000022.1 GCA_024640785.1 Pseudomonadota bacterium
ATTTCTTTTTTCTCTTGGGAACCCAGCCTATAGAAAATACCCTGGTGGCAAAGTTAACCCCTAAAAAATTTCTTTCAACTGCCTACGGATTAAAGTTTATCTTCACCTTTGGCGTGGGAGCTTTGTCTGTAAAAGCCATCAAAAAAGTTGAAACATCCTTTGGCATCGAAACTATTTTTACCGGACTCGGTATTGTTTCAATCGTTCTGGTATCTGTAATCGGACTTTTAATCCTTGTTACTTCAAAACCAGAAAAAAGCTAATTGAAGGACTCCATGATGCCATTAAAAAAACTTGGGGTGTCTCTTAGCTGGGAATTGTCTTAAGGGTATTAAAAACCTGTTGAAGCAAAGCCAATCTCAAGCATATGTCACACCAATATTCTCTGATGTTCCAAACTGTCTACAGCTTACTCATTTCAAGCGGTGTGTTAACCGCACTCTCTTTTTCTTTTCCCCTTTTATCTTTCGTCCAGAGTAAATATCTGCCTAACGAACTGAGCTGACCGAGCATTACGATCCTTTCCGGCTTTACCAGAATAAGGTTTAAAACTTTGCAGGCCTCTCTTATTTTTTCACTCTTTTTTGCTCTTTTGGGAAGATATTCAAAATGCCTCGGATCCTCCGGGGTAACGACTTCGGCAGTTCCCCAGAGCTGCAGGCCTTTGTAGGGCATACTCTGGTTATGGAGCGCAAGCGCAACTTTTTTGTTCTTTTTAAGGAGTTTGAACTTTTTGGTATAGTTTTCAGAATAGATGATAACCATAAGGTCTGTTCCGACCTCGTACCTCACAGAAGTTGCACGAGAATCATCATTGCTGCAGGTACAAAGTACACAGTACTTGTGTTTTTTTAGATACTTTTCTATTTCCTTTTTTATTTCTCCCATCTTGCCACTCCTCAATTAATTATTGTCGAAATGATATTTTATGTGTAATTTAATTCTATAGACTGTTAATATATATTAACACAACATTACTTAATCCTTCCCCATTAACCTTTTACTTTAACTTCCCCCGCTCCGCTTTACTCCCCAATCCAAAACACTCATTTCACATTTAAACAATTACAAAAACTGTATTTTCATAAAAACAGGGGAAAGCAAAGCTAAAGGTATCTGAAGTGTATTTATCGCTATACCCTTATTTAACGCTACCGACTTTACAGCTCTCTTGTCAAGGTAAAGATGCGGGTAAGCACAGAAAGATTGATTTAAAAAAGAGAGCAATAAACAAACCTTAAATCTATCATTAAACAGATCCTCTGGTTTTTCAGTTTTACTTTTCTACGGTTAATGATAAATATAAAGTTATGAAACACGGACTTGTTGCCATATTTATAACTGTATTTTTCCTTGCATTCGGGATGAGTTTTGTATCACCGGTGCTCCCTCTGCGGCTTAAAGAAATCGGCGCTTCTTCTGCCGCCATCGGTCAGATCCAAACTTCCTATTTCCTATCATTTACCCTGACAACACTTCTTCTTGGACGCTTAATTGATAAAATGGGTTCAAAAATATTGATCATCTGTGGACTTTCTATTTTCGGTCTGGGATTTCTGGTTATGCCGTTTTTGACCGGACCTTCACTTTTTTATCTGATCCGGACCATACAGGGAGTAGGAACCGCACTCCTTTTTGCTCCAACTGAAGCAGCCATTAATATCATTTCGCCCCCCGAAAAACGAGCCACCAACATGGGTATTTACGGTGTTGTATTCGCAGCAGGATTTGCAATCGGCCCCATAATCGGCACAAGTCTGTATGCCATTAACTTCCAAATGCCCTTTTTCTTCGGCAGCTCCTTCTGTTTAGCTGCTATTATGATTCTGATCTTTGGATATGACAACGTTCCCGTTCCGGTTAAAAAAAACAAGTGGGGGTTTTCCCGGATGATCGGCCCCCTGATTGTTCCCCTTTCGGCTGGTGCCTGTTACGCTGTTGTTGAAGTATCGATCGGGTCTTTTCTCTCTCTATACCTGGCAGATCTTGGCATCTGGAGCAAAAAAATCGGTATTGTTTTTACCGTTTTTGCAGCAGGCGGAATAGCATCACCCTACCCTGCAGGCAAACTTGCTGACAAACTGGGAAAACTTACCGTCTTAAAAGGCTGTGCAGTTCTTCTTCTGATTACAACACTGAGTTTTAATTTTTTTGACAGCTATCTTTCCATTTGTTTTTTGTGTTTTATGGTGGGTCTGGTTGCCGGCGCTCTGTACCCAATAGCTCTTGCCCACATCGCCGATATTGTCACTCCGGATAAAATGGGCGTTGCCAATGCTTCTTTCAGTTTTTTTTATGGGCTTGGAAGTATCGCCGGACCACTCATTACCGGATGGGTCATTGAATTTTCCTCAATTAAAGCATTATTTTACCCAATGACCTTTTCAACACTGTGCCTGGTTTTCATAATGTTTTTTTGTGTAAAAAAGTTTGCCCAAAACACATAAGGCTTGACCTTGAGCTGTGAAGGATAGGACATAATACACTTTTAGCAAATATCAATTTTTTTCGAGTTTATTCCACAGTAAATACTGTTTTACTTTATCTATTGTAAATAAGTCATTAATTGCTTATACTGTTTAGTTTAAAATAGTAAGCCCCCTATAAACAGGAGATCACATCTGATGAAAGTACCCCTTTTAGACCTGAAGCCCCAGTACCAGTCAATAAAAAATGAGATAATGTTATCGCTTGACGAAGTCATAACCAGTCAAAGTTTTATCCTTGGACCCAATGTTGAAAAGCTTGAACTGGAAATAGCCTCTTACTGTGGAGCAGAATATGCAGTGGGGGTAAATTCAGGCTCTGATGCCCTGCTGCTTTCCATGATGGCCCTGAACATAAAATCGGGTGATAAAATAATAACCACCCCGTATACATTTTTTGCGACTGTGGGCTCTATCTGCCGGCTGAATGCAGAACCTTTGTTTGCGGACATTGATCCTGTCACCTATAACATTGATCCTGTTAAGCTTGAATCCCTTATTGATTCTCTTTCTAAACAGGAAAAAACTAAGTTAAAAGCAATAATACCTGTTCATTTGTATGGCCAGTGCGCTGACATGGAACCCATACTTGAAATTGCAAAAAGATATAATATCGCAGTAATCGAAGATGCTGCCCAGGCTTTAGGGGCTTCCTGCAGCATTAAAAATGAGGAGAAAAAATCATGCGCAATGGGAGATTTCGGCTGCCTTTCTTTCTTTCCCTCTAAAAACCTCGGCTGTTTCGGTGACGGTGGAATGATAGTCGTAAAAAACGAGGAAACAGCAACGAAATTAAAAAGTCTTAGAATGCACGGAATGGGTGAAACATATTTTCATCAGTATGTGGGCATGAATGGAAGGCTGGATGCTCTTCAGGCTGTTGTACTTCTGATAAAGCTGCCCTATCTTGACTCGTGGGCAGAAAAACGTACTGAAAATGCCGGGCTATACAAGAAACTTTTTAAAGAACAGGGACTGCTTGAGTATCTCTCTCCTCCACAAACAGGAGAAGGCTTTAAGCACGTATTCAACCAATTCGTGATCAGAACAAAAGACCGTGACAAACTTAAAGAACATCTTATAAGAAAAGAAATAGGATGCGCCATATATTATCCTCTTTCACTTCACCTGCAGGAATGTTTTAAATTCCTTGGATACAAAGAAGGTGATTTTCCCGAATCAGAAAAAGCCTCGAACGAAACTCTTGCACTTCCAGTTTTCCCTGAACTAGAAAAAGCGCAGATAGAATATGTTGCTGAACAGATAGGAATTTTTTATGGGAGGTAGCCAAACGGCCATAAAGGTTTAAAAGCGTTTTTAATCCTCATCTTTACTATAAACCGCGGTTATATTGGTGGAAATTCCTCCCCTTGGCCGCCATCTGGTAGTAATTTCCATAAACTTTGGCGAGCAGGCCTTGACCATGTCATCAAGAATCCTGTTTGTAATTTCTTCATAGAATATTCCTTTATTTCTAAACTGTTGCAGATAATATTTAAAACTCTTAAGCTCCATACATTTTTTGTCCGGGATATAAACTACTACAACCTCTCCGAAATCAGGCTGCCCAGTTTTTGGACATAACGAAGTAAATTCAGGGGCTTCTATCTCAATCTCATAATCACGATTTGAGCTAGGATTGGCAAAAACCTCAAGGAGTCTAACTTCTGTCTTTTTTATGGCTGGTTTTCTTTTTACCGTCATCATTTTTCCTAAAAAATATTATCTTCTTCTATAGAAATTCCACATTAAGTTAATGGACAAGGTTTAGGATGGAACATGAATAACTTTATAATAAGTTCTCATTTTGACATTCAAAAATTTGAATTTCTTATGCGATAACATCTCCAACCTCATAACCGTTACTTTCTATCACATCCACAATGCGTCCCACATCGCACTTTTTCAGGCGGAAAAAACAGATATTGCTTTTTTCTTCTGGAAGACTTCCCATCCCCACACTTATTATCTCACCACCCTCCGCCTTGATCAGACGAGACAGATCTTCAAAAGCTTCAGGTTTTTCACCGAGCACAACATCAATTCTCGAGCTGGCCTGAAGGACACCCATAATCTCAATAAAAGCAGCAAGAATATCACCTACAGTGATAACACCCACCAGTTTACCCGCATCAAGAACAGGCAGACCTCCAATTTTGTAATGGTGAATAAGCTTTGCCGCATCCTCAAGGTTATCTTCAGGGCCAATGGTTATTGGCTCCCGATTCATAACCTCTTCAATTTTCATATCCTTTCCGCCAGGCAGCAAAAGAACCTGCCTGATATCAGACTCAGACAGAAAACCTACGAACTTTTTACCGTCCATAACAGGAAGGTGTCTGATAGAGTTCTGATGCAGCACGTTTAAAGCATCCAGAACATTGGCATCAGGACTGACCGTAATTATTTTTTGAGCCATTCTTCTGTTTATTTTCACAGCAAACTCCTTCAAAACGTTATCAATTCGCAATATATGTTATATTTTTTCCATAGACATGTCAAACCTTTCGATGGAACCCTATAAACAAAAAGACTAAGTATCTCCTCTTATTTATAGAAAAACGACTGCTCTTAATAAAAGATCTAAAAACCCCTTAGTTCTTTAAAAGGACCTTTCCCGGTTTTTCCTCTGTAAAGTTATTTTCTTTCACAACCCATTTTCCGTTCACCATAACATTGATAATCCCGTCAGGATATTGATGAGGATCATCATAGGTAGCACGATCAACAATTTTGTCCAGATCAAATATAACGATATCTGCTTTTAAACCTTTTTTTATCTTACCACGATCTGCTATCCCAAATTTTTCAGCGGGAAGTACTGTCATTTTTTTTACTGCTGCTTCAATCTCAAACAGTTTTTGTTCCATAACATACTTCTTTATGAAGCGGGGGAATGTCCCGAAAGCTCTGGGGTGTGGTTTTCCTTTTGCAAGAAGACCGGAAGTCCCCCATACCGATGCGTCGGATCCCGGCATAACGTATTCTTTCTTCAAGATATCTCTTAAATTATCCTCATTCATACTAAAAAAAATAGCATCAATATCAAGCTCCTCTTCAACCAACAGGTCAAAAAGTGCGTCTTTTACATGCTGTCCCCTTAGCTGCGCAGCCTCTCCAATAGATTTGCCTTCAAGGTATCTGTTTTTTCCCGTCACTACCCTTGCGATCATAATTGTTTCCGCAATCTCTTTTTCAGAAACCGTCATAAGTATCTCTGAAAAGATTTTTTTCCTATTTGAGCCCTGTCTTATTCTTTCAATTTCCGCATCTGCTCCGCCGGCACAGGCCCAGGCAGGAAGGATTGCGTCAAGGCCTGTGCTTCCCGCTATATAGGGATACCTGTCTGCCGTAATATCCATTCCTTCATCAAGGGCCCGCTCTATCTTTTCAAAAACAAGGGGGAGCTTGTTCCAGTTTTTTTCTCCCATAGTCTTCAAGTGTGATATCTGCAAGGAAACACCTGTCTCTTTTGCTAAGGCAATCACCTCGTCAATCGCGTCAATTAAATGATCACTTTCACTTCTGATATGAGAGGTGTAAACGCCATTAAACTCTTTTACAATATTGCTAAGTTCAATCAGCTCATCCTGCCCGGCATAAACACCCGGCGGATAAATAAGCCCGCTTGAAAGACCCCAAGCTCCTTCTTTCATTTCTTTTTCAAGCAAAACCTTCATCTCATTTATTTCATAAGCTGATGCTTTCCTGTTTTTATAGCCTATCACAGCACCCCTTAAGTTCCCATGACCGATAAGCGGTACAATATTTAAGGGAAGACCTTTTCCTTCAGCAACCTTTCTGTACTCCTTAAAATCAGACCAGGTGATATCAACACCAAGAGCTTTTACACTTTTTTCACGCTGTTTTTTATAGTCACCCAAAAGAGGAGCAGCAGAAAGCCCACAGTTACCGCACACCTCGGTTGTAACCCCCTGTCTTATCTTTGATCCACCAAAAGGCTCCGCCAAAATATTAAAATCAGAATGGGAATGTGCGTCAATAAAGCCAGGGCATAAAAAATAACCTCGCCCGTCAAAAATTTCTCTTGCTGCAATACTTTCGATCTGTCCAACCTCAACTATAGAATCTCCTCTGATCCCCACATCCTCTACTTTAGCTTTTTGACCGATACCATCAATAAGAGCTGCACCTTTAATTAAAACATCAAACATAAAAATCCCTTTTCAAACCATAAAACCCTAATAAATAAAATCAGATTTTTCTTGATAAAAAATCGTCTACATTATAAATAAAAGACTAAACAATGACAAAATAATTAAGCATTAATTATCCCAGTTCAGCAAAGATGCTGAAATAATAAATATGAAACTTTTAAAAAAAAGTCCATACTTTATCCTAACAATCCTAACTCTTTTTTCATTTCTTTTCTGTGGATGTTCACGCTACAGACTTCCACCCCCTGCTCTCTTCAGTTTTGAAGGAATTGACACTTCCCCCATAAAGGGAAAGATAATCGTTATCGATCCAGGTCACGGAGGAATCGAAAAAGGAGCAGTGGGTTTAAAAGGTTTAAAAGAATCTGAAGTAAATATTGGGGTTGCCCTTCATCTCTGGAGTCTTTTAAAGGCAGCCGGAGCAGAACCTGTTCTTACCCGGCATACTGATTCAAGCGTTTATAAAGGGAAGGACTTTACCCTAAAAAAAGATCTGCGGGCACGTGCTGAAGTAGGCAACATGCACGGTGCAGATCTTTTCATAAGCATTCATCATAATGCATCTGAAAAAAACAAAAACATGAACAGCCTAATAATCTTCCATAAAACATCTGATTCAGGCAAGTCACGTGATGCAGCACAATCAATCATAAAATATCTAAAAGGAGAACTTGCTTCGGATAGCGCATCCGTCCTTCCTGGGAATTACCATGTTCTGAGGAATACTGAAGCAACCGCAATACTGGGAGAAGCATCATTTATCTCCAGCAAAACAAATGAAAAAGAGCTTTCATTCCAAAGAACAGCTATGCGGGAAGCAAAGGGTTATTTTCTTGGGATAATTGACTATTTCAGTAAAGGCATCCCTGAAATAACCCTCCTTGAACCTGAAAATATCATCCCTGAAGCAGCTAAGCCTTTATTGAGAGCTCATATTGATCCCGGCAGTAAAAAAACTTCTGTATTAAAAAAAGATATTTTCATAACAGTTGACAACAGAAATATTAAGTCCTTTAATTATGACCGTAAAACTGTTTCTTTCATTCCGGCCAAACCATTAAACAACGGAGTTCACACCTTCTGCCTAACTGCAAGGAACAGTAACGGAAACATCTCAAAAAAAGAATGTTTCTCTTTTAATGTTTCACTCGCCCCGGCAAAAATAATAACAACACCACGCTTCCCATCCATGCCTGCTAATGGAACTGCTAGAAACCCTGTTGACATTGAAGTTTTTGACAGACTCGGAAGACCTGTTGCAGAGAATACGGAAATCATTCTTTCCGCATCAAGCGGCTTTTTCCTGCAAAGAAGCGTGTTTACAAAATCGGGAAAAGCACTTGCAATCTTTATTCCTCCCGAAATACCGCAGAAAGTAAAGCTGATTGCAATAGCAGGCAAAGTCATATCAGAAGCATCCATAGACTGTGGTAGAGTAAAAAGCTCTTACTTCATGGCAACCTTAAGAGATACCTTTGGTCGTCCTGTTGTCAACGTAAACGTTTTTAAAAATAAAACACTTTTTGGCCTTTCAGACTCCACAGGGTTTGTATATGACAGCTCCCAAATAGCTGGAAAAGTCTGTTATGAATTTAAAAAAAAAGGATATTCTCCAAAAAAAATATATCCGGAACTCAACCCCGGCGAGACAACCCTAAAAAACCTCATATTAGAACCGATCGATAAAGGAATCTTCTTTAACAGAAAAATCATTCTTGATCCGGCAGGAAAAGACAATTCGACTTTCCCGCTTATTCTTGAGCTTAAGAAAAAAATAGAGGATGCCGGAGGAAAAGTAATTTTAACCTGGGAAAAGGGGTCTCCCCCCTCTAAAGCAAAAAGAGCAACTATGGCATCATTAACAGATGCTGATATTTTTATTTCATTTGAAAATTACAAAAAATTATCAATCGAACATTATTTCAGAAGTGAAAGTGGAAAACGGCTTGCACATAAAATATGTTTTCAACTGGGTGAAATATTTAAACACATGAACTGCAAAACAAAGAACTCCACTGAATACTTATTGGTACATACACCAATGCCAGCTGTATTAATAAAATTCCCGGGTCAAGTCCTGAAAAATTCCCAGCCTGTATCCATTGACTTATACAATGCATTACTTAAATTTTTCATAGACAAAGACTCTGAATAAACCCTAATAAATTAAATACTTATATTAATATTATGCTTTTTCTTCTATTTTATTTTAATTATGTATATTTAATCAGATTAGAATTATTTTTTGACAACTTAATTATTATCTGATATCTTATTATATTTTTAAAAATTATAACGATGGGATAGGTTAATAGCATTTCTTAAATACTTAAATACAGGTTATAAAACAGTGCCCCAAAAAGAGGAGAATATAAATAAAACAAATAATTTTGGGTTTGACTGGGGACGCGGCTCCGTTATTATAATACAGACCCTGTTAATACCCCTCAACTATTATATTTCCTTTCATCTCCGGTTTGACTTTAATATTCCTCCCTTACAAATTGACAACTTTCTAAAAACTCTCCCAATATTACTTTTTCTGAGACTAGTGATTTTTTATTATCTTGGATTATTTGACGGATGGTGGAGATATGTAAGCATAGAAGACCTAACGAAAATAGCTATGGGTGCTATAGTAAGCGCTGTATGCTTCATTATCTCAGTGGTATTTATTTACGGTTTAACCGGTTTCCCGCGTTCAGTTTTTATCATGGATACAATCTTAATTTTCGTAATGTTGTGCGGCATACGAATAATCACAAGGCTTGTAATAGAAAAATATGAATCCGGAAAGCAAAAAGGTGAGAAAAAGAAAATACTTATCGCAGGTGCAGGTAAAACCGGCATCACAGTATTAAACGAAATACGCAGCAACAATGCTCTCAACCTTAAGCCTATTGGATTCATAGATGATGACCCCGCAAAAAAGGGACATAAAATAAAAAACCTTCCTATTCTTGGAACACATTATGATATACCAGTTCTTGTCAAACTCCACAACATACAAGAGATACTCGTAACAATGCCTTCAGCAGCCTTTAAAGACCTCCAGGAAATATTTAGATTCTGCGATGAGGCAAACATATCATATAAAACCCTTCCAGGAATTTCAAAGGTAATATCAGGCAAAACATTTTTCAGCCAGATGCGGGATGTTAAACCGGACGAGCTCCTCGGCAGGCCAGCCATATCCTTTGATGATAAGAAAGATCCGCTTACAAACGACCTTACTGGAGAGACAATACTTGTAACCGGTGCAGGCGGCTCAATCGGTTCCGAACTCTGCAGGCAGATTGCAGAGTTTCGTCCGAAGACACTCATCATGTATGACCGCGACGAAAACAACTTATACTATAAAGATATTGAAATAGAAAAAAAAGTCCCGGGTCTAAAAATTGTCTCCGTTATCGGAGACATCCTTAATCAAAATAAACTTGACCGCATACTAAAAAAATATAACCCCAGCATTATATACCATGCGGCAGCCTACAAACATGTACCCCTTATGGAAAGAGATCCCGCAGAAGCTGTAAAGAATAACTTCTTCGGCACAAAGGTTCTTGGCGACCTTTGTGTAAAATATGGTATAAAAAAACTGATCTTTATCTCAACCGATAAAGCAGTTAATCCTTCCAGCATAATGGGTTCCACCAAGAGAATGACGGAGAAACTCCTTCAGACTTATAAAAACACCTCTGTTAAATTTATCTCGGTAAGATTTGGAAATGTCATTGGGAGCAGTGGAAGTGTTATACCGCTTTTTAAAAAACAGCTTAGTTCTGGCGGTCCCATAACCGTAACCCATCCAGAGACTACGAGATTTTTAATGACCATTCCAGAAGCTGTTCACCTGGTACTTCTGGCAGGATCAATGGGAAGTGGCAAGGAGATATATCTGCTGGATATGGGAAAACCTGCCAATATCACCAAACTTGCTGAACACCTGATTGAACTCTCAGGTCTGGTGCCCTACAAAGATATTAATATTGAGTTCATCGGGTTAAGGGAAGGTGAAAAACTCCACGAGGAGCTCTACTGGGAGGGGGAAAATATATTGTCTACCCAGCACAATAAAATAAAATGCCTTAACAAAACAAAAACAAGTTTTGAAATATCAGAATTTCTAGAGCTAACTGAAGATATTAAAAGAGTCCTTGAAGATCCAGAAGACAATAGAGCAAAAATCCGTCAACTACTTAAAAAAATGGTGCCCGAAGCAACAATATCCGAACAAAAAATACGTTAACCCTCACCTCATATATTAACAAATTATTTTCAGTCTTGCATCAAGACATTCCAAAATCAAAATCCGGTAACAAACTGAAAAATAAGGCTATTCGAGTATCCTCTTTAAACTGTCAGTAATATAGTCAACTTCTACACGTTTTAGATTGCTATAAAACGGCAGGGCAATTGACCGGTCCGATACTGACTCTGAAACTGGGAAATCACCTCTTTTGTACCCAAACTCCTTTTGATAAAATGGCTGAAGATGAATAGGGATAAAATATGTACTGCATGAAATACCCCTCTGCTTGAGCTTTTTCATGATACTGTCACGATCTTTTTTATTAAAACCTTTTTCAAGTTTGATCACATAAACAAACCAGCTCATCCTTACATTGGGAAGAGATGAAAGAGGATTTATACAACCAATTGAGCTGATCTTTCGGTTATAATACTGGGCAACTCTTTCTCTTTTTTTAATAATATCATTAAGTCTATGGAGCTGAGAAATCCCAAGCGCACAGCTAATATCGCTAAGCCGGTAATTATACCCAAGCCGGAAATGACCGGCAACCCTGTTATCCGAATCACGGCCCTGATTCCGCATACTGCGGCACAGGTCATATATTTTTTTACTGTCCGTCAAGATAAGACCGCCTTCACCTGTTGTTATCTGTTTATTCGGATAAAACGCAAACACAGCCGCCTCTCCAAAAGAACCGGTCATCTTTTTTTTCTTCCATCTTCTTTTCTTCAGTCCCTCCGGACTTACATATTCAGCACCTATTGCTTCGCAGCTGTCCTCAATCAGTTTAAGGTTATACTTATCAGATATATCGTATAGAGCATCCCAATCAGCAGGATGTCCGAAAACATCCACCGCGAGAATTGCTTTCACTTTTTCACTTTTTTTCTTTTTCAATATCTCAGTAGTAATTGATGGGGAGATATTAAGAGTTTCTTCATCAATATCAGCAAATACAGGACGCGCCCCCTCAAAGAGAAAGCAGTTTGCAGATGCTATAAAGCTGTAAGGAGTTGTTATCACTTCATCACCTTTCGATATATTAAGTGACCTCACAATGAGATGCAACCCACTTGTCCCGCTATTAACCGCTACAGAGTACTTTCTTCCTGCAAAGTCAGCCCCCAGCTTCTCAAACGCCATAAGTCTTGGCCCTAAAGACAGCTCAGAACTTTTTAAAACTTCAGTGACTGCTTTTCTTTCTTTTGAAGTAATATCAGGATTTGACAGGGGAATATTCATTTTTATTAACTCCTATTAATGGAATAAGGATATGCTTCAATTTTTTTAATCTTTGCCTGTTTCATTTTCACATTCTATGCTTTATAATAAGAAAATGCTATCATAGTTTGATGCGTTATAAAATAAAAACAAGCCGATACCATTCTGAGAAGTTAAATGAATACAAGCCTTTTAAAAGAAATTCCTGGGTTCTTTAAAAAACATTACACGCTTTCCCTTCTAACAAGGATAAAAACAGGGGGCATGGCCCAGTTTTATGCTCAAGTAAACACGCTGAAGGAGCTGAAACAAACCATTACTTTTTCAAAAGAAAATGACCTGCCCTTTTATTTACTTGGAAACGGTTCCAACGTGCTGATTAATGATGCTGAATTTAAAGGGGTTACAATAAGACTTGGAGCCGGGTTCAAATCATTCTCATTCGACTACAGGAAGAATAAGATTTTGGCAGGTGCCGGTGTACCCCTTATGCGACTCGGCTCTAAAATTGCTGAGCATGGACATGAGGGTTATTCGTATATGGGCGTTATCCCTGGAACGGTTGGCGGTGCCGTAACAATGAACGCGGGCATTAATGATAATGCAAAAATACAGAACCATTTTTTATCAGCACTCATACTTGATCCCGAAACCTTAAAGGAAGAGGAGTTTCCGCTTGAGGAAATGGACTTTGGCTACCGGAAAAGCGGAATAAAGAATTCAAATAAAATAATAATAGAAAGCAACTTTTTCCTGCCAGAAAAAATTGACCAGCCAACAAAAAAAGCCAGTAAAGCTTTAAAACAGCTTATTTTACTTCGATGCAGCAAACAACCTCAAAACAGTCGGACATTCGGATCAACATTTAAAAACCCAAAAGACAGCAGCCATTCCGCTGGATGGCTGCTTGAAAAATCAGGCATGAAAGAAGTAAAATCAGGAGGAGCTATGATAAGCCGCGAAAACGCCAACTGGATAATAAATTTAGGTAATGCAACAAGCAGTGATATAAAAAATCTTATAGAAACAGGACAAAAACGTGTATTTGAAGAATTTGGCATATCACTTGAAAGAGAAGTAATCTTTCTACCGGAAGACCTATTAGGCAAATAAACCATAAAATGATTGTTTGTATTTAAATCCATATATTGAATAAACCGTAATAGTATATATCTGATTCCATAGAAAGTATTATTCTATTTTAAGCATTTAAAACCAATTCTTTAATTGATATAACATTAATATGTTGATATATTGTATTGGTAGGCTTACTCAAATCATATTAATAATATGAGGATTACTTAGATGGCTGAAAAAGAATTTAAAAAAAGAATACTTTGTATAGGTGCGGGTTATGTTGGCGGCCCCACAATGGCAATGATAGCTCAAAAATGTCCTCAGTATGAAATAACCATAGTTGATATCAACGCGGCTAGAATCGACGCATGGCAGACTGATGATCTTCCCATCTATGAACCGGGGTTACTTGAAGTGGTTAAACTGGTCCGGGGTAAAAATCTTTTTTTCTCAACAGATATAGATTCAAACATAAAAAAAGCAGACATAATTTTCGTTTCCGTGAACACCCCCACAAAAACATATGGGGAGGGAGAGGGGAAAGCAGCCGATCTTCAGTTTTGGGAAAAAACAGCAAGAAGCATAATGAATGCCTCAGAATCTGATAAGATAATAATTGAAAAAAGTACTCTGCCGGTAAGGACTGCATATGCCATGGAGAGAATTTTGAATGTCAACACCAAAGGCATTCACTTTGATATACTTTCGAATCCTGAGTTTCTTGCTGAAGGTTCCGCAATAAAAGACCTTGAAAACCCAGACCGTGTTCTTATTGGGTCTCGCGAAACAGCAAGCGGGATAAAGGCCAGAAACGAAGTTGTGGACATCTACGCAAACTGGATACCCCGTAATAAAATCCTTACCAGCAACCTATGGAGCGCTGAACTTTCAAAACTTGTGGCAAATGCCTTTCTTGCTCAGCGCATTTCATCAATCAACAGTATTTCTGCCTTGTGTGAAAAAACAGAGGCAAATATTTCAGAAGTATCAAATGCCATCGGAACCGATTCAAGAATCGGTAATAAATTTTTAAATGCCAGTGTAGGCTTTGGTGGTTCCTGTTTTAAAAAAGACATCTTAAACCTGGTCTATATCTGCGAATCCTATGGACTCCATGAAGTAGCAAGGTACTGGGAAAGTGTTGTTAAAATAAATAGCTATCAGGAAAAACGTTTTGTGAAAAACATGATAACACTTATGTTTAATACTGTCTCAGGAAAAAATGTTGCTCTTTTCGGTTTTGCTTTTAAAGCAAACACGGGAGATACACGAGAATCACCGGCAATATATGTTGCACGCCACCTGATAAACGAACACGCAAAACTGACTATAACCGACCCAAAAGCTATTGGAAACGCCAAAGAAGAGTTAAAGCCATACTTAAAAGAAGACATATCCTCTGTACAGTTTACAGAAAACCCTTATGAAGCTGCAAAAGATGCTCACGCTATTGCAATACTTACAGAATGGAATGAATATAGAGACCTAGATTATAAAAAGATATTTGAATTAATGGAAAAACCTGCTTTTATTTTTGACGGCAGGGACATCCTTGACCATGAAAAACTTTTTAAAATCGGATTCAACGTATCTGCAATCGGCAAACCACTAATGAAACATTTTTAATTCTACCCATAAAGATGTCTAGAAAAATCCTCATAACAGGAACTGCAGGATTTGTCGGTTACCACTTTGCTGAAAAGGTGCTACTAAACGGCGATGAAGTAATCGGTCTAGACAATATTAACAATTATTATGCCGCTAAACTTAAGCTGGGCAGACTTAAAGAATCCGGCATTTACTCAGAAGAAATAAAATACGGGAAAATAATCAAAAGTAACAAACACGACAACTACACATTTATTAAGCTAGGCCTTGAGGATAAAGAAAGTATTTTCAAGCTTTTTCAAAAAAACAAGTTTGACATGGTGTGCAATCTCGCTGCACAGCCTGGTGTTAGATATTCCCTTGAAAATCCATATTCATATATAAATAGCAACATTGTTGGCTTCATGACAATCCTTGAGGCCTGCAGGCACTTTGACATAAAACATCTGGTTTATGCAAGCAGCTCAAGTGTATATGGCCTTAATCAAACATTGCCTTTTTCCACCCACCAAAACATTGACCATCCCATCAGCCTTTATGCTGCAACAAAAAAAAGCAATGAGCTTATGGCGCATTCCTACAGTCACCTTTATAACCTTCCAGTAACAGGCCTCCGCTTTTTTACTGTCTACGGCCCATGGGGAAGACCTGACATGGCTCCCATGCTATTCACTAAATCAATCCTTGAAGGAAAACCCATAAATGTCTTTAACCAAGGCGAAATGAAGCGGGACTTCACCTATATTGATGATATCACGAGTGGACTCCTAAGAACATTGAACCGAATACCGGAGGGCAACCCAAAATGGGACGGAAAAAACCCTGACCCTTCCTCCAGCCCCTCACCTTACAAAATATATAATATAGGTAACAATGCTTCCTGTACCCTGATAGAGCTCATTCAAACAATTGAACAAGAGCTGGGTATAAAAGCTGAAAAAATAATGATGCCAACACAGCCCGGTGACCTTATTGAAACAAGAGCGGATATCACTGACCTCATTAATGATACAGACTACACGCCAGAGACCTCTTTAAAAAAGGGCATTAAAAAATTTATTGCCTGGTATAAACAGTTTTACAAAGTCTAAGTTAATTTTGACAAGAAAAGACATCCAAAACAACCGGCTGTCTCCTGTCTAAACAACTCCGAATCCACTTTTAGTCCTGTGAAATATTAACTATACTTTTTTACCGCGTTGATAATTTTCAGAAGCATTTCCAAAATTTTTGACAACATTTATTCTACCTTACCCACAACCGTTTAGACCTGTTTAATATCCTTATAAGCTGTTTTCGCAGCAGTATCCTATTTACAAAATATTGCTTAACATCTTTTCTGTAAAAGAGATTTAACAACTGCAGCTGCATCCTCTTTCACGGGAAGACCATGACCGAACAAAGCTATATTAAAGTGAAGTTCTGAAATATCTTTAACAGAAACAAGCGCCTGATCATGATCAGAGCATCCAGTTCTCATAGGAAGTCCGGGAACCGGAACACCGGTTAAAGCATCACCTGTAAAAACAGCATCTTTGACCAAACATAAATAAGAAAGACTGCCCACGGAATGACCAGGCGAATTAATGATCTTTATACCTTTTACTATTCCCTTATTCTCATTTCCATCAAATGGAATATCAATTATTGCGGGCTCATATTGGGCTGCAAACTTTTCAAGCATAAAAAGAATTATTTTGAAAATTTTTCCCCTAAAACCCTCTCTTTTCATGCCGCACAGCATTTTTCTTCCCTCAATAAAATCTTTCTCTTTTACACTGGCAATAATTTTTGCTCCGGTTGACTCCTTTAAAAAAGAAAGAGATCCCACATGGTCCAAATGGGCATGGGTAATTAAAATGTATTTCAAATCTTCATTCCGATACCCCAGTTCCTTCAAAACTTCAAGAACCTTATCTCCATCACCCGGCATTCCCGTGTCAATTAGGATGAGATCTTTGCCTTCTATCAGGTAAATGTTTGAACGAGCACCAATAATTCTATGTATTCCTTCTATTACTTTCTCATATCTTTTCATTTGTCAGCCTCGAATATCTTAATAATCCTTTTTCATTTGTTATTTTTGTATTTTTATCTATAATAGGAATAAAATTCAACTTAAAATATGCTGATAGTATAACTCAGAAACGAAGGTCAAAAATATGGGTATTCTTTGGACTTGAGACAACTCAACTACCAGGGGACAACACCATACTAGTAAAAGCTTGAATTTTAAGTCTTCGTGGAATGAAATTTAATAATGATTCCGCTTTTAAGCAGGACACCCCCTGTGAAGTAAAGATTTTATTGAGCCATGTAATAGACATCAAAATAAAAAGAAAAACACTTCGCATAACCGATTAATAAACAACTGTTTTTTCCCAGATATTGAAGAAAAAATTTTCACAATTTGAAATCAATTCTGAAATATAACACAAACGACCACAATACAATTAAAACTGAACTTTCAAAAAATTAAAAACCTCAAAAGCTTATCAAGAAAACCATGGACAATCTGGTACTCTTCTTAAATAATAAGAATATTTTATTTGGCATTCCGGGCAGCAAATTAGCAACAGTTATGATTATCATTCTGATAACCCTAGTCTGCCGGAAACTTTTTTCGCATATTATAATGTCATACTTAAAAAAGCTGGCCTCAAAATCAGAAACCCCTCTGGACGATTCTCTTTTGGAAATTGCTGAAAAACCACTGGGTCTTCTTATTCTGCTTGCAGGAATAATACTTTGCCGAATGATCCTTCTCCCCTATATAAACCCTGAAATAGATAAAACGATATATAAACTTCTCCAGTTCTTCTTTGTTGTGATCATATGCTGGTCTGTTCACCAAAGCGCTGAAATAATAACTACATTTTTCCGGAAATTCACTCGCCGCACAAAAACGGAGCTTGATGACCTTCTGCTGCCATATGTTGCGAAAACAATAAAAATTGCTGCGATTATCATTATTCTGATCAAATCAGCTGAAGTCTTTCTGGGAATGACAGCTGCTGCTCTCATTGGACTTCTCGGCGGAATGGGAATCACCCTGGGTCTTGTGTTCAGAGATATTATCGCCTGTTGGTTTGGGTGTTCTATTATCTATATTGACAACCTTTTCCGTGAAGGTGACTGGGTACAACTTAATGATGGTAAATTAATAGATGCTACGGTAGAGCATATCGGGGTCAGAAGTACCATTTTTAGAAATTTTGACAATACGGTTTCCATCGTACCCAATTCTGATATCTCCATCGCAATTATAAAAAACTGGTCTAAGATGTTCAAACGAAGGGTCAAATACAGCTTTAAAATAGCCGGCATATCTTCACAGAAGATGGAACTCGTTCTTTCCGAGATCAGAAACATCCTTGAAAAGAATGAAGGAATCCATCAGGATTTTCATATGGTCAATTTTCGAGAGCTGGAGGACAATGCACGGAGCATAAGACTCTACTATTTTACCAAAACAACTGTTTGGAAAGATCACGAACTCGTCAGGGAAAAAGTCAACCTTGACATTCTAAAAATGTTTGAAGATCTGGGAGTTAAAAGACTGGCATACACAATTGTCGACTTAAGCGATGACCGCCCCCATGATTTTGAAGTAAGCAGACAGCAGTAAGCCTATTCTTTAAAATACTCTTTCTTTACCTTTTTCATATCTTCCCAGGTTTCCCTCTTTTTACTCTGGTCCCTAAGCAGGTAGGAAGGATGGTATGTCGGCATTATTTTTAGACCTGATCGTTCATGAAATCGGCCCCTGAGTTTTGTAATTCCCATATCGGTTTCAAGCAGCGAACGGGTTGCAATATTTCCAAGGGTACATACGATCTCAGGAACTATTATCTCGATCTGCTTTTTAAGGAAAGGGATACAGGTTGTTATCTCATCTTCATCAGGATTACGATTGGAAGGAGGCCTGCACTTTATTATGTTTGCAATATAAACATCGCTTCTTTTAATATCTATTGCTTCAATTATCTTTGTTAGGAGCTGGCCCGCCTTGCCCACAAAAGGCATTCCTTGCTCATCCTCCTCAGACCCGGGGGCTTCCCCCACGAACATTAGCCTTGCATTGGAGTTCCCGACACCAAAAACAATATTTTTACGCGTGGGATGTAACTTACATCTTTTACAGTCTCCCATTTCTTCTATCACCTTATCAAGAAGAGATTGATTATCTTCAGACAAAGTACTCTTATGTTCTTCTGGTTTTTGAAAACAATTGAGCCCGCAGGCTTTTCTGTATTCAAAGTGTGTTTTCAGGCTTTCCAGTATTTCAGGAAGATCCGATGTCTTCATCTTTTCTTATTCTCTACAAGTGCTTTTTAAGGATAAAATTCTGTCAAGCAAAAGATCAGCCACTTCGTCTTTCCCCATCTTTGGGAAAGACTCTGATGTCCCGTCCTGAAAAAAAATTGTTACTTGGTTGTCTTCAGTACCAAAGCCAACATCACTGCGGCTAATATCATTGGCAACGATCATATCAAGATTTTTCTTTCTCATTTTTTCTGATGCATTTGCCAACAGATTTTCAGTCTCTGCTGCAAAACCCACCAAAATTATTTTGCCCTTCTTTTTCCCAAGCTCTGACAGTATGTCAGGGGTTTTTTCAAGATCAAGAACAATCCCTGATCCATCTTTTTTAATCTTCTGGGAAGACACTTTCTTTGGTCGGTAATCAGCAACAGCCGCAGACTTAATAATAATATCCATATTTTCAAAACATTTATTAACCGCTAGTGCCATCTGCTCGGCTGTTTTAACCTTTATACACTTAATGCCCACAGGTAAAGAATTTGCAGTGGGCCCGGTTACAAGAGTAACATCCGCACCTCTGCGCTTCAAAGCACGTGCAATCGCAAATCCCATTTTTCCTGTTGAAGGATTTGTAAGATACCTGGCGGGATCAAGGGACTCCTGAGTCGGGCCTGCGGTTACCAATACGCGCTTATTTGCAAAATCATTCGGAGAAAGAACTACTCTCATCTCCTCCAGTACCGATTTGACCTCAGCCAACCTTCCCTTACCCTGAACACCGCAAGCAAGGTCTCCAAACACTGGCTCAACAAAAGAGTGCCCGAGACTTCTTAAAAGACCTATGTTTTTCTGAACAACCGGATTCTCCCACATATTCACATTCATTGCCGGCGCAAAAAGTAGAGGTGCTTTAGTTGCCATAATAACAGTTGACAGCATATCGTCCGCTATCCCGCCGGCGGCCTTCCCGATAATATTTGCAGTAGCCGGAGCAACAACCAGGATATCCGCTTTTTGTGCAAGGGAAATATGCCCAATGTCCTTTTCATAGAAAAGCCTAAAGATATCAGTTATAACCGGGTTCCCGGAAAGAGTTTGAAAGGTAAGTGCTGAAACAAACTCCTTTGAACTCTCGGTCATCACTACCTGAACATTTGCTCCCTCCTTTACAATCAGGCGAACAAGTTCCGCGGCTTTATAGGCTGCGATACAGCCGGTCACACCGAGCACTACCTCTTTACCCTTTAAAATTGACATTAAAACCTCATTATTCTTTCACAACTTATTGTTTAGGCACTATTTTCATTTCAATTACTTCCCCATCAGCTGAAATAAGTTTTGAACTGAATCCTTCTACTCCAGGGTTCAGAATCTTCTGTACCAGATCAACCCTTTTCATAGAAATGTCTGCCTTCACTATCCATACACCTTCTTTTTTTTCAATTGATCTAGGCACCACAGCAGGAAGCAACCTCTTAAGGCTGGCAAGCCATTTCTCAACATCATTTTTTTCAGAACCTTTGTCTAGGGTAAGCCTGAACTCATAATAGTTAGAATTCCTAAGGTTTAAATATATCTTTTCAACCATCTGTCCGGCTAAATGTGTGCAGGCATTATTAATTGCCAGTCTTGTTGCCGTCAATTCATCAACATGCATCCCAAGTTTATAAGTAGCTGCCTGAACAAGAACAAAAGCACTTCTTACACTAACAACTCGTGCGCTTATAGCGCACTGAATACTCTCAACCGAAGCCAACCTTCGGCTTTCTATTTTTTTAAGCTCATACCTTCCTATCACCACAATATCAGCGCCAAAAGCATCTGCGAATCTGGCTACTTCTTCCGGATCCGCATCAACTCCCGGACTGATACTGCTTGTCTGCCTTGCCGTTTCAACAGAAGGATCTATTACATCAAATCCGCTGTCTTTGAAATAATTAGAAAGATTTTCATTAAAAATACTTGCCTCTGATGATACACTCTGGTGCCCTGACTCCCACCATGCTGTTTCGTTGGCCGACACTAGATCTTGTTTAGCTATCATTATCAGGACCTTTGTCTTTTTTCTTTCTGAACTGAGAATTCCAAGAGACTCAAGCTCCTGCCTAAGCATATCCTGCTGGACAAAGCCCTGAATATTTACCTGATATATATCATAAAGAGTGTTTTCACTAATTAATTTAAAACGCTGCAGATAAATATCAGGTTTTTCAAAAAAAAGTTTTTTAAGCATTAGAAAATATTTTGAAATCTCCCTTAGAGACAGCTGCGAACCAACCGCAGCAACCAGTACTTTTTCTTGAGCATCAATAAAAGCATTTTTCCTTGCATCAGAGACATTACCGTTCTTTATTTTTGCAACACCGCTTCCAAAATAACCTGCTTCATTAAAATCCTGAGTCATTGCCATCCCGGGAAAAATAACAATCAACAAGGGAGCAACTATTGAGAGCACAATGGATCTATAATTTTTTTTCATGTATTTTCCTGTTATAATTATAAAATTGACTCTCCCTAAAAAGAGTCCTTTCCGTTAAGTTTTCACTATTCGAAAAGAAAAATAAATAATAAGTAGTTATATACTAAATATTTATCTGTTAATACTCAAGAATTTTTTAATGTTATCAATTATAACACAACTCTTTTCAGGCAATTCAATCCATACGATATCAGGTTCTTTTCTAAACCAGGTTAGCTGCCTCTTGGCAAAACGGCGGGTTTCTCTTTTTATCTGTAAAACAGCTTCTTTAAGAGCAAGATGTCCTGTAAGATGTGAAACAAGCTGCTTATAACCTATGCTCTGCATGGACTTAAGCTGTGGAGAATAACCTTTTTCAAGAAGATCCTTGGTCTCACATAAAAACCCCTGCTTCATCATTTTATCCACTCGTTTTTCAATAAGTCCGTACAGAACCTCCCTGTCCCTGTTAAGACATAACCTTAGACAATCATAGGGAGCATCTTCAAACTTATGCTTATTATGGTGGACTGTAAGTCTTTCTCCTGTCAGATAATACACCTCAAGGGCACGCACTATTCTTGCCCTGTCATTCTGGTTTACTCTCACGGCTGTCTCAGGATCAATTTCAGAAAGTCTTTTATGCAAATTGCCAATTTCCTCCTCCATAAGTTTTTTTCTTAAATTCTCATCTTTGCCCGGCGCATCAAAAATCCCGCTGATAAGTGCCCTAATATAAAGAGCCGTACCACCAACAACGACTGGTATATTTCCTCTTAAACAGATATCATCAACTGCCTTTCTTCCAAGTTCCATAAATTTTGCCGCATCAAAATCTTCATCAGGATCTACGATGGAAACAAGATGGTGTGGCGCAGCTGAAAGCTCTTCTGGCTCTGGCTTTGCTGTGCCGATATCCATATACCTGTAAACCTGCATAGAATCCGCATTAATAAACTCAACTGGAAGTTCCTTTGCCAGAGAAAGAGAGCTTGAAGTCTTTCCTACTCCAGTAGGCCCAATTATTATTATAAGTTTCTTCTTGTCCGCCATTTTTTTCTTTTCAGAACCTTGGCCATGCAGCTGTAGAATTAAAAATAAAACCGGATTTCACCACGATGACATTGCAGGGGAAACGCAAACTTTAACCATTAAGACCAAAATTATCATACTTCAAGCATTTTAAACAGCTACCACAATACTATCGGAAAATTTACGTGCATATTTATCATTAATATTATAGTAACACTCATATATTTTAGCAATAAATTATATTCATTGACCAAAAATAGCATGTCTGGTTATCCAATTTCACTCTACATAATAACCCAAGGAGCACACACGTTATAAAAACAGCACTTATAACAAGCGTAACAGGTCAGGACGAGACCTATCTTTCAGATTTCTTTCAGGTAAATGATACTGAGTTATTGGAATCAAATAGTTCACCTTTGAATAATAAAGGAAGCGTGGCCTAATGAAGTTGATATACTTCTCGATAAGCGTCAAAAGTAAAAAAGAAAGTTAGCTGGAAATCCAAAATAAGCTTTGATAAAACGATATTAGAAATAACATTAAGCGATCTTAACATGTCCGAAAGAGATGCATACCTTAAAAGCCATGGTTTTGATTTAACAGTAAGGCATGAGCTATAAGAATTGACTCTAAAATATATGTTGCCGGGCATATAGGCCTTGTAGGAAGAAGCCTAATGAGAAATTTGAATAAAAGGCTTTTTTAACTAAGTTACCCACAGCCTAAAAGAACTCGATCTTAAAAGCCAGTCAGACACAGAAGCTTTTTTGAGCAGGAGAAACCGGAATACATATTCCTTGCAGCTGCTAAAGTCTTCGGAATCCAAGCAAACAATACCTACAAAGCTCAGTTCATATACGATAATCTCATCATCGCTTCGAATATAATCAATAGCGCTCATAAATACGGGGTAAAAAAACTTCTTAACCTCGGGTCTTCTTGCATCTATCCTCGCTCAGCGCCTCAACCGTTGGAGAAAATTATCTCTTAACAGGTCCTCTCGAACAGACCATTGAACCTTATGCTGTGG
>JAHEEI010000144.1:0-2708 GCA_024640785.1 Pseudomonadota bacterium
TCAATGCGCAGTAACATTATTTGTTCTTTCCCCTTTTATCAGCCAGCCCTCTTTTTCAATAAACATTCATCAGGCTGGCTTGCTTCTTGTTTACGCACTGGTTGTCAGCATTCTTGGGGTCATCCTTTATCTAAAGGGGCTTCGGCATGTTGAAGCACAGCACGCCGGAATTCTGGCTTACTCAGAGCCGGTTATCGTTGTATTGATCGGAATGCTTTTCTATAAAGAAGAACTCACTCTAAAGCTCTTAATCGGCGGCGCACTGATCATCTACAGCGGTTATCTTATCCTTAGGGCAGAGGCAATAAGAGATTAGTCTACTGTTTTGATTAGACTGGCAAAAAGGCATAAAGTATCGTTAAATAAAACGTCGACAATACCAAGAGAAAACATTATGGCTATTTCAAAAAAAGTACAGAACCTTATGGAAAATGCCTCCTGGATACGAAAGATGTTTGAACAGGGCGCAAAACTTAAAAAAGAATACGGAGACAATAATGTCTTTGATTTCAGCATTGGAAATCCATATGTTGACCCTCCTGAAAAATTCTTTGATGTTTTGGAAAAAGCAGCAAAAGACCGGTCAAAAAATGTTCATGGATACATGTCAAATGCGGGCTATGCTGAAACACGTGATGCTGTCGCAGAATACCTTTCTGAAGAACATGCTATGGAGATATTTGGGGAACATATAATAATGACCTGCGGTGCCGGCGGAGGTCTGAACGTAATCTTCAGGACCATACTGGACCCGAATGATGAGGTGCTCGTCCCTGCTCCGTATTTTGTTGAATATGGTTTTTATGTGGATAATTTTGGAGGAATTCTAAAAGCAATTCCCACCAAAAGCGATTTCTCGCTTGACCTTGTAGAAATAAAAAAAGCCCTATCAGAAAAGACCAAAGCTGTGCTTGTTAACTCACCCAACAACCCGACTGGCCGGATTTACGATAAAAGCACGATTGGAGAACTTGGCCTGATACTAAAACAAAAATCCAGTGAATACAAAAAAGAGATCTATCTTATCTCTGACGAACCCTACAGCAAAATAGTTTATGACAATATCCCGGTTCCAAGCATTCTCCAGTCATATAAAAACAGCATGCTCGTAACCTCTTATTCAAAAGACCTGTCTATACCGGGCGAGAGAATTGGGTTTGTCGCAGTCAATCCATCTCTTGAACCCGTCACTGAGATGCTAAGCGGTCTTATCTTTTCAAACAGAATACTTGGATTTATAAATGCACCGGCAATTATGCAACGGGTTGTCAAGGATATCCAGGGCCTGTCCGGAGAGATGGACGTTTACCGTCAGAAAAGAGACCTCCTGTGCGACATGCTTTTTGAACTGGGATACAAATTTACAAAACCCGAAGGAGCTTTTTACCTCTTCCCCAAATCTCCCATTGATGACATACAATTTGTAAACGAACTGCTGGCGGAAAAAATTCTCGCAGTTCCTGGAAGCGGATTCGGCTGCCCGGGTTATTTCAGAATATCCTACTGTGTTGAGGACAGTGTCATAAAAGGGGCTAAAAAAGGTTTTGCAAAACTGGCTAAAAAATATCTATAATAAAAATTTAAACCCTTCCTGAGCCATAAATTTCGGGGAAAACACATCGAAACAAAGAGGAGAACAAATGCCTGAAAAATTTACCGAAATCCGTTTACTGGATAACTTTTATCAGACCTCCAGTTTCTACCCCATGCCGGTGGTTCTGATCAGCACCCTGAATGAGGACGGCTCTACCAACCTGGGTCCCTATTCACTTTGCTTTCCCTATGTGGTCACCGGTGGCAAAGAACATTCCATGCTTTTAATTACCCGTCCAGACAGCAATACCGCGCTTAACATCACCCGCTCTAAAGTTTGCTCGATAAACTTTATTCCCGACCGGAAGAAATACCTGAAAAACTGCGTACTGCTGGGGTTCCCCGGGGAAACCTCTGCACAGAAAATGAAGAACAGCATCTTTACCCTGCTGCCCTCAACCCGCAGCGGCCCGGCGCCTGACAGCCTGAATAAATATCCCGATATCGTAGGAGAATCGGAACAGGTCATGGAATGCACCTGGGATGACAGCCATCCGTTAAAACCTATCCCGTCTTCAAACGGGTGTCATCTGGTGCTGGTCATCCATAAAATAATCATGAAGAATAAGTGGAAAGACGCTCTTTTCAAAGGAAAAGGCTTTCCCCGGCTCCCGGTTGATTTCGGTTTTAGGGACAACATTCAGTTCTGGTTCAGCCGGCATTCAAAACCCTGTTCCATTAAGATACCGAACAGCAAATCAGCATCGATCGAAACGGTTTATTATGCCTGTACCCGCTTTGATCCGGACATAAAGTGGGAAAAAGAGGCCTGCGCCAAAATCGTTAAAGTCCCCAATATTTTTCTTAAGCGCGTCATTAACGGTGTGGTCGAAGCCGCTAAAAAAGAAGGCGTTACCATGATTACCCCTGAGTTCATGGATAAGGTCCAGGACAAACGGTCTGCTGAAAAGAAGAATTCATAAAAGATGGCGAATGCCCGCCATTTGCCATTATAAAAAGAGCAGAATGCAGGGTAAGACCCAGATTTCAAACAATTAAAGCTAAGGAAAACTAATCCTGGTAAGCCCCCATAAAATAATGTCAGCCAATAAGAACATTTTAAAAATGAGGCATGACGTTCCGCATTCCGTCCTTCCTTAAATATTTATTCTTTA
>JAHEEI010000144.1:2718-6436 GCA_024640785.1 Pseudomonadota bacterium
CGCCATTCGCCACGATAAAAAGAGCAGAATACGGGAACAGATTCAGATTTCAAAAAATTATAGGTGAGAAAAACTAATCCCCGTAAGCCCCATAAGGGATATCAGGCAATAAAAACATTAAAAAAAAAGAGGCATGACGTTCCGAATTCTCTCCTCCCTTAAATATTTATTCCTTAAACCTTCAGATGCTTCTTGCCTTTTCCAACACCCCCCGAGTTTATTGCTGTTAAAAAATTATATAAAGAGCATCAATATCAACCCATCTGACATGCTGTACAAGCATTTATAACGAGTCCATTTTACTCATAAAAAAACATTTTTACCCAATAAAAAAAGGCAGGCCCAAATAAATGGCCCTGCCTTTCTAAAAATTATATTGTTAGCTTTAAGGTATAATTTTTAAACACTGAGCGATCGTAATCATTATTGCTGATGTTGTAGTTGGGTTAAACCCAGCGACTTCCCACCCATTGTTCTTCGCCATATTAGTTACAATGTCTATCGCCGGATAGTTAATATATCCGCCCCCGGTTATTGTATAACCCTCAGGACAAGGAACATCAAGGTCTCCCCATGTTGACGGGGGTACGGACATACTATTGGATACCTGTAAGGTCTCTATCCCCGCCGCGATATTATCTACCTCACACACAGTACTTCCATCAACATTGACCTGTCTAATGGATTGTCCTGACGGACAGCTGCCGCTAACGATATACTGTTTCTGTTCCAGAACTGTATTTATAAGGGATATTTGCGCTTCCATGGTAGCTATTAAAACGTTATTATGATCAATTTGCTGCTCTAAATTAGAAATATCATTTAACGTTTGATTTAAAGAGGTAATCACACTTTGATTAGCTGCTATCAGCTCCTGCAGACTTTCATCACCTGCATCAATTTGCGCCTGAAGACCTGCATTATCACTCTCTAAAGCTGCAATTTGGGCTTCAATATCTGCTCTGGAAATTGCGTTGGTGTCCAGCTGGGCCTGCAGCTCTCCATTTTGGAATTCAAGCCCTGCTATAGCATCTTCGTTTGCACCTATTCTTTCTTCAATGGTATCAACTTGTGCCACCAGGGACTCAATCTGCTCTTGAATTGTGGCGACTGTTCCCTGTACTTCAACGATCATATCATTCGTTGAATCATCAGCAGCCTTCAACTCAATAAAAGGTCTGCCATTGGGCGTTCCAGCTTTGCCACCGCCAGCATACACATTAGCGAATAAAATTAATACCAGGATCAGTAACATACAAATTATTTTCTGTTTTTTCATTTTTCCCCCTTTTCTTTTTTGATTAATCTTTTGTTAACAATTCAACAACTTTTTAAAATATTCACTTCTCTTGCTGCCCTAAAAAATATGTTCGAAACTATATCTAGGTTAATCATCTCATTTTATTTAGGTGTATACCCCCAGACCTGTATGGGGGTATACACCTATGGATACGGCTAAATCGTATAACAATGAAAAAAATTTGTCAAATAAATTTTTATATTTATTGATTTTATATATTATAATATTTAATATAATTCTAACCTATATGATTTTTTTTAACATAATATTAATTACTATTTAATATATTATATCTCTAATATTCTTTTCATCTGTTTTCGCCAGATAATTGCTCAAAGTTCAAACTCAATCACCAGCACAAAAAAGAATCAATAAAATCAATAAAAAAGCCCGGTGATAAAATATCTCCGGGCTTTAAACATCTCATAAAAAAGAATTGGTCTAAACAGCTGTGCTGGTACATTCAAGGAAGAAATCATAGCATTTATCCCTGTTTTCCTTATCGGCACGAAGCTTCATTGCCTCCCGGGGATGCTGATTCAAACATCCGCTAATTCCGTAAATATCATTGAAACCCCATTCAATCTCTTTGCGAAGCGGCACAAAGTCTTCCTGAATCGTCTTATACAGCGGTTTAACATCAAACTTCGGGTTTTTCAGAAACATGAGCAGCAGCTCAAGGTTACAGTTCCCGGCCCCTCTTCCAATACCATTAATCGTCGCATCAAGAAGATTTACCCCTTCGATAATCGCCTGCTGAGTATTTGAGAAACCAAGCTGCTGATTATTATGCGCATGAAAACCAAGCTCTTTATCAGGCGCATATTTTTTATACATATTAAGATAATAGGTTACCTGCTCTGAATAAAAAGCACCAAAACTGTCCACTAGGTAAAGATAATCAACTTCTTTTGACTCGTTAACCTGACCCAGAGCTTCAATCAGGTCACTTTCAATAGCCGCGGAAGCTGCCATGATATTGATCGTTGTAAGATACCCAAGATCTTTTGAACGCTTTGCAAGGTCTATTCCCTTGTCAATATCAGCAACATAGCATGCAGTCCTGATCATATCCACCGGACTTTGGTCGCACGGATTAAGCTGATCAATGTCAACACGGCCCACATCAAACATGGCAGCGATCAGAGGAGGCTTTTTACACTCATGTGAATCCATAATGCGCCGGATATCATCATCGTCACAAAAGTTCCAGTGACCGTACTCGCTGCGTTTATAGGTGTCACTTTCAACCAGTTTTTTCCCGAACTCCATCATGTCAACGCCGGAATCACAGACCGCACGGTAAACCGCTTTCACAAAATCATCCGTAAACTGGTAATTATTAATAAGACCGCCGTCACGGATCGTGCAGTCTAGTACTTTTATCTCTGGCCTATACATTTAAAACCTCCCTTACATTGTTTGTTTTATAGCTCTGGATAACAGTCAAATAAGCATATGTTTAGAATAAATCAGACACTTTTTAAAGCGTATTTTGCCTTTCCCTCTGCATACAGGTTCCCGCCATGCATATCATTTATAACCGTTGCGGGAAAATCAACAACTTCGATTCTGCGAAGAGCCTCCGCACCGAGATCATCATAGGCAATGACTTCCGCTTTTTTGATACATTTTGAGATAAGGGCTCCGGCACCGCCAAGTCCTGCAAAATAAACCGCTTTATATTTCTTTATCGCATCCAGTACAGGCTGTGTCCTGGCCCCCTTACCGATCATGCCCTTTAAGCCGAGTTCCATCAGCCGAGGAGCATACACATCCATTCTGCCGCTGGTGGTTGGCCCTGCCGCACCAATGACCCCTCCGGGTTTTGCAGGAGAAGGTCCCATGTAATATACGGTCTGTCCTGCAATATCAAAGGGGAGTTTTTCACCCCGGTCAACCGTTTCAACCAGCCTTTTATGGGCTGCATCTCGGGCAACATAGAGGACGCCGGTTATAAGTACCTGGTCCCCTGCCTTTAGTTCTTCCAGCACCTTCGGATCAATCGGCGATTTGATATTTTTAGTCATGGCAGCTTCCTGTATAGGAGATCCGGTTTTAAAAACCTAAAAGAGGAACAATACCTGATTTGAACATTTTAATAAATAATTAAGTATAAAATAATGATAAATCAGTGTCAATGGTAAATAACACAGAATGATCATTACTTTAAACCGCCCATTAAATTATTAAAAATAAAAATCCCTGCACATGAATTATATGCAGGGTATCATGACGTCATTGTTAAAAAATCCTTTGCAAAAAAACATGGCTCAAAGAGTCATTCATCCTCCCGGCTATAGTACCCCTCCTGATAAAGCTTTTCATCATCCTTTCTTTGCAGATTGATAAGATATACACATAAAGCAATACCCGCCCAGAGAGCAATAAGCCCGTAAAGCCTGACTCTAGTAACCT
>JAHEEI010000145.1 GCA_024640785.1 Pseudomonadota bacterium
ATTGATCCTATACTGGATGCTAAAACCCGGACTGTAAAAGTAAGGGTCAATGTAAAAAATACCGGCCGCAAATTAAAACCGGGCATGTTTGTCAGCGCACAGGTTAATCCGACGATTGCATCCGGGGGGAAGGTCCTCTCCCCGATTCTGGCTGATAAATGGATCTGTCCAATGCATCCAGAAATTGTTAAGGACACTAAGGATGTCTGTGATATCTGCGGAATGGACCTAGTGACCGTAGCGTCGCTGGGTTACGGGGTTGTTGATGAAAAGAGGAGAGACGCACCGATAGTTATTCCGGTAACTGCTCCGCTGATCACTGGAAAACGGGCTGTTGTTTATGTAAAAGTACCTGAAAAAGAAGGAACTTTTGAAGGCCGTGAAGTTGTGCTGGGGCCGCGTGCCGGCGCCTACTATATTGTCAATGAAGGCATTAAAGAGGGTGATCGGGTCGTGGTGAAGGGTAACTTTAAGATCGACAGCGCTATCCAGATTCTGGCAAAGCCCAGTATGATGAACCCGGAAGGGGGAGCTGCTTCAACAGGCCATGAGCATCATGGACAGGCACCGGCAAAAACAGTCGAAAAATCCACATCACAGGAATCTATAACCTTTGCAGTTCCCACAGCATTTATCCGACAGGCTGACGGGCTGTTAACCGAGTATTTCAACATTCAGCAGGCCTTGAGCCGGGATAATTTTAAAGATGCTGCGGTTTCTGTAAATGCGTTTAAGAAAAACCTTGATGCCGTTGATATGAAAATACTGACCGATAAATCACATATGGCATGGATGTCACACCATAAAAAACTCAGTGATTTTATAAAGGTGCTTTCTGACGCCAAAGATATGAGTGCGTTGAGATCCGGCTTTGATGAATTGTCTGATGAACTTTATACTGCGATAAAAAAGTTTGGTATCAGTGGTACACAGCCAGTGTATCGATTTGTATGCCCCATGGCAAATAATAATACAGGCGCGTACTGGCTCCAGAATAAGACCGGCACGGAAAATCCTTATTTCGGCAGTAGTATGTTTAAATGCGGCAGTCAGGTGGAGACTGTTTCTCCCGGCAGGGTAGAGGTACAGCCTGAGGGCACGACCCATGAATAACACATTTAGCTCCGGACAGCAGCCAAGTGTTTCAATTCTTGACCGGATCATCAGGTTCTGCCTTGAAATGAAAGTCGTTGTATTTTTGATGATTCTCTTTGTGATCGGATGGGGCGTCATGGTTGCGCCGTTTGACTGGGATATCGGCATTTTACCGCGTGATCCGGTGCCGGTGGATGCCATACCGGATATCGGTGAAAACCAGCAGATCGTTTTTACCGAATGGATGGGACGATCACCGCAGGATGTTGAAGACCAGATCAGTTATCCATTAACGGTATCTCTTTTGGGGATTCCCGGCATAAAAACCATCCGCAGTTATTCCATGTTCGGTTTTTCAACCATCTATATCATCTTTAAAGAGGAGGTTGAATTTTACTGGTCACGCTCCCGGGTGCTTGAAAAATTAAACAGTCTGTCGGCCGGAACGCTTCCTGTTGAGGTAAAGCCGGAGCTGGGGCCGGACGCAACCGCTTTGGGTCAGATATTCTGGTATACTCTGGAAGGGCAGGATGGGCATGGGAATCCCACCGTCGGATGGGACCTCCAGGAACTCAGGTCTGTTCAGGACTTTTATGTTCGTTATGCCTTGCTCTCTGCGGAAGGTGTGAGTGAGGTCGCTTCTGTGGGTGGTTTTGTTCAGGAATATCAGATTGATGTTGATCCGGACGCCATGCGCGCGCATAACGTTAAGCTGGGTGAAATCATCGCTGCTGTGAAGCAGTCAAATATTGATGTTGGCGCCCGGACCATTGAAGTGAATAATGTCGAGTATGTTATTCGCGGACTCGGGTTTATTAAAAAATTATCTGACATTGAACAGAGTGTGGTCAAGGTAAATGACAATGTTCCCTTATATGTCAAAGACATCGCCAATGTCACGCTGGGGCCAGCTTTGCGGCGCGGAGTACTGGATAAGGGCGGTGCGGAAGCTGTTGGCGGTGTGGTGGTGGTCCGTTATGGCGGAAATCCTTTAGAAGCAATTAAACAAGTCAAAAATAAAATCGAGGAAATCTCACCGGGCTTGCCTAAAAAAACTCTTTCAGACGGCACGGTCAGTCAGGTGACGATTGTACCGTTTTACGACCGAACCGGTCTTATTCATGAGACGCTTGGAACACTGAATAGCGCTTTAACTGAAGAAATACTGGTAACCATCATTGTGGTGATGGTGATGGTGATGCATTTCTGGAGCTCTTTTCTTATATCAGCGCTTCTTCCCCTGGCAGTGCTTATGTGCTTTATCGGAATGAAGGTATTTGGTGTGGATGCCAATATCGTGGCGCTTTCCGGTATTGCCATAGCGATTGGTACCATGGTTGATATGGGAATTATTATTTGTGAAAACATACTAAAACATCTGGATGAGGCAGGTGAAAAAGAAAATCGTCTGGAAGTTATTTACCAGGCAACCCGTGAAGTGGGCAGTGCCGTGATTACCGCTGTTTCAACCACGGTGGTCAGTTTTCTTCCGGTCTTTACCATGGTGGCAGCAGAAGGCAAACTTTTTAAACCGCTGGCTTATACCAAGACCTTTGCCCTGATCGCGTCTGTTATTGTGGCTTTAACAATTATACCGCCCTGTGCGCACATCTTATTTGGCGGAAAAATAAGTGGTAGAAATTTTAAGCATATTTTTTACTCACTGATTGTTCTGGCGGGTATTTTAGTTATAGCCTTTTTGGGCTGGTGGCTGGCTGGACTTTTAGTTGCAGGCGTTGGCTTATATAAGTTGTGTGAAAATCGTATTCCACAAAACATCCAGTCTAAAATGTCTTTTGTCTTAACCTGTGCGGTGGTTTTTATGGTTGGAATCATGCTGACTAACCATTGGCTTCCCCTTGGCCCTGAAAAAGGTATGTTTCTTAATTTCATCCTGATTGCTGGAATGCTCGGCGGACTTTTGTTCTTAATTCAAATTTTTATATACATGTATCAGCCGATTTTAAATTGGTGCCTTGATAATAAGATGCTCTTTCTTTTACTTCCACTTATCATTGTAATACTCGGGGGTTTGGTATGGAGAGGGCTGGGCAAAGAGTTTATGCCGCCGCTTGATGAAGGGTCATACCTCTACATGCCTACGACCATGCCCCACGCATCAATCGGCGAGTCTCTGGATGTGCTTCAGAAGCAGGATATGGCGATTACCGGCCTGCCGGAAGTCTATTCGGTTGTGGGAAAACTCGGCCGTGCTGAAACTTCACTTGATCCGGCTCCGGTATCCATGATTGAAACCGTGATTAACTATTATTCTGAGTATCTGGTTGATGATAACGGCAGACGTCTTCGTTTCAGCTTTGACTATGACAAGAAAGATTTCGTGCGCAGCATTAAAGGCGAACCTGTTTTAGCGCCGGATGGCAAACCTTATCTGGTAAAGGGCGCCTATCTTCGTAATAAAGACAATGCATTAATTCCTGATTCTGACGGCAGGCCTTTTCGGTTGTGGCGGCCGGCGCTTGATCCTGACCTGAATGACGATCGTGAATTCTGGAAAGGCATTACCCAACCGGATGATATCTGGAAGGAGATTGTTGCAGCGGCTGAAATTCCGGGAACCACTTCCGCTCCGAAACTGCAGCCGATCGCGGCGCGTATTGTGATGCTTCAAAGCGGTATGCGGGCACCGATGGGCATTAAGATCAAGGGGCCGAACCTTGAGACCATTGAAGCGGTCGGGCTTAGGATAGAGCAGCTGCTTAAGGATGTCCCGTCAATTGAACCATCTGCGGTATTTGCAGACAGAATTGTGGGGAAGCCGTATTTAGAGATCGATATTAACCGCCAGGCTATCGCGCGTTATGGTATCAGTATTTCTCAGATTCAGGAGGTGATTGAGGTCGCTGCAGGCGGTAAGCGAATTACCACAACGGTTGAGGGCCGGGAGCGCTATCCTGTACGAATCCGTTATATGCGTGAGCTGCGGGATTCGATCGAGGATCTGGGCCGGATACTGGTTCCTGCATCAGACGGTGCGCAGATCCCCCTTGTAGAACTGGCAGAAATAAAATATCTTCGCGGCCCGCAGATGATTAAAAGTGAAGATACCTTTTTGATCGGGTATGTGCTGTTTGATAAAAGAGCCGGGTATGCAGAAGTTGATGTGGTTGAACAGGCGAACGCCTATTTAAAATTAAAGATAGAAAGCAATGAACTCAAAATTCCGGCAGGGGTCAGTTTTAAATTTTCGGGCAGTTATGAAAATCAGGTGCGCTCAGAAAAAACTCTATCTGTTGTTTTGCCACTGTCGCTTTTTATTATATTTATGATCCTTTATCTTCAGTTCAGGTCTACGGTTACAACGGCACTGGTCTTTTCCGGGATTATTGTTGCTTGGGCCGGAGGGTTTTTAATGATCTGGTTTTACGGTCAGGACTGGTTTTTAAATTTCTCTTTATTCGGAACTAACCTGCGTGATCTTTTTCAGGTGCATCCTATAAACTTAAGTGTGGCCATCTGGGTGGGTTTTCTGGCGCTTTTTGGAATTGCTTCAGATGACGGAGTTGTGATGGCAACCTACCTGGATCAGTCTTTCAAGACAAAACGGCCTGATTCTGTGGAAGAGATCAGGAAGGTAACTATTGAAGGAGCCATGAGGCGTGTGCGGCCCTGTCTGATGACAGTAACCACAACCTTTCTGGCTTTGATACCGGTTTTGACATCAACGGGCAGGGGGTCTGATATTATGGTGCCCATGGCAATTCCGTCCTTTGGCGGTATGGTCATCAGTGTAGTTTCCATGCTCATTGTTCCTGTCTTATATTGTGCCGTCGCAGAGATGAAGCTCAGGAAGCAATAAATGATCTTGTTTTTAAGTTGCTCAACGGCAGACTTTTCCATTTCCCCCACAAAAATAACGCCGAAGTGATTAAAGATTTTGGATTTATATATTGCTAAAAGGAGTCAGGAAAATTTAGCTGTAAACGAGTCATTGCTCGAGAAATCTCCTGACACTGAAAAGGGTATCTTATTTTATTTCTATTGAATATAAATCACGTTTATAAAAAATAAAGAACTTGAGGATGATGCAAACTTATTTGCCCGTTAAAGGATTTTATCTCGGACTTGCTGCTGGCTTAATTGTTACGTTTTTTGACAGCCTTGTAATGATTGTTACCCCTTTTTGCGCTCAGACAGAATATCCTATTCTTTTGATGGGTTTTAATCTTGTTTTCTGGTCAATGTTCGGCTGTATGTCCGGGGTGATGCTTTGGATTTTTGTGCGTAACAATAAATCCCGTCATGAAAAGAAAACTGTCTATTGGGGCATTTTTGTTCTAATTCCTTTTACGCTGACATATGGGCTTCTTGGGAGATTTTCCGTAAATGCTGAGGTTTGGTTTCCTAATTTTGGGAAACCTGTTTTTGATCATCATCTTTCACTGGTATGGGCTGTTTGTGTTTGTTTTTTTGTTTTGCAGTATGTTGATAAATCTAGACCTCTCTACACAAAAATGCAGGCGAGTTTTTTCGTTTTTGAAATATTCATTATAGCATTGCTTTTTTGGTTTTGTTCAAATTTAGAATTATTAAAGTTGACCTTTATTTTTCGAGGCAGTACTAACTTTTTTCAGAATCTCGGAATCACTGAGCGTCGGTTTCTTGTTCTCGCATATATGGTAGGACTGATAACAATTTCAGGGTTTTATTATGTTGTGGGGTTTATCATAAGGCCAGTCTGGCTCCGTGAAAAGAAATGGCTTTCCGGTCCTGGAACATTGATAGGGTTGTTCGTAATTGTATCATTTAGTGTGTCGGGATCTTTTATCATAAATCAAAGGATCAATAGACCCCAAAGTTTTTTCACAAAGACATCTTCTGCACAAACGCCGGCTAAAGATTCTCCCAACGTTATCCTTATTGTTCTTGATACGGTTCGCTCCGACTGTCTTTCCATATACAGCAAGTCCGGAGTTGCAAAGAATTTAGAGGCTTTTTCAAAAGAGGCTTTTGTTTATAACAGGTGTATTGCAAATTCCTCATGGACAGCTCCAACACATGCGTCCCTGTTTACAGGGCTATATTCCAAGGATCATGGTGTCTATGGTGATATTGATTCGAACAATAATCATGACGTTTTTGGATTTCCAAATCCATTACCGCTTTTAGAAGATACGGTAACTCTGGCACAGACTTTTCACAAGGCAGGATATCGCACTGCTTCAATTTCAGCCAATCTTCTGGTGCTTCGATCAAATCTGGGGTTGAGAAAAGGGTTTCAATACATTAGTAATTCCAAAAGTATCGGAGCCGTTTATACGGCAGTTCCTTTTGGACCGATTT
>JAHEEI010000146.1 GCA_024640785.1 Pseudomonadota bacterium
ATATCGGGTACCTTGATCCTCAAAATCCGGAACACTTCATTGGTAATTTTAGAAGAATTTTAAACAGGGCTGGGCTGACCTCTGAAGATGTACAGGTCATCAGGGGAATCTTCAGAAAACTCAACTGGTACATAAGTAGCACGAAGAATAATTCTTTATAACTGCACTGACTATTAATGTAAATCTTGAAAAGGCGGTCGTACCTTTGGTTGAAGCTTTTTGATAAGTATTATTGCAAATAATATAGTATATATCTTTTAAAAGCTTAAAAATTAACTGGATGTTTTCTCAAGTCTTAATGTGAATCGTCTAAGTAAGGTTGGGGCAAGCTTTAATAATTATTTTTTTGGATTTTGTTAGTTAACTCCATATTTTTTAAAAAAAAAGGATTCTTGGAATCAAGGCATCAAACACAACTACGAAGTAAGGTCAAGATCTCCTAATAAAGATAATGAGTGAAACTCCAGGCAACTAATGAAATTAACATGACAGCTGAAAATAAAAGGATAAAAAACCCGCTTTTATCGTTTTCATCAGAGTGTTCTTTCTCACCTTTTTTTTTCTTAAGGATTTCAGCATCCATTTCATTGGTGTCGTCAGCAGTGTCGCAGTATAACATTTTATAACTTTCTATTATCTTATTTATTCGTACTTTAGATTAATTTTTAATAATAACATGATATAGTGGTAAAGTAAATCTAAAAAATAAACCCGGTGCTAATAATTGAGGTCCACCGAAACGGACAACCATTCATTTAATTTCGGGATAACAACATTTCAGATGGGATGCGGCTAAATCTGTTAAAAGAGAGAAAAATGAAGAGAAAGCGGAACGCATTTTTACAAGTGTTTAAGTACAAAAAAAATAAGGATATCCAATACATCCAAATTGATAATATATCCGTAGAAGTCAGAAAAAAGAATATCAGGAATCTTCATTTGCGCGTAGACTCTCCGGAAGGGTCTGTCCGTATTTCCGCACCGGCAAAAATGGATTTGGATATTATTCGTGATTTTGCTGTTTCAAAACTGGGCTGGATAAAAAAACACCAGGCCAGGCTTAAAACACGGGTGAGAGAAGTTACAAAAGAATTTATTTCCGGAGAAAGTCATTTCTATCTGGGTGAACCATACCGGTTAAATGTCATTGAACGTAACCAACCCTCAAAAGTCATTTTAAAACAGGAGATTCTTGAACTGTATGTTCGTCCAAATACAGGAGTTAAAAAAAGAAGAGAAATACTGAATGACTGGTATCGCCAGAGATTAAAAGAATTTATCCCAGGTCTTATTGATATATACGAAACAAAAATGAAGATAAAGGTTTCCGGGTTTGGCGTTAAGAAAATGAAAACGCGGTGGGGAAGTTGTAATATAAAGGCAAAACGGATCTGGCTGAATTTAGTACTGGCCAAAAAATCCAAAGAATGTATTGAGTATATCGTTGTCCATGAAATGGCACATTTTCTTGAAAGGTTCCACAATGAGAGATTTACAGCTTTCATGGATACTTTTTTGCCCGGGTGGAGAATCATTCAAGAGGAATTAAATAAACTTCCCATATGTCATGAAGACTGAAATGATTGATCTGAGGTTTGTATAAAAAAACGGGGCAGGGCTTTAGTCTTGAACCGGAAGTTAAGATATATATTTAAAGCTATAATAAAGATTAATCAATAACATACAATTATTTTGGGGAAATTATGTTAAGAAATGATATTTTCAAATACTGCTACTGGGTCAGTGATGCCACTCTGTCCGGGCTGAAGAAGCAGGTGCTGGAAAAAGGAATTCAGATGATGGAGGCCAAACAGAATCCCTGTGAGGCTTTGACTGGAGAATTGGGTTATGCACTACCGGTTATCTGGTCAATTATCTGTAAGTTTGATGCCGCGCCCTGGTATAAAAAATCAAAATTCAACGGCAAAACCCTTGTGTGCTCATCTTTTCGTCTGAACAACGAATATGAGCAGTTTCTTGAAACAACCATTACACCGGTATCTTTTGAACAGGAAGACTTTTTAACGAATGATGAAAAGAAAGTGCTGATAGATACTCCTGTTTTTCAGGAACAAAAACCGTCTGAATGGGACAATTTCCCAAAAGAGATGGGGGAGCAGATTACTAAGGGCTTGGCTAAAATGACCGGCGAACCTGCGGGATCGTGGGTAGACCTGTTTCAGGACTGGACTGCGGTACACGCAAATTTTGTTTCTCCAAAATTTCGCGCAGATGAAACCTGGCTGAACGCACCTTATTCCATCGGCAACTCATATACCATCAGCAGCTGCTGTGTAGAGCTGTTTAACTTACTGGAATCAGAGGAGAAAGCACTGCTGGTACGGCCCTGTACCGGAGCGGCCATGATCAGGGTGCTGGAAAAAGACCGGTATTACTTTGTCCGGCTGATTAAAAATAATTAAAATTTCTCCTCTTTCCCTGCTTCTGTATCATCCAGCGCCCTGTGCGTATAATGTTTCCTATTGACGACCCCGAGTCTCGGTTATCCCTGTTCTGCTTATCCTCCTAAGCAGGACGTTTAATCCTTGACTTGCTCCATTTTAGCAAGGATACTTTAATCCATGAACCTGCGTCTTTTAAAAAATATAATGGGTGTTATTGTGCTGTCCTGCCTGTTTGCCTGCAGCGGCACCCGTCTGACATATAACTATCTGGATTGGGTAATTACCTGGTATCTGAATGATTATCTTAAACTGAACAGTCAGCAGGAAGATTATTACGAACGTCAACTGGAAAAACTGCTTCAGTGGCACCGGTCGGACCAGCTGCCGCGCTATGCCCGGTTTGTTGATGAGATGATGCTGGATATGAACCATCCGGTTCACCTTGATATGCTGCTGGATCGAAAAGAGGCCCTGCGGAATTTTTTTCTGGTTTTCATGGAGCGTGCGGCTCCGGATTGTATCAAACTGCTGCTCTGGCTGGACCCGGAGCAGCGGCAGGCTTTTTATGCGGCAGGCGCAGAGAAACAGAAGCATTTTGAAGAAAAATATCTGGATGAATCTGAAATTGAGCGCAGTAAACGTCTTTGCAAACGGATGGAAAAAACCCTAAAACGTTTCATCGGCCGGCTGACAAAGGAGCAGGAGCGGATTGTTGAGCGCTGGGCAGACTCCCTGATACCGGTTCAGTCTTTATGGCTTGAGAACCGTCAAAAATGGCTGAATAGACTGCAGACCGTTCTGGAAGGAAACGATTCGAATACTTTAAAATACTCGAAGCTTTATCAGTTGCTTGTTAAGCCGGAATCCCTGTGGTCAACGGCTTATTTCCAGGCGGTTCGTCAGAATGAAATCTCTACCCTGGAAATGTTTAAAGATATCCATTGCGGTATAACTGAAAATCAGAAAAACCATCTTCATGATTGCTTGTCAAAGTTAAAAAAAGATTTTGTTCAATTATCCGAAGAATAATCCTTAGGAATATTTTTAGCGATATAACAGCATATAAAAACACAGTGCATGAGATCCGCCGCTTAAGAAAACTTTGCCAAAGACGAGTGTAAGAGATCTGAAAAAGGTCAACCGCAGACTTGATTATTTTTGAATTATTTTAAGAGGTGCAGGTTATACGGATATTTTCAGTAATCCCGACTTTTTTTTAAGCAAAATGAATTATTATAAATAATTCATATTCTCCTGTAATTTAATTATAAATTAATCATTCTAATAAAAATATTTGCTGTTTATCCCGGGAAAAACGTTTTTTAATCTGCGTGTATCAGACTATATACATTTCTGATTATATCTGATATAAGACTTATCAAAACTCGGTGTCCTTTGCTGTTCTTCGGTAAGATTAGTTTTTGATTTATATGATTTAAGGCTTTCTTCAAAACCCGATTTCTCTGCAAGATAATAGATATTTAATTTGTTATTTTTAATCTGAAAGGATTAATATGGAAAACTTTAAAGAATGGCTTAAGCCGGAGCTGATATGGTTCATTGCTGGACTCATAATGCTTCTTGCAGAATTTGCCATGCCGGGCCTGATTATTTTCTTTTTTGGAATCGGGGCATTGCTTGTTGCGCTGATTTGTCTGTTTACAGACATTTCAATTAATCTCCAGCTAACTTTGTTTCTTATCGCTTCTATTCTTCTCCTGCTATCGCTCCGCAAATGGCTTAAAAACATTTTTGTAGGACGTACCGGCCAAAAAGAAAGTGCAGATGAGTTTTTACAGGACTTCATTGGGGAAAAAGCTGTTGTTACCCGGGAAATCGATCCTCAAACCCGGGGAAAAGTTGAGTTTCACGGAACCAGCTGGAACGCAGACGCAGATGAAAAAATTGAAAAAGGCACATCAGTTGAAATAATTGGAAAAAATAATATAACACTTAAAGTAAAAGCTTTATAGAGGAGGAAGCCATGAACATCGTGACAATTATAATTCTTGGAATTATTATTCTGATTATCGTTGCTTTTTTTAAAACGATCAGGATCGTACCTCAAAAATCCGCTTTTATTGTAGAACGGCTGGGTAAATATAACGCCACCCTTGATGCCGGTCTGCATATCCTGATTCCTTTTCTTGATAATGTTGCCTATAAACATACCCTAAAAGAGCAGGCGATTGATGTTCCGCCCCAGACCTGTATTACAAAAGATAACATATCCGTAGAGGTGGACGGTATCCTCTATCTTCAGGTTATCGATCCCAAAAAAGCATCATACGGAATAAACCACTATCAGTTCGCTTCTACCCAGCTGGCTCAAACCACCATGAGAAGTGTGATTGGAAAGCTGGAACTGGACAAGACCTTTGAAGAGCGCGACACCATCAACGTGTCCATTGTTGACGCGGTTGACAAAGCATCCGATCCCTGGGGGGTTAAGGTTACCCGCTATGAGGTGAAAAATATTGTGCCGCCCCAGAGTATAAAAGATGCCATGGAAAAACAGATGCGGGCCGTCCGCGAAAAACGTGCTGTGATTGCTGAATCAGAGGGAGACAAACAGGCTAAAATAAACCGGGCTGAAGGCGACAAACAGGAACTGATCGCGCGGTCTGAAGGTGAAATGCAGAAAAGAATAAATGAGGCAGATGGGCGAGCTGGAGAAATTGAGCGTGTTGCAAAGGCAACAGCTAATGGATTGCGAGACATTGCTTCTGCAATAAATGAACGCGGCGGAATCAATGCGGTTAATTTAAGAATTGCAGAACAGTACGTTAACGAGTTTGGCAACCTTGCAAAAATAAATAACACGATTATTCTGCCGTCCAACCTCACCGACCTGGCAGGAATGGTTTCTACAGTAACCTCTGTACTTAAAGATCAGACAAAAGAAGGATAAAAGGGTAAAAAAAATGTTTTAGATTTTATTTTTTCGGGAGAATGTCTTAACGATTCAACGAATGAACAATTTACCCTATGAGAACTTCTTATTTTCGTCATGCTAGAGGCATATGAAGATCTAAACCTTTATCCACTGTAACTTTAACTTGACAGTTTTGAGTAATCAAAGGTAAATATAAATTCAAATGACAACTATCCAAAATCCATAATTTAAAATAACTAACTTAGATTAGAAGGAGAATGAAATGCCGGGAACTCGATTAAGTTTAAAAGAAGCAGCTGACATCACGCCAGCAATTGCGATGCTTATTCAGACTTATACGGACAATATGCCATATCCTCATAAATTTAATGATGCTTTGCTCAAATGTCATCTCACCAACCTTGATTTTGCCGTCCAAAACAACCTTTGGCAGGAACATGTTGATCATGAAGTGGCAACGCTGAAGCCGATTTTAGAAATGATCGGCAGCTGGATACCGGAAAAAGGCCCGGACCGTGCCCTTTATGGGATGTTTGAGGGGAACTCCTGCAACTACCAACTTTTTGAAAAAATTGAAGTCAAGGAAGGTGAACGACTGTTTCAGTGTCCCTATAAAGAAATGCTCGAGATTACCAGCGTTTTGGGGACTCAGCAGATTACGTGGGACGATGTGCATGATAAATGGTGCATCCCCCTCTGGAAGGGCTTTGCGAAAGTGATTGGTATTGAAATTGAGGTCACGCCCGGTGAAACCTGCTGCGTGAAGCTTAAAAAATAAGTTGGGCACAAAATGCGGCCATATTGAAATACAAAAAAGGCTCTTAAAGGGCTTTTTTTGTTGCCAAAAATATTGTTTTAAGGAATAACAAAAATAAAAGAATGACTCTTATGTTTCACCTTTAAATAAGCTTAACTTTTTAATATGAACAATAAAAAAGAAAATTATACCTGCTCAGATTATCGGCAGGAGATGATCCTACTGGGACTTAGAAAACAACTGAACGATGAGCGTTTAACGGATAAAGAACGTCTGCAGGTATTAGATCAGATTGAGAGACTGGAAGAAAAAATGGGCATGTAA
>JAHEEI010000147.1 GCA_024640785.1 Pseudomonadota bacterium
ACAAATAAACTATAGGAGAATCAAATAGATGAGTAAAATCTGTGAAATCTGCGGAAAAAGAAGACAGGTCGGTTATAATGTCAGCCACGCACACAACAAGACCAAAAAAGTCTGGCAGCCAAACCTTCAGAAAGTACGCGCTTTAAGAAAAGGCGTGGTTAAAAAGATCAATGTCTGCACACGCTGTATAAGGTCCGGACTAGTCCAAAAACCTGTTAAATCAACCTACAGCCCTGCCGCAGCAAACAATATTTAAGTTCTGTATCTGCTGACACTGATAACACCTTTTACTTTCTTTACTTCTTTTTTAATATGCTCCAACTGTTCCAGGCTGCTAATCTCAAGCTTAAAAAGATTAACGGCCTTACTGCCTGGAGACGTCTTTACATTAGCACCCAGTATATTAACCTCTGAAGCTGATATTGCAGTCGTAATATTAGCCAAAATACCTTTCTTGTCTTCACACACCACTTCAATAGTTACAACAGCAAGATATTTCGAGTGATCATCCCACTTGGCATCAATACTTCTGGAAAAGTTTATGTCCTTAACAAAAGAGCAGTTTACTGTGTGAACAGTAACTCCACGGCCTCGGGTAATATAACCTTTAATCTTATCTCCGGGGATAGGATTGCAGCATCTTGCGAGTCTTACCAGAATATCATCAAGCCCGTCTATTTTAATACCCGAGGGATCTTTCTTAAGCTGTTTCTTAATAACCTTTTTATTCTTATCTTCAGGTGTTGTCTCTTCCTGGACGTCTTTAGGAAGGAATCTGTTTAAAATATGTCTGTAGCTTTTGGTTCCTCTTCCAATTGCCTCCAGCAGATCATCAACACTCTTAATACCCTCTTTTTTCAACTCCTTATGAAACTGGCTTTTTTTAATAAGTTTCGTAAAGTTGAGATTATACTTTCTAAAACCCTTGTCACACAGTTCTCTTCCCAGCAGGATATTTTTTTCGCGATCAATCTGTTTAAACCACTGCTTGATTTTCGTCCTTGCACGTATTGTCTTTACAAGATTGAGCCAGTCCCTGCTTGGGCTATGATTAGACAGAGTCATTATTTCAATAACATCTCCGCTTTTCAGCTGATATCTCAAACTCACCATATTTCCATTGACTTTAGCACCGACACATTTATGGCCCACATCCGTATGGATCCGGTAAGCAAAGTCTATAGGAGTTGAATCTTTCGGAAGCTCAATAACCTCACCCGCGGGAGTAAAAACATAGACCTCATTCGGAAAAAGATCCAGTCGAAATGTTTCAAGGAGTTCATTATAATCTTTCATATCTTTTTGGGATTCAATTATCTGCTGCAGCCATTCAAACCTATGGTCATCCTTTTGCTCTATCTTTCGGCCTTCCTTGTATTTCCAGTGCGCCGCAATTCCGTGTTTTGCAACAGCATCCATTTCCTTGGTTCGAATCTGTATTTCTATTCTCTGTCCGTAGGGTCCTATCACTATTGAATGAAGTGACTGGTACATGTTTCTCTTTGGCAGAGAAATATAATCTTTAAATCTTCCGGGAACCGGCTTCCAGATCGAATGAAGGATTCCCAGAACTTCATAACACTCTTTCCTTTCATCAACAATTATACGAAAAGCCGTTATGTCATATATCTGATTAAAATCCAGGTTTTGTTCCCGCATCTTATTATAAATACTGTAGATATGTTTGGGCCGGCCAATAATTATGGCCTTTATCCCAAACAGGTTTAATTTTTCATCAATAATTTCAATTACTTCCTTTACATATTTTTCCCGCTGCTCAGAGGTAACAACAAGTTCCTCCTCAATCTCTTTGTAAACCTTTTTATTCAGGTACCGCAGAGAAAGATCTTCGAGTTCTTTTTTTATAAAGAAAATTCCAAGGCGGCTGGCAAGCGGAACATATATATCAAGTGTCTCCCTTGATATAGCGGCTTGTTTTTTTTGTGAGACAAATTCAAGGGTCCTCATATTATGCAGCCGGTCAGCAAGCTTAATTAGAATAACGCGTATATCCTTGGACATTGCAAGAAGCATTTTTCTGAATGTCTCGGCCTGCCTGTCAATACGGCTTTTATGGGTGAGTTTGCTGATTTTGGTAACACCGTCTACTAAAAAAGCTATCTCCTCACCAAATTCTTCTTTCAGCTCCTCAATTGTAGCATGGGTGTCCTCAACCGAATCATGAAGCAGCCCGGTTGACACACTATACTCGTCAAGATTCATCTCGGCAAGTATCATGGAAACGGAAAGGGGATGATTGAGATAGGGTTCACCGGAAAGCCGGGTCTGACCATGATGGACCTGAGCAGAAAAAATATAGGCCTTTCTAATCAGATCAAAATCAGCATCCGGGTGATATGCCGCTATATAATCGACAATATCATTTATTCTGACAATGCCCGCTCTTTTCATCACCCAGCCTTTACATCCAGATTAGATACATTCAATAACGGCAGAAACCACATCATTAACAGCAAACTTCCTGACTTCTCCGGTCTTTCTTATTTTAACATCAACACTGTTTTCCCTAACGGCAAATTTACCAACCGTAACACGGAAAGGAATTCCAACCATATCCGCATCATTAAACTTAATACCCGCCCTTTCATCCCTGTCGTCTATGATGGCATCGACTCCTTTATCCCTAAATTCTTGATATATCTTTTCAGCGATGTGCATCTGGGCTTTATCACTGGTATTAACCGGAACAACGATTACTGTAAAAGGTGCAATTGCGGCAGGAAAGATAATTCCGTCCTTATCATGAGACTGTTCAATAGCCGCGGCCACGGTTCTCCCGACGCCAATCCCATAACAGCCCATTACCATCTCAATCGATTTTCCTTCTTCATCAAGGTAAACAGCATTCATGGCTTTACTGTATTTCGTCCCAAGCTTAAAAATATGCCCCACTTCTATTCCCCGTGTAATTGACAAAGATTTGCCGCATCTTGGGCAGGCATCACCTTTCTCTGCAAGACGAATATCTGCAAACTCTTTCACTGTAAAATCACGGTCAAAGTTCACATTAATTATATGAACATCTTTCTCATTTCCACCGGTTAACATGTTAGTCCCACCGATCAGACCATAATCCGCAACTATTTTCACATCCTTCAATCCAACAGGACCTGCAAATCCTCTGGGTGCCTTGGTCAGCTCCTCTATGAGATTTTCTTCAGCCAGCTCAAGCTCATTACAGGCAAGTAGGTTTTTAAGCTTTACCTCATTTATTTCATGATCACCCCTGACAAGCGCCACCAAAGGCCCGTCTGAACTGCTAAACACCAGAGTCTTTATGAGTTTTTTTGCCTCAGTTTTTAAAAAACCGGTCACCTCTTCAATTGTCCTCATGTTCGGAGTTTCAACCCTGTTCATCTCCAAAAGATTCTCTTTTGAACCATCCACTTTTTCAGGTTTTTTAATTTCTGCTTTTTCAGTATTTGCGGCATAATCACATTCTGAACAGGTAACGATCATATCTTCACCTGTCTCAGCAAGGACCATAAACTCATGGGAAAAGTTTCCTCCGATAGGGCCGCTGTCTGCTTCAACCGGCCTGAATTTTAGTCCCAGCCTCTCAAATATTCGGGAATAAGCCTCATACATCCTCTTATAACTTACTTCTGCACCTTTCTCATTAACATCAAAGCTGTAAGCATCTTTCATAATAAACTCACGAGCCCGCATCACTCCAAAACGCGGTCTTATCTCATCTCTAAACTTGACATGAATCTGATAAAGGTTTACAGGAAGCTGTTTATATGATGAGACAACACCTCTTACCAGATCTGTGATGACCTCTTCATGTGTCGGTCCAAGACAGAACTCACGGTTGTGTCTGTCTTTAAGTCTTAACAGCTCCTTCCCATATACATTCCATCTGCCGCTTTCATGCCAGAGTTCAGCCGGCTGAACAAAGGGGAGCGTAACCTCCATAGCTCCCGCCCTATTCATCTCCTCACGAACAACCTGAGCAGTCTTCTGTATTACTCTTTCTCCCAGCGGCAAAGTTGAATATATGCCAGCGGCAAGTTTTCTTATCATACCAGAGCGGAGCATTAGTTTATGGCTAACCACCTCAGCTTCTGCCGGATCTTCTCTTAAAGTAGGAATTAAAAACTGTGAATAACGCATCTCTTAAAATTTTCCTTTCCTGGTTTACAACAGTTACTTTTAATTTTAATTTTTTTATATTAAAAAATCATACCAGTTCAATTAGTCTCTAGCTTTTTCACCTCTTCAAAAAAGGCCTCAAACATATCTTTTTTTGAGACCTTCTTTACAATCTTGCCCTTTTTGAAAATTACCCCGTATTTCTTGCTTCCGGCCAAACCAATATCAGCTTCTTTTGCCTCACCCGGCCCGTTCACCTCACAGCCCATCACTGCAACTTTAAACTGAGATTTGAATCCGGATATTTTTTTCTCAATTCTTTGTGCTATTTGAATCACATCTGCCTGCTGACGTGCGCATGTTGGACAGGATATCAGTTCGGGACCTCTGCTCCGCAGACCAAGACTCTTTAAGATCTTAAAACCGGCAAAAACTTCTTTTACAGGGTCTGCGGAAAGTGAAACACGCATAGTATCACCTATTCCCTCATTTAAAAGAATCCCCAACCCTACAGAAGCTTTTACAGTGCCTGAAAACGCTGTCCCGGCTTCAGTTATTCCAATATGCAGCGGATATCTTACCTTTTTTGAGAGATTACGGTAAGCCTCTATTGAGGTGATAACGTCAGAGGATTTTATGGAAACCTTAATATTTTTAAAATTCATTTTTTCAATAAGATCGATATTCCTTAACGCACTTTCAACCAATGCTTCGGCAGTAGGATGCCCGTATTTTTTAAGGATATCCTTTTCAAGAGACCCTGAATTAACACCGACACGTATCGGTATATCAGCTTCTGCAGCTTTATATATTATCTTTTCCAATCTTTTAATATTTCCGATATTACCAGGATTAATTCTGATGCAGGCAGCACCTGAATCAATACTTTTAACAGCAAGCCTGTAATCGAAATGTATATCAGCAACAACAGGGATATTAACTTTTTTAACAATTTCCCTTAATGTTTCAGAAGCTTCATCATCAGGTACCGCAACTCTGGCAATATCACATCCGGCTTTTTCAAGTCTTTTAATTTGTGAAACAGTCGCCTTTACATCGCGGGTGTCGGTATTTGTCATGGACTGTACACTCACAGGAGCACCGCCGCCAACCGCAACAGAACCGACAAATATTTTTTTTGTCTTTTTTCTTTTCATAACAAATATTTGAGTATTTTTTTAAATCAGAGCGTCCAAACCATAATACCTGGCCATTGTCACATGGTATCTGTCTTCAAACTACCAATGACATCATTAATATCTGTTAGGTCTTTAGCTGTTAAATAATTCTGAATCCCATTAATAATGGATATCGGCGCTTTAGGATTCACAAAAAGACCTGTTCCCACTTGGACAGCACAGGCGCCGCAGATCAAAAACTGTAAAGCATCTGACGAGGCTATGATCCCGCCGATACCAATAACAGGAATTGTTACAGCTTTCACGGTTTCCCATACCATCCTGAGAGAAAGAGGTCGAATAGCCGGGCCGGAAAGACCTCCGGTAATATTTGCAATAGCTGGTTTGCACTCATTAATATCAATTACCATACCGGTAAAGGTATTTGTAAGAGAAACTGCATCCGCACCTGCATCCTCAACACTTTTTGCAATAACAGAAATATCTGTTACATTCGGTGTAAGTTTTACGATCAGCGGTTTATCTGTCACAGCTCTTACCTTCTCTGTAACTTCATAGGCCATCTCAGGATCAGTCCCGAATGTTATTCCGCCCTCTTTTATATTTGGGCAAGAGATGTTTGCTTCAAGAGCGTCAACACCTTCGACACTTGAAAGCTTTCCAGCAAGTTCAACATAATCTTCAATTTTTGAACCATAGAAATTAACAATAACAGCAGTATCATATTCCCTTAGCATTGGCATTTTATCAGTAACAAATTTCTGATATCCAATATTCTGAAGGCCGATGGCATTAAGCATTCCTGAAGGCGTTTCTACTATTCTGCGAGGGGAATTCCCCGGTGAAGGCTCAAGAGATATTCCTTTGGTAACAACTGCACCAAGCATATTAATCTCAATAAGTGAGGAATATTCCTCACCATAACCAAAAGTACCCGAAGCAACCATAACAGGATTCTTTAGAACCAGATCACCTATTTTAACAGACAACTTAATCTCTTTTTTTGCCATAACAATACTTAGATGCTTTTTATTTTTTTAAGTTATTAACTGTAGCT
>JAHEEI010000148.1 GCA_024640785.1 Pseudomonadota bacterium
GCTCACCGGCGGCAATAGAATGCATCAGTATTGTCGTCTGGTGCATCACCTTGATAGCTGGTCAGGACCAAATTGCCCTGAATCGTACTATAGAGTATTGGTTCACTCCAAACTCTTTCTCAGTTCGATGAGGGTCTGATCGGCAGCATCAATGCGAATCAGACCAAGGCGTGGGTATTCGAGGTCTACGATCACATAAACGGCGAGTGACAACATGGCCGCAAAAACCACCATGTGGAACCAGCTCCGGTCCTTGCTTTCTGACATATCGTAGCCAGCCAACAACGAGCCAATGAGACATAGCGCGATGAGCATGAGATAGATAACTAGTGGCGGGTGATTCTGGGTTGCAACAAGTCGGGTGGTCGTGATGTCGATCATTTGGTTCAGTGCTGGCAGAAACAGCATGTGAGCCGCCTGAGAACCCGAGTCACGGCACGCTGCAATGGCGCTGGTCCAAATGTCACCTTGCAGTTTGGTGGAATGTGCCAACTCCGCTTTTGCCGCCTCAATATCCGGTAGCTTTTGGTACATTTCCAGCCGCGAATCGAGATATTCCCGGAACAATTGCCGCAAGGCCGGCTGGGCGGCCGCTGGGAGCAAGTTAATGCGGAGATAACCCGTGCCAATTGCGTTGGCCTCCTCGGTGACCAATTGTCTCCGGGCTTCAAACCTTGACGCGCCGCCAGAAAATGTGAACGCGATGAGAAGTCCAAGTAAACCGTATATGCCGGCCTCAACTGCACCGCCTCCCTTCGCTAGGCCTTCCGGGTGGCGAACGAGTCTAGCCTTGCCGATTCGTCGCCCCACCTCGAAGAAAATCAGCATACCGAAGAGCAATCCGATGGCTAACAATGATGTGCTCAATGTATCAATCATGTTTTTTTATCCCCTGTTCATATTCAACTGAATAAATGCGAGCTAACTTATATATTAAGTAGAGTTTACATTCTATTAGGATATTGGTTTTCAACCATAAGCAAGATAATATTTATTACATTTTCCAGCAACATATCTTGCAGTTCTATCATAAGTATAAATATAATTTCTTAGGCAGATTCTACATAAGTATATGTTTTAGTTATTTGGTCTATACAAACAATTATTACAACTATATTGCTTCACATTCCTTCGGGTATCCTTAACAATTCTGTGGTCTTAAAAAGTCAACAGTTGCGATAATACCTTTAATTTTCAGCATACTTTAAAAATTAACATTAGCAATAATAATGTTAAATGTTTTTGCTACTCCCAAAGAAAAGAAAGGTTTTTATTTAAATAATTTTTATCCGGGTAAAATGAATGATAAAGCGCTGATAGGTTCATTTTATTTAAATCCTCCACGGTAAAACCAAAGTCAAAAACTGCTTTACAGTATTCATCCGTTAGGCACAAAGCTGAAACCGCTGGATCATCGGTATTAAGACAAAACGGCACTCCGGAATTTTTGATCTTTTTAATCGGATGTTCATTTAAAGACTTTACTACACCGGTATGCAGATTACTGGTAATACAAACCTCAAGCATCACATCTCTATCACGAATCATACCCATCAGCGCTTCATCCTCAACCGACCTTATCCCGTGCCCAATTCTGTCCGCATGAAAAACCAAAAGCGCCTCTCTCACATTCACCGGCCCCCCGGCTTCTCCTGCATGTACAGTCAGCCCCATCCCTGCATCCTTTACCTTTTCAAAAAGAACTTTGAAAGGTTTGAGAGAACTTATTGTTTCGTTACCGGCGATATCCAGTCCGCAGAAAAATCTGTCCCGCATTCCAAGGACCAGATTTACGGTTTTTGCAGCCAAATCCAAACCAAAATCTCTGCTAATCGTTAATATCGGTGTAACAATAATATTATAATCTTTTGATGCAATGCCAATAGCTTCTTCCATCCATAAAATAACATCTGATTCGTTAAACTTTTTATTGGCTGCAAAATGGGTCGGGCTAAATCGAAGTTCGAGATATCTAACATTATCTAAAGCCGCTTCTTTGACGGCTCTATAAGTTACTTCCTGTATGGCTTCTTTGGATTCATAAAAATCCCTGTATATATTAAATTTACTTAAAAAAGTTTTGAAATCACAGCAATCCGGATCTGCCTGAAAAATCGGCTTTAGATTAACAAGATCATAAAAGGGTAATTTCCCGCCGTATTTTTTTGACACCTCGATGAAGGTTTCAGGCCGTACACTGCCTTCCAGATGACGGTGGAGATCAACCTTGGGAAAGGCTTTCATATTGTCAATGGTCTTGTTTTTTTTCATCAGAATGAGTTTTAATTGTTTAAATAGTAAAACCTATTGTAACCTGATATAATTTTATTATTTTTTTAAACGAAATAACAACTATAAATTATTGGTAAACCCATGAAGAGATTATATCTTAGCCTATTTATTTTCTCAATTCTCACGGTTTCTATCGCTATATCATCATGTTCTGACCGTGAAGAACCTCCATTTATTAAAGCAATAGTAACAGATGCGGCTGAAAATAAAACCATAGTAAACAACTTTAAACTCCTCTACTGGTGGGAAGAAAGAGGAGAAACTGCTTATTTAAAACCGTATAATCTCTACACCAAAGAACTAATCGTTGAAACTGAAAAACCGGTTGATAACAATCCGAAAAAAATCAGCATCTCAACTGAAAGATTTCCTCTTCAAAACCTTGAGCGGATAACAATCATAAACACCGAAACGGGTTATGATATTGGCATAGAAACCAAAGGCGGAGAAAAAATATTGGCAACAGATGATTTTCCAAGCTCTATAAAAAAAGGGACTGATACCGGTCTCGCAGACCACATAAAATATGCTTATGGAAGTACCGTAATAAATGGCAAAGTGAATGAATTCAAGAAAAGCTTAAATATCCTGAGTGAAATAAAAATTATCGACGTAAAGACAGGCAAGGATTGAAACGTATCAGTAAATAACAATTTTCTGCGGCCACTCTTTGGACATAAATACTTTTCCCGCATGGTTAATAATCAGAGCATCCACACCCGGCAAAGAATTGACCAACGCTATCCCGTCTTTAGTCCCCATCACAAAAAGTGCGGTTGACAAAGCATCACTTTCAATACCGGTCTTTGCTATAACCGTTACGGACTGATGCCGATTCACAGGCTTTCCTGTTCTCGGGTCAATAATATGGGTAAACCTTTTATTCTTCTTCTTGAAATATCTCTCATAATCACCAGATGTTGACACAGAACAGTCATTCAATTCAACAAAGGACAAAAAGCTACCCTCTTTCCTGGGATGTCTGATCCCAATTTTCCAAAGACTATTATCTGGTTTTTTACCACAGGCAACTATAGTTCCACCGGCTGAAACAAGCGCATCTTTAATGCCATTATTTTTAATTATTTCCATGGCCCGGTCAGCTACATATCCTTTAGAGAACGCACCGACATCAATATACATTCCCTTTTTTAAAAGCATTGCAGCCCTTATAGTCTTATTTCCGTTTTTTAGGACCGCCAGCTTAAGAGCTCTGTAATCTACAAGCTCTTTTACCATATTAATTTTTTCAGGGGTTGGATTATCGCTGTCAAGCCCTGCTTTTTCTTTTGAAAACCCCCATAATTTCAGCAGAGGGCCAATCGTAAAATCAAATGCACCCTTTGACATATCTGCAAACATAACGGCTCGTTGAAGTGCATCCATGGTCACTGGACTTATCGCAACAGCCTTCTCGCCGGAAAATTTGTTTATTTTTGATATTTCACTTTCACGGTCATAATTATTTAGGAGTAAATTAACCCTTTCCATTTCAATAAATGCTTCATTAATAACTTTTTCAGCACTATTGCCACACACTTTTATTTCAACAAAAGTATGAAGCATAGGTTTAGACTGAGAAGTAATTTCTTTTGTATCTGAGCAGGAAGTCAAAAAAGATATAAACAGCATGCCTAATAAAAGTGGGGGAATAAATCGCAATACTTTATATATTTTATTAAAAATTAACATAAAATAGCCCAGTTAAACAAGATTAAAAAATATCAATAATAACATCAATGTTTAAAAATAATGATCGCTTTTTTATTGCAATATTAAACAATTATAAGCTATCTTTAATAAATAATTAAACAAATAATTTAACAACCCCTAATCTAATGGCCACAAATAAAACCTATTTTATTGCCGATGTTCACCTTAGTATGGAGCCAGATTCAAAGAGAAGACTTATAAAATCATTTGTGGATATGTTGATAAGACAGAAAGCAGACCTTTATATTCTTGGCGATTTTTTTGACTTTTGGGCAAACAATAAAGAGGTTCTGAGTTTACACAACGACGTTTTATCCAAACTAAACAGTTTAACATCTCAGGGCTCAAAAGTTAGATTTTTAATGGGCAACAGGGACTTTCTTCTTTCAGAAAAGACTCTGAGAAAATTCGGTATTGACCATATAGGGGAAGAAACCCTGATCGAACTTGACGGTCAAAATGTTTTTCTCGCGCATGGACATACGCTGTGCAGAGCTGACATCAAGTTTCTTAAATATAAAGAGAAAGCATGGCCCCTGCTAAGATTTCTTGATAAATTGGTTCCAGGAATTATTGAAAACTATCTTGTAAATAAATTCATGCTTCAAAGCAAGAAAACCATTGCCAAACAGGCTCCTGAGACATTTAAGATAACCGGCAAACTTTTACAATATTATTTTGACAATGGTTGTGATGTAATAATCTGTGGCCATGTTCACAAGCTGGAACAAAGCATTACTGATAATAAAGAATTTTATTCCCTTCCTGACTGGGAAGAAAATAAGGGAAACTATCTTTTGTATGAGAACAATAAGTTCACCTTTGATTATTTTAACGGTTAATAGATGCATAAAGAGAGACTAAAAAGTTTACCCTTCCTTGTTTTTGACCATCTTAATACTCACAAAGAACTTTATCATGCTGTAACAACAAGAGCCGGCGGCCAAAGCCCAGCGCCCCATGCGTCGCTAAACCTCGGAATCAATACGGATGACTCACCTTTAAACATTATTTCAAACCATATCACAGTGAGCAAAGCCTTAAATTTTGAACTCTCTTTTCTCATCTCATCAACTCAGGTGCATAAAGACAGGATATTATGCATAAGCCAAAAACCTGAGCATAAAGAATCAAAAGTACCAGGTGTCTGTTATGAAGGTTTTGATTCCATCCTTACGGCTCAAAAAGGCATAACCGTTATGATCAGGGTTGCAGACTGCGTTCCAATAATTCTTTATAATCCAAAAAAAAAGGTCATAGCAGTCACACATGCTGGATGGAAAGGAACACTCTCTGAAATATCAATAAAAACAATCCATCAAATGGAGAAACAATTCGGGTGCTGCCCAGCTGATATAAAAGCCGGCATTGGACCCGCAATCGGCAAATGCTGTTTTTCTGTTACCCATGAAGTCGCTGAAAAGTTCACAGAAAAGCTGGAAGGTTCTAAATATTTTGTCAGCCAAAATAAAAGTTCTTCATACATTGACTTAAAAGAAGCAAATAAAACTCAGATGATTCTTTCGGGGCTAAAAGTGGAAAATATTGAAACCTCAGAAATCTGCACATCGTGCAGATCAGACGTCTTCTTTTCTCACAGAAGAGAAAAGGGAAGGACCGGTAGATTTGCGCTTCTTGCCGGTCTTCATAGCTCCTGACAGAACACTGCTTTTTTTGGGCCTAATCTGCATAACCGTATCTCTTTTAGCAAAGCGCTGAACCTTATCAGGATAATCTATTGTATAGTGAAGCCCCCTACTCTCTTTACGTTTCAAGGCAGAGTTAATAATAATATCTGCAACCGTGGCAATATTCCTAAGCTCAATAAGATCAGTTTTAATTATAAAATTCCAGTAATAATCCGTGATCTCTTTTTGAAGAAGATTGATCCTTGTTTTCGCGCGCTGCAATCTCTTATTTGATCTGACAATGCCCACATAGTTCCACATCAATCTTCTGATCTCATCCCAGTTATGCGTTATGACAACCGATTCATCACTATCCATAGCATTTCCAGAGTCCCAAGGCAGTACATCAACAGGAGGAAATGATCTTTCAGCAACCTCCTGAACAGATTTAATAGCTGCCCGATGTGAATAGACCAGCGCTTCAAGAAGAGAGTTGCTGGCAAGTCTGTTCGCACCATGCAAACCCGTACATGCAACTTCACCGGAAGCAAAAAGACCGGTTATATTTGTCTCACCAAAATCGTTCACCGAAACACCACCGCAGACATAATGAGCTGCGGGCACA
>JAHEEI010000149.1 GCA_024640785.1 Pseudomonadota bacterium
TTTATTTAAAATTACAATCAATTAAAATATAGGTTGGTGTTTAAGGATTTATCCTTTAAGCCAAAGTCAATAGTATTCCAGATAACCTTAAGAATTCAGTGGTCTTCAAAAGTCAACATAAGCGAACATAATGTGGATTTTTACCTCACTTAAAAAATTCCATATTACCAGAAGTAATATCAACTCTGGTGAGAATTAAGGTTATGGCACGTACTGTTGAATTTAGGTTTTGTTAAGGATACTCGTGGTTATGTTATTTAACTCTACTTTCTTTTAAGGATTATTATAATCTAAAATCATCCCTTACCATTTTCTAAATCTATCCTCAGATTTTTCCCTGATCTATGATAAAGGCATTTCATTCATTATTTTTCAGCCAAAACAACAATTCTACTTATACCGAATACTGTTGAAGATCGGCTATTTACTGTATAATTGCCAGAGAGTTGAAGGTTTTATTTTCCTCTCATCCATAACAACCGGCTTGATCTCATGAATAGACTTTAATGTTTTAAGCCGGACCATTAGCTCATCATACTGGAGATGTTCTCCATATTCATGCCTCACCTTGAAAAGAATTGTTTTTGCATCAATCAGTTTTGACTTTCGAATTAAAAACAAGAGATATGATTCAAGGCGATCATGCTCTTTTAATCCTGTTTTCATACCCATGGACTCCTTTTAAGGTTGGCTTAATATTTTAATCAGGGCTCAATCATTCCTCATGTCTGAAGAATATCTTGTTTTCCTTAAGGCGAGACAAATCAACACATAAAACCGTACCCGCTTAACTAACAAATGTTCCTTTTCACCTACTCACATCAAGGAATCTTTAATTTTCTCAATTCAGAAACCAGCCTGTTATTTTCATTTTTTTTCTTCACTGCTATTTGGAAATATCTGTCTTCAAGGCCACGAATGTTATGACATGATTTTATATGAATTCCTTTTGACTGCAACTTTTTACAAATTTCTGCTGATGTCAATCGAGCTGATGGTTTAAGCTTTGTGAGAATAAAGTTTGAATGACCTCGATAAATCTTAAAAAATGATAATCTCTTCAATTTTTCAACAAAAGCACTCCGAGCTTCATGAAGATACAGGAGGCTTTTTCTGATATGCGTTCGGTCTTTCAAAGCTTCTGCGGCAAGCTGATCTGACAGAAGGTTTTTTGTTTCTGGAGGTTGATAGACCCTTATTTTTTCAATGGTATTCGGATGTGAAATGATATAGCCTACCCAAAGTCCCGGAAGAGAAAAAAAGTCTGACATGGATCTAAGGATAATGAGGTTCGCATTTGTATGAACTTCATTTTTCATCGAAGGCTCTTCATGGTAATCAATAGCTGATTCGTCAAGAATAACCTGAACACCCTTATTTTTTGAAAAATATATTATTTCCTGAAGGACATGCTTCGGAATAAGCCTTCCGGTGGGATGTGTCGGGTTAGGAATATAGAACACACGGTATCCCCGCTTCAGTTCCTTGAATAACTTATCTGTGTTAAGAAGAAAGGTTTTATCGGAAAACAGGTTTTTATAAAAAACGATGAATTTTGCTTTTTGATATCCTGTTTCATAATTCCTAAAAACAGGTTCCATTAACAAAACCATTTTAGGCCGGAATACTTTAGGAAAAAGGTATAAAAATGCTGTTGAACCGTTACCGGACAGAAAAAAGTTTTCAGGCAGACCATGATAGCCGGATAAAATATTTACAAACCTATTATCATACTTATTTAATTGATTTTGGTTCCCATTTTCAAAATAAGAAAAAAAAGACTTTATTTTTGGAGAGCAACCCAGTGGATTAATCGTTTTCCTGAAATCAATAATTCTTTCCGGCTCCATATTTTGTTTATTTGTAGAAGGAGAATTCTGCTTATATTGTTTAACTTTCAATTTTACTTTCAGCCCTGATCTGTAAATAAAATTTGTTTATAGGCTCCGGCCTTAGCACCATAAGAATCGTTTATAACTGTTTTAATAAAAACCTGGTAACAGCTACTTATTTTTGTATTTCTTTTTTAGTAATTCGAGCTCTTTCTTCATCTTTCTGAAATTGTTTTTTTCCTCTCTGCTTAAGCTAGAATAATTTTTTGTGATCCTCCCAAGATCTTTGTCCGCTCGTTTTATGACAGACCGACTGTAGCTTCGATTAAGATTCTTAATACTTTTCTCTACTCTTTCGATTAACTTACGGTTTTTTCTCTTTTTAGAGTTTCCAACTTTCGATGTTCGGTTTGCCCCCTCTTTTATTTCAGTTTTGACTAAGGTTCGATCCTTCTTGCTGTCATATAAAAATATTTTAAAATCTTCTAAACTCTTCTCATCACTTAGAACAACAAAACTTTCCTGAACTTGGCTGACAAGGTATCCGCCAATATAATCTCCCTCCATATAGAGACGAGATTTTCCTGGATTTCTGCCACCGCTCCTTCTTCTTTTTGGTTTCGTATTTAATGAAAGGATAGCTGAACAAATCCCTTCTGAAACTATCGTTCCGGAAAGTACGATATCCTCAACATCCTCTTTTTTCTGTTTTTGAACTTTCTTGTCCGGCATGACCCACTTTTCTCTATCCGGGCTGAAAAGATTTCGTTCAACAATAATACTGTCATCGGCATCAGATTCAAAAGAATATACCGGGAAGAAAATAAGAAAACAGGTAATTATCACTATGAAAAACATTTTTTGTTTAAGAATATCTAAAACCTCTTTTCTATCTTAATTTTTAATTTAATTAAAAGCTATGTCCTCAAGTACATCAATTTCCTCAAGTGCCATACCGGCACCCATGACAACAGCAGTTTGAGGATTTTCTGAACGGGTTATTACAAGCCCTGTTTCTTTCTGAAGCAAAACATCAAGGTTCTTCAAAAGTGCTCCGCCGCCGGCAAGGACTATCCCTCTTTCAAATATATCAGAGGATAGTTCAGGAGGGGTCCTTTCCAGCGTAGTTTTGATTGCTGAAACAATTGAGTTAAGCTGATCAGTTATTGCTTCCATTATCTCTTGAGAACTGACTTCGATTGTCCGGGGCACCCCAGCAACAAGATCTCTTCCTTTCACGTCAACAGTCCTTATTTCTTTTTCAGGGTATGCTGTGGCAATGGTTGTCTTTATAAGCTCTGCAGAAGGTTCACCGATCAGAATATTATGTTTACGTTTTATATGTTGAACGATGACTTCATCCAATTTATTTCCAGCTGTCTTTATCGAACAGCTATAAACTATCCCGGAAAGGGAAATAACCGCAACTTCTGTTGTTCCTCCTCCTATGTCTACAATCATGCTTCCTACAGGCTCACTTACAGGAAGCCCCGTACCAATAGCCGCAGCCATAGGTTCCTCAATAAGGTATACTTTACGTGCACCTGCAGACAATGCGGACTCTATCACAGCTCTCTTTTCAACAGGAGTTATACCAGAAGGAACTGAAATAATAATACGTGGCCGAACAAATTTTTTTCTGTTATGAGCAATATCAATAAAATATTTTAGCATGGCTTCAGTGATTATGAATTCTGCGATAACACCGTCTTTCATGGGACGAATTGCAGTGATGTGGGGAGGTGTCCTGCCGATCATTTTTTTTGCCTCTGCTCCCACTGCCACTACATGCCTACCTGAAGCAGTCTCCCTAACCGCAACAACTGAGGGCTCGTTGGCAATACAGCCCTGTCCTTTTACATAAACAAGTGTTGAGGCCGTCCCAAGATCAATTGCCATATCATTTGACACAAGACCCAAAAAACGATTAATAAGCATTTATCTTAATCTCCGACAAATCGTTTTTAACATCCGCTAGAACAAACCGATCACTTTCTGGGATTTCCTTAACATCAAGCACAACGGTTGATAAATTATTTACATACTTATGAAGTAAGCATACTTGTTATTTCAAAAACCTTTTCTCTAGCACTCTGGTCTATACAAAAACCCCAAGTATCCATGACACTGCCTTTATCCTTTTTATGATTCTTTTCAGTTATTACAAGTACCGGGCACTGTATGTTAAGATCTTTTAGGTTCAGAATAAACTCCAAACCATCCATTTTATTCATGTGCAACGGAGTAATTATCAAATCTATATTAACATTTCTTAAGACGTCTAAAGCATTATGAGCATTCTCTGAAAAAATAATTTTATATCCGAACGGTAAAAGATGTTTTTTTAACGAGGCATTAAACCTCTTTTTATTGTTTACAATCAGAATCGTTCCTTTTTGTTTTTTTCCCGGCATATTTTTTTTCATAAATAAAAAACCATTTTTAAACCTTTGGCAAATCACAGGTTATTATTGAACGATTTCTCTAATTTTAATTTTAAGTCCCGTAAAATCATGCGATTGTTTAATACAGTCATATCGTTTATAAAAGTTTTCATTAACAAAAGAATGAGGGTAATTTGTATAAATAATTACAAGAATTTCCTGCATAGAACTTATGCATTGCATTTTTTTAAAGAGTTCGTTTGAAAATTTAAAAATCTGTTATTAATACATCAGGAATATCATTCTTCAGCAGCTCAAGTGGTGCCTCAATATTTGGGGGAAGCAAAACTTTAAAACTTTCTTCCTCCAGTTTTGTCATACCAAAAAGTTGTATGATTTTATGTTGTTCAAAAAACAGTATTTTTTTCATAATTTAAATCACAGAGAAACTTATAAATTTTCACTTAGCAAATAAAAAGATATTTATAACTTTTGTCATAATTAATTTAATATAGGCAATGTTAATGCCAGTTTTGAGAAACTAGCCGAATAAGAAATAATAATAATAAAAATTAGATAGTTATGCACTTTAACAGAGGGGGAAAAGTTTTTAGAAAAACAAAAGGAAAGATAAATGTAATATTATTATACATTTATAATATGTTCTTATGTATAATTACTTTACATAAAAAATTATTAGCCCTTTTAGAGGTTATATTTTTCTATTTTATTATACAAAGCACGCCTACTGATTTTTAAAGTTTCCGCTGCTTTTACTTTGTTGCCTCCAAGCAACCACAGAGTTCTTTCAATATACTGTTTTTCAATTTCAAAAAGTGGCACTCCAATCTCAAGATTAAGAAATTTTTTTTTAGGGTCCACTGTGTGAAGGCGTTCCGGTAAGTGTTCTAAATGCAAAACATTCCCTTTTTCTAAAAGCATGGCTCTCTGGATCACATTCTTCAGTTCTCGAACATTACCCGGCCATTCATATTTCATTAATAGATCCATGGCTTCTTTAGAGACTTTTTTTATTTTCTTACTCATTTCAATATTAAAAGTGTTAATAAACTCCTTAACTAGCGAAGGGATATCTGCCCATCGTTTACGCAACGGTGGCACATTAATTGTAAACACTTCAAATCGATAAAAAAGGTCCTTTCTGAACTTACCTTCCTCAATAGCTTTCCGTAGATTTTTATTAGTTGCCGCAATAATTCTGGCATTAGTTTTAAGGATTTTTTTCCCTCCTACACGTCGAAACTCTCTATTTTCAAGTATTCTTAAAATACTTGTCTGGGCTTTATAGTCCATACTGCTCACTTCATCCAGAAACAGTGTTCCATCATTTGCATTTTCAAACACACCACCCTGAAGTTCTGTAGCACCAGTAAAAGCTCCTTTTTCATGTCCAAAAAGCTCACTCGGCACCAGGTCCTTTACCATTGAACCAGAATTTACAGCAATAAATGGTCCCGAAGATCTTTGGCTTCGGGAGTGAATTGATCGAGCTACAAGCTCTTTGCCGGTTCCGCTTTCACCGGTTATCAGGACCGTAATATCATTTTCCGCGGCCAGCCTTATTTTCCAATAGACATCCTCCATAATTCTGCTTTGCCCTACTATTCCATCAAATAATTTTACCTGATTTTGCTTTATTTCTAATTCCTGCATGAAAAGTCCCATATATTTGAGTGTGCATATTTTATACGAAATATTCTACTAAATAAGAATAATATGTCAAGCAGGTCTGAGGGAAAAAGCCGCCAGAAAGTTGAAAAAGTTATTTCAGGGACTGTTCGGAATCCTTATTAAAAGAGCATTTTTCCAGATTCCCCTTCCAAACATACCTCCTCAATCTCTACACGTTTAGCAATGTCTCCACCCTGTTAGTTAGAGTACTGATTGAAAAGTTTTAATGATTAATATGGCGAAATATAACAAATTTTGAGCAAAAATGCCGCCCCCCTATAGCACCCTGTAAAAACAAAAAACCCGTAACTATTCAAAGCTACGGGCAT
>JAHEEI010000150.1 GCA_024640785.1 Pseudomonadota bacterium
TTCGCGAGTCTACTTTTGAGGACACCTGGAAAGAGATTCTGCTTGGAAAATTCGCCTTTATGACTCCGGTTAAAATATCAACAGAGGGACGCTGGGTTGCAATAAGAAGATGCATTCCGCTAGCCCTTGCCATCTGGGCCAAGCGCGCAATATAGCCTTCCACATCTCTTGCCGCAATCATCATCAGATCGGCAAGCTCATCAATAATCACAACAATATAGGGCATCTTCTGAACATCGTCTGCAGATATTTTTCCGCTTTCTATCTCTTTTTCTATCTTCTTATTGTACTGAACAATATTACGGGTACCATTTGCGGCTATGGTCTTATATCTGCGATCCATCTCCTGAACCGCCCAACTGAGCGCCACAGCCGCCTTTTTAGGATCAACCACCACAGGGTGTAAAAGATGCGGAATTCCATCATAGGGAAAAAGCTCAAGCCTTTTGGGATCTATCATCAGAAAACGCACTTCATCAGGCGTAGAATTATAGAGAATGCTGCATATCACCGTATTGACAAATACGCTTTTACCTGAACCGGTGGTGCCGGCAACCAATAGATGGGGCATACGGGAAAGATCTGTTATCATGGTCTCTCCTGCGATATCCTTTCCAAGACCAAGCGTAAGCCTTGATTTTGAGCGGATAAATTCTTCCTTTGACACAATCTCCCTGAAAGAAACACTTTTTCGTTTTTTGTTGGGAAGCTCAATACCGACAACTGACTTTCCAGGGATCGGCGCGATCCTCACACTCATTGCCTTAAGCGCAAGCGCCAGATCATCTGACAGACCCACAATTTTGTTTAGTTTCACACCGGGTGCGGGCTCAAACTCATATCTTGTGATGACCGGCCCGGGACTGATCTCAACGATTCTGCCTTTCACTCCAAAGTCATTAAGCTTTTGAATAAGAACATCAGCATCATCCCTTAATACATCCCGGTCAAACTCAATGCTACTGTCAGATGGTACGTCCAGCAGACTAAGGGTTGGTAGCTTATAATTAATGGCGGGTCCTTTTTTAACCGGTTCAAAAAAAGTTTTATTTTTGTCTATGTCTTCATGTTTCTCTACATAAACATTTATCGGGATATCATCCTTAATTTCGGTCTGTCGGTAAGCCCTTTCTTCGGGTTTCTGCTCAACTATACCGGCTTTCGCTTCCGCTTCTTTTCTTATGACAGCATTCTGCTTCTTTCTGTTTTTTAAAAAATCAGACAGTTTCTTGATTCGGTCTATAAAAAATGATACGGAATTTTCCGAAGGCATTTTGATTCTGGAGAACACCTTACCTGAAATACCCCTCCAGAGATGGACATAGGACACTCGGGTAATAACCATGAGGATAAGCAGAAACATAATCACAAGCAGAAGGTAGGCGCCGAACACATTAAGGTATCCGATTAAGAAGCCGGACAACAGAATGCCGATAATTCCACCTGCGTCAAAGTTATATCTGTAAAAATCGAGTCTTCCAATATAAAGGCTCATTAAAGTCTGGATACAGACAATTAGTAAGATATATAAAAACAACCTGACATAGTACATATAAGGAAAATCAGGCGCATAAAGTATCTTTATTGAAAAAAGAAATATTGCAACAGGCGTTAAATATGCGGCCAGACCAAACATCTGAAAAAGCCAGCTTGATACATATGATCCCACCAGCCCCCCCAGATTACTTATCTTTTCCGGAAACTGAGCATAACCCGTTGAAAATGAAGGGTCGTCAGGAAAATAGGTCAATAGACAGCAGCTCAAAAAGATAGCAAAGCCTATCAGTACTATTCCTGCAACTTCAATCGCAGGATTTTGTAAATTTTTTTTAGAAGCCATTTTACCCTTATAAAGATTCGATTTGTTTCAAAAAGATATAATTAATAATGCAATATCAAAGTGTTAAATTACTTTTTTTGATCAGCATTAAGTCTAGATTATCCATGCCTTACAGTCAATAACAAAATAAATAAGACCCGGAGAAAACAGCCAGGCTCATCGTTAAATTAGAAATTGCTTCTATTTCTTTACTCATATCAGTCAGGCTTCAATAAACAGTTTGTTTATAAAATTCAGTTTATAAATAAATCTTACAGTATCTTTGAATCTCAGGGCAAAATCCTTGACATTATATTTGAATAATTATTAAATGTTGTTTACGGAAAAATTGAACTATTCAAATAGGAGAATAAAATGTCAGTAAATAAGGTAATTCTTGTGGGACGATTGGGCAAAGACCCGGAAGTACGGTATTCAACTAACGGAAATGCCATTACAAATTTTAATCTTGCCACATCCAGAGTGTATAAGAATAAACAGGGCGAAAAAGTAGACGAAACAGAATGGCACCGGTGCGTATCTTTCGGCCGAACCGCTGAAGTCTGCGGAGAATACCTCCATAAGGGAAGCCTCATCTATGTTGAAGGCAGACTACAGACAAGAGACTGGGAAGACAAAGACGGTAACAAGCGGTGGACAACCGAAGTTATTATTGACAGCATGAAGATGCTGGGAAGCAAAAACGACAGGGGCGTCTCATCAGCAGAAAGCAGCGATAATCCGTTTGACAAAGGCCCTTCTGATATCCCTGATGATGATGTGCCCTTCTAATCACTAAATCAGATCACTCCTCCCTGATTTTTTATTATTTCCTGGTAAAATTAACTCTTGCCAAACAATAATTATATTGTTTGGCAAGACCGAACTGGCTGACCCAAACTTCTTACGCCTCAGCTGAACAGACAATCAATAAAAATATGAACAACAGAATAAAAACGGCCGGTCAGCTATTATATTATCTATACATTTCACCCAGCGGGTCTGAATAATTGGAATTTTTGTTGTTTCTGTTTATTCTCTCTAGCGCCTCATCAGTTATATCAGAAGTAATGGTATCCGCACCTCTTTCTTCCGCAACCTGTTCACTCATATTAATTATCGTCTCTAAAGTAACATCCCAAACTACAGGAGGTACACGTTCCATTATCTTATCTGAAAATATTTTCGCGTCATTATCCCAGCTGTAAATGCTTCCATCAAACTCCAACTCTCCTTGATACTCCGGAAAATCTATGGGCGCTGAACCGTCCCCTATAAAATCGGTGTCTTTCGAAGAAAAAGATTTGTCGGGTCCATTGTTTTTGTTTTTTTGACTGAGAGATGCTGAGCTTTTCGTCGGTTTTTTGTTAATTTCTTCAATCTTTGTTTTTTGAGAAGGTATTTCTTCCCCGTTAACAAGAACCCTCTGCCCGCTTCCCTCCATATACAGGTCAATCTTTACGAGTTTTGATCTCCCCTGCGAATCTTTTTTAAAATCCATTAAATAATTTTTAAGCGCGCACACTCTGACCATCCTTTTGACAGCATCTCTTATGGGCATGTTCTTCAGCTTTATGATCACCTCTTTCTGAGGAAAAACCTCACCATGTGCGATGATGTCGATATTACACACTCTGCCAAGCTCCATAAAAATATTTTCCGGCATGACACCTTCAGCAGAAACAGTCAGAAACCCGTCTTCATGAATAATTTCAAGGGTATCTGATGCGTAAGCATAATTAATGGATATAAGAACGACTAACCCCGTCGACAAAATATATTTCTTTAAGCTCTTCACCGCCTTCTCTTTATTATATCATTATAAAAAATAATATTTATGTCGTGCCAACAGCCAGATCAGGAAATTCTTCACAAACCCGTTTCTCACAAACCGGCTTTCCCGGCTTAAGGCTTAACGTCTTGTTACAGTGCCGTATTTCCAGCCCCTTTCCTTCTTTCACCAGGTAAGTTACAACCTCATGGGTAATATCGACCTCCAGTACCTGCCCCTGCACCTTGAGATTGAAACGCAGCCTTTTGGTAACGCCAGGCAGCCTGGGACTAAATGAGAGCCTGCCGTCATAATCACGCAGCCCTGCAAAACCATAAATAAGCCCCATCCAGGTGCCCCCCATTGAAGCAACATGGACACCGTCATGAACATTTCCGCCCACATCAGAAAGGTCCATCAGCACAGCATACCTGAAATATTCAAGCGCCTTCTTGTCATAACCCAGCTCAGCAGCAAGAATTCCCTGTATACACACAGACAGTGAGGAATCCCCTGTTGTCAGCGGTTCATAATAATTAAAATTGCGCATTTTCTGTTCGCGGGAGAACTCTTGACCCAGCAGCAGCATTGCCAGCACCACATCTGCCTGTTTTATGACCTGGTGACGATAAATCACCAGGGGGTGATAATACAAAAGTAGAGGAAATCTTTCAGACGGTGTATTCTCAAGGTCCCACTTTTTCTTTTCAAGAAAGCTGTCATCCTGAGGGTGGATTCCCATCTCCTCATTATATGGAATATACATGCATTCGGCTGCCCTGCGCCATTTTTTTGCCTCTGAAAGTTCAAGTCCGATATCATGGGCAAGCGCGCTGAACTGGTCAAAATTTTTCTCCCACAACTCTTCTATTGTCTCGGCCGCATAGCGCAGATTCTCACGCGCCATCATATTGGTATAGGCATTATTATTCACAATCGCATTATATTCATCCGGCCCGGTTACCCCGTGAATATGAAACTGGGGGATATCGTCATCTGTGAAAAATCCAAGGTCGAGCCATAACCGAGCGGTCTCTGCAAGCATTTCAGCGCCGAACTCATAAAGGAAGTTCCGGTCTCCGGTAATATCCACATATTTTTTCAACGCATACATAATGTCCGCATTGATATGATACTGTGCTGTACCGGCCGCATAATATGAAGAGGCCTCTTCACCGTTTATGGTCCGCCATGGAAAAAGCGCGCCTTTCTGGTTAACCTCTCTCGCGCGTTGGCGAGCCTTATCAAGCATGCTGTGACGGAATTTTAAAATAGTCCGCGCAACATGCGGGGAGTTATATGTCAGAAAGGGCAAAAGATATATCTCTGTATCCCAAAAGTAATGCCCTTCATAAGCCTGACCGGTCAGGCCCTTTGCGCCCACACTGGCGCCTTCCACTCTGTCGCTGGCCTGCAGGATATGAAAGATGTTAAAACGGAGCGTCTGGGGCACCCGGGGATGTCCCGCCTCAATATAGATATCACTGAGACGCCAGAAATCATCCATATGCTGCTGCTGAGCCGTTTCAAGTTTTCCAAAGCCTTCTTGGGTCACCCGGTCGAGGGCACGTTCCGCCCGTTCACACAGTTCATGGGAGGGCACTCTTCTTGAACTAAAATAAGCAATATACTTTTTCAGGGTAATCGCTTGACCCTGCTTTGCGTCAATCGAAAAAACCACCTTGCCGCCGTGTTCAGTTAAATCGTTCTTAACCGTATATTTACATTTTGTAGTGATTTGATGATCAATACCGCACCCAAGCGTCATCTTGCTTTTTTCGGTTTTCAGCCCAAACACGATACGGCAATCTGCATTCCGCTGCTCCTGCAAACCCAGAGACTTCCCATCAACCCCCTTTGCCTGACGCGGATCACCGTTACTGGCCTGGTTTTCCTGATGCGCTAAAAGCTGGGAAGATATAACCACCGGGGCATCGGCATTTAAAACAGTCACCTCGTAACTGATTGCCGCGATATGACGCTGTTTGAAGGATACAAGCCGTTTTGATTTAACCGATACCTTTTTGCCCGACGGCATGTCCCAGATCAGCTCACGGTCCAGCGTTCCGCTTTTCATATTCAGGGTACGTTCATATTCGATCAGGTCGGCCGTGGGAATATAAAAAGGCTCATCATCAACATAAAGTTTAATTATTTTGGCATCCGGCACATTCAGCATGGTCTGACCTGTTTTTGCAAAGCCAAAAGCCTCTTCTCCGTAACAAATCGGCCAGGTCTCATGAAATCCGTTGATGAAGGTTCCGTTCTGAAAATACGGAGAGCCCTCTTCAAAGTTTCCCCGCATCCCCATATAACCGTTTCCTATCGAAAACATGGTCTCGTTTTGAGCAAGGAAATTAGGATCATATTTTTTTTCAATGAGTTTCCAGTCATCAATGGGATAGATATGTAATGGCGGCAGCAAAACTTCTCGTTTGATCATAAGGAACTCCGTTTTTGAAAGAAGGGTTTGTGAAAATAATATCTAAAATCGCTAATCCCTGAGGGCAAAATCGCCCGGATCAGATACCACGATATCCGCGCCGTTTTGCTTTAAGGCCTCAGGATTTCCTTCCCGGTCAACACCGACCACAAGTCCGAAACCGCCAGCACGGCCCGCCAGCACCCCCGATATGGCATCTT
>JAHEEI010000151.1 GCA_024640785.1 Pseudomonadota bacterium
CGTGCATGGGATCATGAAGGGGATCAAGTTTGGCTGGTGATGATGACAAACGTAGATCCTGAGGCTGATAGTGAAGCGCTACTTGATAACCTGATCAAAAACAGTAAATACTCATCTTGGTTTAAAGGCGGTAATGTTGTACGCAAATGTGGCTGTTCAGGGAACATGTATTCACCGATTATTAAACCATTTAAAGATAATGTGCTGTTTGCCGGTGATGCGGGCTGGTGTCAGGAAGCGGAAATGACGGGTGCTGCAATGTGCGGAGCTCAGGCAGGGAGTGCGGTTGTTGAGGCAATGCTTGAAAGAAAATATAATCAAGAAGGTGTTCAGTCTTACCTTGGCTGGTGGCAGGAAGCCCACATCTCCAAACTGGATCATAAGGTGTTCTTAAAGAATCTTTATATGCCGGTACTGTGTAACGACAAAGAGATCGACTATATCTTCAGCAAAATTGAAGAAACCCTTCCCACCGTGCTTGATCCCTATGAAGTCCCTGCAAATATGGGTAAGGCAATGGCAAAGATAATTCCTCTGATTCAGCAGGAAAGACCGGAACTCTTGAAGAAACTTTCCGGTTTTAACGATTTGCCCCCGGAAGTTGTGTTAAACAAAACCATAAGGGCAGGGTTTGACTGCCGGTTTACAACATAGATATCGCTGTTAAAAGAGATTTGAAAAAAATGCGTTCTTCACTTGATAGTGAAGAACGCATTAAACATAAATTTATGTTTCGTTAAAAAATAAAGAAGGAGAATAGGGAATGAAAAAAGAAATAATGAAGAAAATTATGTTGTTACTGTTTGTGGTTATACTTTTGCCGATCACATCCGCACAGGCCGAAGGCAAAAAGGGGTTGCTGGTCCATGCCTCTATTTACGGTTCAACTATTGAGACCGCGTATTGGATAAAAGCTATAATCGGTAATGAAAACCACCTTGATGTAAAGACTCTTGATCAGGTCATTACCATTGATCCATATGATTATATCATTATCGGCAGTCTGACCCGGAATGAAAAACCGGTAAAACCTATCTATGAATTTATTGAAAAATACCGGGATAAACTGGCAAAGAAAGAAGTCTGCTATTACCTGACCTGCGGTGACAGTGACGAGACCATGGTGCTTAAGGTTCCGGGAAAAGATGCACATCTGATTGGCGGGAGAAACTATCTGGTAGATGTAATGCAAAAATATCCTGACATTAAGCCGGTGGCCATAGCCGGGTTCGGCGGCAGACAGGTTATGCCAACCCTTGGATTCACAGACAATATTCAGATCTGGCTGGTTGGCAAACTGGCAAAAGAGGGGTCTCCGTGGGAAGGCCTCGATATCTGGGAGTCTCTGGTCAAAGAGCGTGTTGAAGCCTTTGCCAATGAAGTTAGAACCAAGATCCTGGGGATCAGGCCAAGAGAAAACATTGAGGAGCTCAGAGGTTACTGGACATCACTGCAGCCTGCCTCCCTTGCGGATCCGACAAAGAAAAAATTCAATCCAAAACCGAGTTATGAACATAAAAGTACAGAAAAAATATATTTTGCCAGAAGCCGCGCAAAGGGTGACCTTGCTCTTGGAGAGAACCTTCTTAAACAGTGGGCAGAGGAAAATGGTATAGATTTAAAGGAACAGGTCAGGACCAGTTTTAATATTTATTATCATGCAACCAAGAATTACGGCGGGGAACCGATCATTGCCCATATTGTTATCGCTACCTTTCCGGATGAACCGGGCAATTTGCAAATTTCTTTCCGATGCTGGGATAAACCGGATGTGAGAAAAGGCATTGAAGCTGATATTACAAAAGCTGAAGAGCTTCTCTGGGCTGATGGAAGGAAGGTTGATTGAGCGTATAGTTGAACTTATCTAATTTTTAGAGAGGTAAAAATATGTTTTTATCCTTCATTAAGTGGCTCATAATAGCGGTGGTATGTTTTGTTGTTCTTGCAATGATTGTTGCTCTGTATTTAAAAAAAGAGGGCGACAGAGAGTTTGCAAAGTATGATGCATACACCAAAGAGGTCTTGGCTGGTTATGAAAAGCTGATCCCTTTTGAGGTAAAGCCGGAATTTAAAACGCTTCATCCTGGAAAATTTCCTTTCATGAAGCTTTTTAAGCTGCTGGTTACCAGTGAAGAGGGCTCGCGTCTTAAACGGGTCAACTCCATTGACGCAACCATGCTTCTCTTTATGCGGATGTACACTTTTCTGATCCGTCCTGATTACAAATATAATCTGCCGGTCCTTTCTGTTGATTTTATTTTCATCGGCAAAAAACGAGTCTTTGTATTGGAGATTATTGATCCCGCAAAGATCGAAGATGAGAATAAGAAAAAGTATTATGAAATTATGAGAAGCAGGATTCCTGATGTCGAAGGTCTTGAAAAGGGGCCCGAAAGAGACTGGTATAAGGATTATGTGACCGACTTCAGCATCCACGCCAAGGCCGATAATTCAAAAGATGACCTGATGTTTGATATTTACAAGACCTACCTGAAAGCATATCTTGACATGGCAATGAATGCAGAAGAACTGACCCCCGAGATGAGTGAGAAAGTTAAACAGGGGCTGGAAGAGTATGTTACCACCCTGCTTTCCAAAGGCGGTCCTGCGGTAGAGGTTTTTGAGAAGATGCTGGGAAAAGAGGGACAGGAAGAATATGTGCGTACAGTAATGTTTGGTCTTGAATAACTTTTTATAAATTTAACGTTTTAAAAGCCGGCCACCACAGATGACCGGCTTTTTTATTTGTTCATTGCTGTCGGGCATCATCTGTCGTTGTTGCTTATTCTTTAACAGCAGTTTTCTGTTTCTGAAGTTTGGCGGTATTTGCTTAATAACAATTTTTAATTATTATAAATTGTTTTGATTTTAATTTGGCAAAAGCATCAGTTTAACTTATTAGATTTTACTTAGATCGGTGCAAAATGAAAATATGGGTAGACGCTGACGCATGTCCTGTGGTTATAAAAGATATTTTATTCAGAGCATCAGAACGTACAGGGATTGAACTGACCCTTGTGGCAAACCAGCCTATCCGAATCCCCGGATCTCGATTTATAAACTTTTTGTTGGTTAAACCCGGTTTTGATGCTGCAGACAATGAGATAGTCAAACGGCTTAGCCATGGTGATCTTGTGATCACAGCTGATATTCCATTGGCTGCTGAGGCTGTTGAAAAAGAAGCTTATGCATTAAATCCGCGTGGGGAATTTTATACTGCTGACAATATTAAGTCCCGACTCAATGTAAGAGATTTTATGGCTGCTCTCAGGGAAAGCGGTATGGACACCGGTGGTCCTCCGGCACTTAGTCAGGGTGACCGGAAGACCTTTGCTGACGAACTGGATAAATTTCTAGGCCGCAAGAATAAAAATACTTAGCTGTATGTTCAGCATTCCTGCTCACAAGATGGCGAACCGCAGCCGTCGCTGCAGCCTTTTTCAGCTGTTCCGGGACCGTCGCACACATCGCCCACTCCGTCACCGTCATAATCTGACTGCTCTGTATTACAGTTTGAAGGGCAATTATCCACGTCTGCACAATGTCCGTCGCCGTCTGCATCATTTAAGGCATCGTTGGGACAAGTATCACAGGCATCACCAATGCCGTCACTGTCAGAATCTGTCTGATCAGGGTTGGGTGTGCCAATGCAGTTGTCAACGTCATCACATACACCATCGCTGTCAGAGGCGTCGTCTGTGGGATCATTTGGACAAGTATCACAGGCATCACCAATGCCGTCACTGTCAGAATCTGTCTGATCGGGGTTGGGTGTGTCAATGCAGTTGTCTAAAGAGTCATCAATCCCATCACCATCAGCATCAGTAATAGAGTTGATCCAGGTGGTAGAGGCCATCGTGTAAGGTGCAGCCATTTCAGTATTCTGCCAGGCTTCAAGCATGTAATCCCCTTCATTGGCGAGGAAAGCATTTTGCTTGTTGTTTGCAAGGAAAAGAAACTGGATATACTCCCAGCTGGTGGGCTGATACAGCAGGTCTATGGTTGCAGACGCGGCTCCTGACGGAGGTGTCAGGGTCACTTCATCCCAGTAGTTGTATTCGCCCCCCGGACCCGGGTTTCCGTAGCTATCGGCCGGAACGGGGAGGGCGTTTCTTTTCCTGGCTTCATCATAGCTCATCCGGTAAGGCGGTATGCGGTTATCTTTAATGACCGTATTATTTAAAACAAAATGAAAAGTTTCGTGTGTTGTCCCCGGGATCTCAGTGGCCAGATCTCCTAGGGTATAGTCAGGAGTTCCGCTAATCCGGTCATAACTTAAAGCTAAGCCCAAAGGATATCCAAGTGAAACAAGCTGAGCTGCCCATTCCTGGGTCATGCCGTAGTGCGCTTCATAGATCTGGGTGTTGTCAGGATCAAGAATCGTATCAACCTGGGTTGGTGTTCCGTCAATATTAACTGTTAGTGGTCCGTATGCTCCTTCCTCATCAATTAATGTATCCGTATTGTCATACCATTTTATATTCAGCCACATCCTGCGTCCTTCCGGGTAGCCGGAAATGAGCTTGTGGCCGGTCTGGTTGATTACCTTAAGGGTGTTTCCGTCAACCTCAAGAGCTGCAGCCATACTTAGCTGAGCCATTGCTCTTATTTTACCGTCATCCATGGCTGCTATCTGTACGGTGGTCAGGCCTCCACCGAGTCTAAGCTTGCCCTGCAGATCAAGGTACTGGATGGCATCGGTGATCCAGTAATTGCCGCCGGTCATGTCATGCTGTGGCAGGTCTTTTCTTATGCGGACTCCATTTTTGTTGCAGCCAGCACCAGTTACCGGGGGCATATGGCAGGTCTGACAGGTAAAGAAACGGGTCTGCCCGTCTTCATATTTTCCGCCGGTCCCTGCAAGAAGAGCACGTTCATAAGCGGTTTGAAGTGCGCCTCCCTGCAGGTCAGCCGGTAAGGTCAGATAATTGGAAACCTCGAATGTATCCAGTCCGCTTGATATGTGCTCGCTAAAGGTCCTCTCTACAATACCGTATTGATACGGAAAGTTGTTGAATGCTGCCTTCCCGTTAACCGGTGCCCCGGGAATTCCACTTGCAATGACCGGAGCTGCCGTAGACTGGGCGCCATTGTTATGTGCCAGGTCGCCCACAGCTGAATTTGATACATCATGGCAGGTGCCGCAAAAATTTTCTGAGCGCTGGAATTGCACTTCCATAGCCTGGTGACGGGCTGAAGCGTCACGATAGGGCCCGAGCTTTTCACTTCCTGCCCAGACAGATGCCATGCCGCTTCCATAATAGGCAATAGCAGGGTCCGCACCATAATCTTTATAAGCCAGAAATGGGTCATTCTGAACACCGACAAGTTCGCTGTTGTCAGGGTCAGTCAGCTTGTGGCAAAAATCGCATTCCACGCCGTCTGAGTCTCCGGCTAATAGTCCTGACCCGTCCGTAGGAGTGGATCTTCCGCCGAGCCAACCGGCTGTGCTGTGACATCGAATACAGAGATCGCCGGAGCCGTCAAAGTCCTGCTCTGCAATGGCAACCGTTGCCCAGAAAATGGGGTCTCGGCCGGCATTGGCCATCATGCTGCCCCGCCAGTTATGCGCCGGCTCAACAGCAGGATCATAACCGCCATGACAGTTATCACATTTGTCAGGAGATTCCAGATTGCTGACCTCTGACGGTTGCGTACCCGGGAGCTGAATGTCGGTAGGAACCACAGTGGCAGCAAAGCTTATTGACGTTAAGAAAAAATAAAGGGTGCTTAGAACAAAGAATAGAATCTTAAAAAATGATTTACTTTTCATTATATCACCCTAAATAATTAAATATTAAATCTATTTTAAATTATACCATTTCTTTTAAGATTTTAATATTATAATTTATGTAAAAAGTCAAGAGAATTTTATCAACTTAATATACTTTGTTATTTAATAAATAAATCTCATTAAAAGAAAATTTATCATGAGCCAGCAAAAAAGGCTTTCTCTGCTGCTTGATGGATGCAATTTCTTTTCATACTCTGTATCTTCTGGCTGATGACATTTGAGAAAAGAGGGGTGTTTTACAAATATTTTTAATTAAATTAAAATAAATTTTAGATAGTAATTTTAAAAAAATAGTAATTATTAAATTAAATATTTCGAATTTAAACAATTTTATATTGTTAAAAAACTTGAAAAAAGAAAATTTGTATGATAAAGAAAAAATGCATAAAAATTTAGAAGGTTATAAAAATTTTA
>JAHEEI010000152.1 GCA_024640785.1 Pseudomonadota bacterium
ATATTGACATTTAGAATAGTCCTGATATTTTATGACTAGTTGACGGATATAAATATAATATTATTCAACATGTTATAAAGAGGGGTGTTCTGGTTTGGGAAGCATTCATTGCTGTATTGATAAACTGAAGGCGCGGACGGAGGTAAAGTCATCCGAAGGTATCATTACCTTCAGATATTCCCGAAGCTTTCCCATAAATCTGATTTTATCCGCAGTTCTCTGCATTATGTTCATCACGGGCGCTATCGCTCTGAAGCCCTGCCACGCAGAGGAGGATATGGATGCTCTGACGGCGGCATTGTCGGAGCATCTGGACTGTTTCCGTCTCGAATTGATGGGCCTCGAAAAACAGGAACTGGCGGTAATGTCCAAAAATTTTTGCCTGACAACGGTCTATGATCATAAGGCCCTTCGCCCCTACTGGGTCACGCCTAAAGGCCCTGGGCCGAAGGCTTCCATTATCCTGGATTTTCTGAAGAAAGCTGAAACCGAGGGGCTTGATCCTAAGAATTACGAGGTCGATCAGATTTCCGAGCTCTTTGAGGCGCATCAGCCCCGTTCCCTTGCAAGGCTTGATGCTCTGCTGACATTCAATCTTATTAAATACATCCATGATGTCAAAACTGGCCAGATCAAACCGCGTTATGCCGATCCAAGCCTGTTTCCTGAGGCGGGAGACATCAATTTTAAACCCCGGTCGACCATAGAAAAGGTACTCATGGCCCCGGACCTTGCCGTTTATCTTGAGAGACTTCCTCCCTCACACAAGTATTACATCGGTTTAAAAAAGGCGCTCAAGAAATACCGGATCATTGAGAAAGAAGGCGGATGGTCGTCCATTGCCGCAGGCAGGATCATCCGGCCGGAGAATGATGATGAACGCATCCCCGAGGTTATCCATCACCTGTCCGTGACCGGTGATTTGGACCCGACGATGGCGCAGATGCCCCGGGTGACGAAGTACAGTCCTTTACTGAAACAATCGATCGTGAAATTTCAGGTGAGACACGGCCTTGTTCCCGACGGCGAAATCGGCCCGAAAACCCTTGCCGCCATGAACGTACCTGTGGCCGACAGAATTAATCAGATCATCATTAACATGACACGATGGCGCTGGCAGAAGCAAGATCTTGGAGAAAAATATATTATCGTCAACATAGCACATTTTGATCTCACTGCAGTTGAGGCAGGACGGGAAACCTTCAGCTTTCCCGTGATCGTGGGAGAATCCCTGAAGCAGACCCCGATTTTTAGCGATCGCATCTCCTCGATCGAAATTAACCCCTACTGGAATATCCCGCGAGGCATCGCCCGAGACGAAGAGCTTCCAAAACTCAGAAAAGATCCGAATTATCTATTAAAACACCACATTCGGCTTTTTTCCGGCTGGAATGAAAATGCCAGGGAGATCGACTCGAGGGCTATAAACTGGAACAATGTCAGCCCGGACAGGATGGAAAAGTACAGTCTTCGCCAGGATCCCGGCCCGTGGAATCCTCTGGGGCAGATAAAATTTGTTTTCCCCAATAAATACTACGTGTATCTTCATGATACACCCACGCAGAATCTTTTTTCCCGGAACCAAAGAAATTTCAGTCACGGTTGTATACGGCTGAGCGATCCCTTGAAGCTGGCTGCTTTTGCGCTTTCCCGCCAAGAGGGCGGTGACTGGAAACCAGAAAAGATCAGCAGCAGTATTAATGAAAAAAAACATGTCGTCATTATGCTTTCCGAACCGTTGCCGGTGCATCTCACTTACCAAACTTCTTGGGTTGACAAAAACGGGATAATCTGTTTTAATATTGACATATACGGCCGGGATGAAAAATTGCTCAAGGCCCTTTTTAACAAATAGATGAACATCGGATAACACTAAGAAACAGTACTGTCCTCCCAAAAGATATTATCGGAGCGATAGAAATATTGTTCTGAAGGAATATCTGCAAAATCGAAAAAACAATCTTAAATATTTCTTCGCACGCAGTTACGTCCATGCATTTCATTTTTTCTGAGTAATCAAAACAGCTCACGAAGGTTCTTGTTTGTAAAACTTAACTTCCTGTAAATATTTGTGAATATCTCACAAAAAAAGTGTGCGCTGATTGACTGTCCCAAATTAAAACATTCGTTATATTGTAATAGAATTGGGCTTCTTTAGCTTAAAATTATTAGTTTGAGAAATGGTATGAATGCAAAACCGATCATCAGTCGTCGGCGTTTTTTAGTCACCACCGCACAAACCGTAACCGGTTTTTTCCTCTGTCCGCCCCTGACCTGCTGGGCAAGGAAACCTAAAGAATTTCCGCTCACTTTTTTCCACACCCATACGGAAGAATGTTTAAGAATTATGCACACACCAGGACATTGCTCAAACTCAGTACAGAAAAAAATTAAGACGTTTCTCCGGGATTTCCGCACAGGTGACGTTCATCCAATCGACCCTAAACTTCTCGATATAATCTGCAGGATTCAAGCGGAAACCGCGAGTCGCGGCACCATCGAGATCATCTCCGGATACAGGTCTCCACAAACCAACAACTTCCTGTGCCATAAATCAAGCGATGTCGCCCAGAAAAGCCTACATATGAAAGGTCAGGCTGTTGATATACGGATAACCGATCTGCGGACCCGGCAGCTCCACAAAACCGCCACCGCTTTGCGCGCCGGTGGCGTGGGCTATTATGCCAAGTCCGACTTTGTCCATCTAGATACCGGGAGGTTCAGAACCTGGTAGAACAACCCGTGCATTAATAATAGCGTATAGCCACTTTAAATCATGACATCGCTCCTAACCCATTTCTCAAGCCCTCCAAAGAATTATATTTAATATTACCTATGATTATGTTAACAATTTAGCGAGCACACATCTTCGACATTATTGTCGCAACTGTTGACTTTTGACTACCTCTGAATTATTAAGGTTGTTGATATTCTAAACAGTTAGTTTTAAAGACAGGACAAAATCCCCGTCTTTTTGGTGTTTAAACCCTTCAAAAGTAAATCTTAATATGTTTGTATTAATAAATAATTTATGAGATAAATTAATTTATCTCAAAACCTACTTAAATATTTTGTCTTTATATTTTGACTGGCGAGCTTATATGAACCGTGTAACAGCATATCTTATTTTCTACGGGATATTCTTCCTAGTGCTTTTCAGTATGCATTTTTACGTGTATTTCCGGCTTAATACATTCTTTGGTTTTCTAAAACCAAAAATCATATTAACCCTCTTTACTTTTTTGGCCTTGTCATTCCCTGTTTCAAGTATCTTTGAAAAGTTTTATCCAAACTTTATTACAACACTGCTTTATACCTTTACCTCTGTCTGGATTGGAATCCTTTTTCTGTTATTATGTTCTTTTCTCTTATTCGAACCTTTTGCTTTGCTGTTTAAGCTTAAAACTCCAGAAGTTGGAAAGATAATCTTACTGTCTGTCACGGTTATCTCAATATATGCCTTAATCAACGGAATAATTATTAAGGTAAAAACCGTTGATATCCCTTTTCCAGGCATAACGTCACCAATAAAAATTGTTCACCTTTCAGATATCCATGTGGGAACCATACATAATTCCGGATATTTAAAGAAGATCGTTGATAAAACAAACAGGCTTAATCCTGACATGATAATGATAACCGGAGATTTTTTTGATGGGCTGGGTCCTGTCAGCGAGCATACAGTTGCACCGCTAAAAGAGTTCAAATCAAAAATATTTTTTGTAATGGGAAATCATGAAAAATATGAGAACATGGACAGGATAGAACAGGTCCTCAGAGACACAAATGTTGTTGTTTTAAGAAATGAGATGAAGGAATACCTTGGATTACAAGTGGTTGGAGTTGATTATCCTGAAAAAGAAGGACAAAAAGATAATCCTGTCTTGAAAGATATCAGAATTGACCGCACAAAACCTTCTGTGCTTCTTTATCATACACCTGCAGGCCTTGATGAGGCTGTAGAAACTGGAATTGATCTTCAGCTTTCCGGCCATACCCATAACGGACAGATATTTCCTTTCAATTATCTTACGAAACTTTTTTATCCAAAGATTAATGGGCTTTACCGAATAAAAGAGATGAGTCTTTATGTCACGCCAGGAACCGGGACCTGGGGTCCCCCAATGAGACTGGGCTCTAACAATGAGATCACTCTATTAAATCTTTTACCAAGCAATATGTAGAGCGATATATCTAATCGCTATTCTACACCACAAACCAGATCTTTCTTCTTCAGATAATAAAGGAGTGTTTATTGTTAACTTGTCAAATCATCTGGCTAATCATCTGGAATATTCACTTTTAAAACAGAAGCAGATACCTTTCGAAGCTTGAATCAGCGAAGCATCTCGGAATAAAAGCTGAAGAACGGGGTGTTATTTCTGAGGTTGTTAAAAAAATCATGGATAATGGAGCATATATTTTATGAAATCAGCCAGAAGAAGAATTCTTTTCCCGGATTTTTTTAGCAACAGTTTTCAAAGGCTGTTCTTTGACACATGTTTTTATAAGTTCTGCAGCCATGAGGGAAGGATTAACGGTTCTCTTATCTCCATGTATAAAAACCAGTGAAATGGCTAAATGCATGTCCTCTTTTTCAGCAAAACCGGCAAACCATTCACATCGACGCTGCTTGTTCGGGAGATTAATCGCACCTGTCTTTCCACCAATACTTAGATCTCTGTATATGCGGGAATGCCTTAATGCATAAAAAGATTTGCCGGCTGTTCCATAAAGGGTAGTAGCTCTCATCAATCTTGATAAATACTTAAGACTCTGACTGTTTATGGGTTGTGAAAGATCCTCAATTGATGAAGAGTAGAGATCTTTACCGTCTTCTGAAACAACTCTGTCAATCACATATGGACGCATTATCTTTCCACCACTTACAGGAAGAGATGCGATAAGCGCCGCATGAAGAGGTGATATGGTTGTCCGGGTATTGAATCCACTGGCAAGTTCTGCTTTTTCAAAGCTACTTTCCGGTATAAAGGTCGTGCTTTTTGAGACCGGAAAATCAAATTCTAAAGGCATATTAAAAAGAAAGAGTTCAGCGATTTCATCAAAATCTTCTTTGCTTAAATATTGAATTCCAAGCTTGCCAAAAAAAGGATTAATACTTTTCGAAAAAGCTTTTTCAAGACTTATCTGTTCCGGTCGGAAACGAAGCCTTTTAAGACCAAGCTGATGCTTGTAAAGCGTATGATATCCCCCGGAAACAGGCAGCGTCATCGCGCTGGTAAATCCTTTTTTTTCGATGGCAGCAGCGGCAGTTACTATTTTAATGAGTGAAGCTGCCGGGAATCCCGCATACAGGCAGTAGTCTCCATCTCTTTCAGGAAAGAGATCAACAGCTTCCGGTTTTTTGATATAATTCCCCATTGCCAGAACAGCACCAGACTTTGCATCTATTATTACCCCCGCAGCAAGGACGGGTTGGTATCTTTTAAACAGCCTGATCATTTGTTTCTGGATGGCAGGTTCAAGTGTTGTAAAAACAGTCATTGTACTGTTGTCTTTATCTTGGCTGGAAAATATCGCAGGGGGTGAATCGCGGTAGAAAAAATCTTTCTCAAAAAGAGAAGAAATTTCTTTCTGATCAAAAATACTGTTTTCCCCAGCTTTATCTGAAAGCTTATTTTTCTCTATTTTTTTTGCAGGTAAAATCTCATTTATTGATAAACCAAGCGAATCTGAAAGCAGAGCGATACATATAAATACAGCTAATAAAAGTCCTGCTGCAAAACCCGATTTTAAAAATGGAAGCTTCAGAAAAGACTGAGCACTTTTAAAGCGCGAAAGGTAGATCAGTAAATAATTGTTGTTAAGGTCTGTCATCTTAGATTCTGATAATATAGCTAGTTTTTATAAGAATCGCTTTCTAGATACGAATCCCCTGCAAAAGTTACTTTACCACAAATACTTTTCGTACAAAAAAGTCGAAACTTTACTATTATAATCTATTTATTATTTGGTAGGAATGAAGGAAGATCAGCATCAGCAAGCATAAACAAAAAGTATCCGGCCTGTTATAACCAGATACTTTTTGTTTAATTTATGGTTATCAAATAATCTAAATCTTGCTAACGTTTTTTGCGGATGGGCCTTTATCTCCCTGCTCGATATCGAATGTAACTTTGTCACCTTCAGCAAGGGTTCTAAACCCTTCGCTGTTAATAGCTGAAAAATGGACGAATACGTCTG
>JAHEEI010000153.1 GCA_024640785.1 Pseudomonadota bacterium
CAGCCGTGCCATCATTGAAATCGCCCGGCAAAACAGGATAAAAACAATCGCCATTGCCAACAACTCTCTTCGGCCCGGTTATCTTTTTTTCGACAGCACAACCGGAATGATTGTTAACCGTCACCGCATGGCCAGGTGTGGGCGGGAAATCCTGGAAGCGCGTATTTTCACTGAAAGCCAACGTGAGCACACCTATCAAACCTGGCTCAAAGGGTGCAGCCGAAAAATGACTCAGCATATAACCGGCGGCGTTGATATTCCCGAAGAGATCTGTGGACAGCTAAAGCTGCACCCGGACAAGCCGATTGCCCTGCTTCTGGCTCATGTCCGAAATGACACCTCTGTTCTTTACGACTCACCCTTATATGAGGATTCGGTTGATTTTATAACTTCAGTAATTGACATCTATCGATCTGATTTTAAGGACTGGACACTGGTGGTCAAACTGCATCCAAAGGAAGAAGGCGGAAATGCTCCTGGAGGATATCAGTTCAACCAGGAAACAAAACATGAACTTGAAAAACGAGGCTATACTTCGGAAGGTAACATTCACATTGTTGCTAACAGGAAATACAACACCCAAACCTTAATGGGAATGTCAAAAATAGGCATCACCGAGGTTTCTCAGTCAGGACTGGAAATGGCCATACTTGGCAAACCGGTAATCGCTGCCGGTTTCGCCTTTTATGGAGCAAAAGGGTTTACCTGGGACCTTTCCCATCCTCTCGCCCTGAAACTCCTTCTAGCCAATGCCATGAGCGCCTCCCAAAATAACGAAACCTGCGAACAGATTAAGAAACTGGCATTAAATTATATGACTGTTCTTTTCTTTGAAGAACTGGTTGCGGAAGATCTTTCGGAAAACAGCGATAAAGTCATAGAGGTGCTAGAAGGGTTATAAAATGGCCACCGTAAGCGTCATCATCCCTACATATAACAGAAAATCTCTAATTTCAAGAGCAGTCGACAGTGTGCTTCAACAAACCTACAGAGATTTTGAAATTATCGTAGTTGATGATGCCAGCACTGATGGAACAGGCGAATACTTATCAAAGAAATATGAAAAAAAAATAGTCTATCAATATTTGCATCAAAATTGTGGTGTAGCTGAAGCACGCAATAAAGGTATGAAATCAGCCCGCGGTACATTTATCGCATTTCTGGACAGCGATGACCTATGGTATCCACAAAAACTCCAATCACAAATGTCCCTTTTTGACTCTGATGATTCACTCGGCTTAGTGTACAGCGGCTTTAGTAAAACAGATATTTTGGGAAACAGAACCGCTCAAAACATCCCCTTTATGAAAGGAATGATTTATGAAGAGCTTATTTGGGGCAATCCTTTTGCAAATTCAACAGTGATTATAAAAAAAACCTGCCTACAGGATATTGGCTATTTTAACGCACGTTATTCACCAGCTGAAGACTATGAATATTGGGTACGAATTTGTAGAAGGTTTAAAGTTGACTTTGTTCAAGAGCCTCTAATGCAGTATTGTGTTTATGGGGACGGAATTTCATTAAATACGCTTAAGATGGAACAGGCTAAACGAGCTATTCTTCAAGATAATTGGAATGAATTCAAAGAAAACAACCCCACCGCAAAGTACAAGGCTTTGGGGAGGATTATAAGATGCTGTTTAAAAAGGTATTTTAATGAAAATAACCTTGCTGATTTTGAAAGGTGCTTTTTTGAATATCTCAACTGCGGTCATACCACCACCATTAACCTTGATGAATCAGATAGAGCCGAAAAGTTATTAACAAAACTGATCGAAAAATATTTAGAATCTTTCTGTCAACAAAAAGAAATAAAAACCCGAAGGGCTGAATTATACGTCACCCATATTAAACCTATTGCATATACTCATTATAAAAATGGTGCCTTAAAAGATTTTAGAAAAACATTTTCAAAAGTAGTCAGAAATGACCTTTTAAAAAACCTACCCAGAAACCTTTTTAACTATTTGAAATCATTTTTAGGCAAAAATCTGTTAAATTATCTACGCACATATACTGTAACTTTATGCGCAATTAATATAAGATATTTTCTTTAGCTTCCTTTTATTAAAAGAATAAAATATATTAAAAAGCTAAATTATAAAGAAATATAATTCTTCCTTAAATTTCATAAGATGAAAATTGCTTTTATTCTCGATTCATTCCCGTCATTATCTGAGACATTCATCCTCAATCAAATCACCGGTTTAATTGACAGAGGCCACGAGATAGAGATCTATGCCAAAACCGGATATTTCTCGAACATACATTCGGATGTTAATAATTATAGCCTGCTTAAAAAATGCTATTATCTTCCTCCCGCCTCATCTAATAGATGGATAAAATACTTAAAATGTATAAAACCAATCTTTACCTTACTGTTTCATAGACCCAAAACCTTTCCGATTTTACTCAGTATAATTAACAATACCAGAATAGCAGGTCTATTATTTAGACTGCTCCACAAAGACTCACCGCTTATAAAAGAAAAAGGTTATGATATTATCCAGTGCCACTACGGAACAAATGGAATTTTAGGAGTTATACTAAAAAATTTCGGTGTCAAAGGAAAACTTGTTACCATGTTTCACGGATATGATATCCGCATAGCACAGCAAAATAACGGTATAATCTATGATGAGCTTTTTCGTTTTGGCGACTGCTTTCTTTCTATTTCAGATTACAGCCACAATAACCTGATCCGATTTGGAGCTCCAAAGAAAAGAATTCTTTATCATCCAGTTGGAATCGATCTTAACAAATTTTTATTCAAGGGGTCACTCACGAATAATGCTTTCTCTCCTCCGGTTAAAATCCTGACCGTTGCCCGCTTGGCAGAAGAAAAGGGGCTTCAGCATGGAATCCAGGCCATCAGAAAGCTATTGAGAGAAAAACCTGGATTAGCCGTTGAATACCGTATCGTCGGTGACGGAACGCTTAAGACATCTCTTGAAAAACTGGTCAAAGATTACGGTCTAAATAAAACAATCTTATTTCTTGGAGGGATGACCCAGAAAGATGTAATACAGGAAATGCAGAAAGCACACATCTTTCTTCTGCCAAGCATTCAAGAAGCACTTCCTGTGGTTTTAATGGAAGCCCTGGCTGTTGGATTGCCTGCAATAGCAACAAATGTTGGAAGCGTCTCTCAAATAATAAAAGATAATAAATCCGGTTTTATCGTAGAAAAAAATGATGTTAATGCCCTCGCTGACAAATTATTGTTTTTGATTGAAAGACCGAAGTTATGGCAAACAATGGGATCTGCCGGAAGGAAAACCATTGAAGAACATTACAACATTAATGTTCTTAATGACAAACTGGTTAACATCTATAAACATTTGCTCTTTAAAGAGCACTGACATCAAAACAATATCTCCGGTGCATAATGATAGAAGCATATAAGATCAACAACAAAATACAATTTTCCACAGAAAACACCTCTCAACAAATATTTAAAATATCGTTTTCTTTTACAAGATAAAATAATATAATCATTAAACCTACCGCTGAAACCGCCTTAAAAGTTTTCCAGTGGTTCTATTATAAACAAAGGATCCTATCGAACGGAGACCCCTGATTTGAAAATTGGGTTTTTTTACACCCCCTACTATCCCCTTAGCACAGGTGCCTCAGTTCATGGTTATTATCTGGTAAAGGGGCTAAAAAAAAGAGGCCATCAAATCCTTTCATGCCTTGGTGATAAAAACCCAGACTGTATCAACTTTGACCGGACAAAAGCAGGGGCCATAAAAATGGCCATGCAGGCAGATGTCCTGTACATAAGAATAAATACTTTTTCTTTTCTTAAGAAAGCCACTTTGCTGAAACTCGTTCGTCCTTTTTCTCTTCCTATTGTCTGGGAAGTAAATGCCCCCACCGAAGAACTACATGCAAGCTTTCCTCCAGGGAAAAAGCGTGACAGAATTGTTCAAGCTGAAAACCTGAAAAGAAAGTCCCTTGCAAAACTTGTTAGTGCAGGTATCGGTGTTTCAGAAACTCTTAAAGTCTATATCCGCGACTTTCTCGGCATAAAAAAAGCTTATTCCATTCCAAACGGCTCCGACCCGAAACACTTTTCCGATGACAAAATAGTTCCAACTCCATTAATCCATCTTGGAAAAGAATTCAAAATTATCTGGACTGGAAATGCCAATCCCTGGCAGGGAATCGAACTGATCGTTGAAACCGCAAAAAAATTGGAGCAGACCCATCCTGATATTGTATTTATTATTATCACCAATGACAGCAAATGGATTTTCCCCGTATTGAAAAACCTTCTTGTTCTTAGAGGCATTCCGTACATAGACATACCCAGCTACATTGCCGCCGCTGATGCCTGTTTATGTCTCTACAAAGAGCACAACTGGCACAAATATGGATTCTACAACTCACCCCTTAAGATTTTTGATTATATGGCTTCAAAAAAACCCGTTATTGCCTCTGATATGGGTCAGATATCAACCGTTATTAATAATGGCGTTAATGGGCTTCTGGTTGACAATAATATTAATTCTATAATTAATAAAATCCTTGAACTTAAAACAAATCAACAAAAAAGAGAAGACCTTGGCAAAAACGCACGTGAGGATATTATAAGATATTATAACTGGGATCGCGTAGCAGAACAAACCGAAAGTGTTCTCTTAAATGTTTGTAATCCTTAGTCTAAAAACGACATTCTTTTCAATATTTTCGATATATTTACTAATACTAGTTAATAGCCGTATGGACAAATGGAAAATAAAAAATTAAAAATACTTCACCTGGTGGGCAAATATTATCCGGATCTTGGAGGGACTGAACAGGAATGCAGAAATCTTGCTTTAAAGTTTAAAAAAGAAGGGCACAGTTGCATAGTCTTAACTGGACACAAGGAATCACTTCCTCCGTATGAACTGATTGACGGTATACCGGTTTATCGAAAAATCCGGGGCTGGCATTTGCATGAAATAACATATATCATTTCTGTATTTTTGCTGCTTTTAAAATTTCGCAGTAATTTTGATCATGTTATCTGTTTTGGACTGAAACGATTCACGGCGCCTGCCATTATTTTTTGCAGACTTTTTGGGAAAAAAATTTTTTTCAGGATCGAGTCACCAGGCTCTTTTAACCAAACCCTTAAGCTTAAATACGGCACGCTTATTTATCGAATCTCCAAGTTTGCCCATGGTGCTATTGTTTCCACCAAAGAAATACTTGCCATACTTGACAAGCTGGATTTCCCAAAAAACAAAATAACCTGGATTCCAAACTCAGTAGATACTGAGCATTTTTCACCCTGCACTAAAGATAATAATTTACCTGTAACCTTTTGTTTTGTCGGTCGACTGGTAAAAATAAAAGGGCTTGAAACCTTTATTAATGCGTTAGGTCTATTAAGGAAAAAAACAAAAGATTTTAAAGTGATAATCGTCGGCAGCGGAGATTCAAAAAAAAGCCTTCTAAAGCAGGCTGAGCAGTATGGGATAAGCGATATTATAGATTTCGTCGGAAAAACTGATGACGTTGTTTCATATTATGATAAAGCCGATATTTTTGTGCTCCCATCTTTGTCTGAAGGAATGCCCCTTGCCATGATTGAAGCAATGTCATGTGGTTTATGCTGCGTAGGCTCATCAGTTGGCGGAATAATTGAACTAATGGGAAAACCGGAAAAGAATCAGAAAGAGATAAACTATAAGGTATGCGAAAATGGAATTTTGTTCACTCCTGAAGACAGTGTTTCTCTTGAACAAGCCCTTATAAAAATTATGGAAGATGCTGAATTAAGAAAAAAACTTTCAGAAAATGCCCGCATGAAGGTATTACAAAATAATTCCATCGACGTGGTTTGCGGTTACTACTTAGACCTTTTGAACAACTGAATTTTACCAATGACACCCCGTGTTTTAATGCTTATCTCAAATTTTTATCCGGTTCTGGCAGGAGCCGAACAGCAGGCCTTAAACCTCTCCCGGATGCTCGTATCCAAAGGCATCCCGGTTTCAGTTCTCACCCGAAGCATTAAAGGCGAGAAAAGTTTTGAACAAATTAAGGGAGTCAACGTTTATCGCAAAATACATGTCCTTGATAAAGGCAAG
>JAHEEI010000154.1 GCA_024640785.1 Pseudomonadota bacterium
CCTGGATAAGAGCATATCCGGAGAAATCATACATCTTGATTGAGCTTTTGCCCTTTTTACTCACTCTTTTATTTTTTAGTCCATTACATTGCATAAAGCATAAAGTATTTATCTTTTATGCAAGGCAATCAAGGGTAAGGTAGCACTTGATAAACATTCAGAATGGCGTTCAAATGTTAATTGACACATAAAAATTATTTTTCTATGCTTAACCTATTAAAAGTTAGAGCGGTTTAAGAACGGCTACTCAACAAATCAAAGATTACCATATAACTTAGGAATAATCGATCATAATGAAAAAAATGAATCAGATAAGTAACTGCGAAGTATGCGGGAACAAGGGCTTGGTTCCCGTACTAGATTTGGGTTTGCATCCAATGTGTGACGATCTTGTCGACATCGGCAATGAAAGGCTTTGCCGAAAATATCCAATAGAAATTTTATACTGTGGAACCTGCCGAACTGCGCACCAACGCTTCCAAGTTCCGAAGCAGGACCTGTTTCCCCGTACCTATCATTATCGTGCCCGATTCACAGCGGATGTTCTAAATGGCATGTCTAACTTAGTTGACTCTTGCAAACAACGGTTTGGTGGGTTCGCGGGCAAGCGGGTACTCGATGTCGGCTGTAACGATGGCAGCCTGCTTAATTTCTTTCGTAAAGAAGGCGCTATCACCCTTGGTATCGAACCCACGGATGCCTGTTTAGATGCAAAACAGAAAGGACATATCACTTACAATGGATTTCTGTCAGAAAGCTTAGCCAGTGAATTATCTGCTGAACACGGTTCCCCTGACTTTATTGTTTTCACAAACGTTTTTGCTCACATTGAAAACCTTACGGAAGTCATTCAATCTTTACAAAAACTGATAGCGTCCCATACCGTCATTGTTATTGAGAATCATTATCTAGGTTCTGTCCTGAAGGGCAATCAGTTTGATACTTTTTATCACGAACATCCACGGACATATAGCTATACATCATTTGTCCATATTGCTAGTACCCTTGGAATGAAACAATTTAATGTTGAATTTCCATCTCGCTATGGTGGTAATATTCGCGTTTTCCTAGGCCCGATTGATGCCAATGATCAAGCCATAGCTGCCAATTCTCAGGAAATACTTAAAAAAGAAGCACTGTTTTTAGAGGATTTTGATACGTTGCGAGAAAATATTGATCGCTGGCGCACTAACAAAAAGGACATTATACTCAATCTTGTCGAGAAACATGGAAAACTAAGAGCCAAAGCATTTCCAGGACGTGCAGCCATTCTAATTCAGATGCTTGGCTTAGACCATGAAATAATTTCTGCCGTATATGAGAAACCCGGCTCGATGAAAATTGGAACCTATTTGCCCGGGACCCGCATACCGATCTTATCTGATGATGAGCTTTTTGCCAATGCAGATAATGCTCAACCGTTGATAAATCTGGCCTGGCATATTCCAGAAGAGATTCGCAGATACTTGCTAGAACATGGCTTCACCGGAACAGTCATCGATATTATTAATGATAATGATTTTAAACAGAGACCATAGGATGTGAGATGATAATGAGTGAGGTTCAGAGTGAACCTACGCTGTGTCCTGACAATATTGGAATCGTTGGCGGTGGCCGATGGGCGCGAGTAATCGTTAGCGTGCTGTGTGAACTGGTTTCACCCGAAGTCAAGATTTCCATGCATTTTAAGCATAATATGGATTCAATGTTAGCATGGATTAAAAAACAGGGGCTAGCAGATAGGATTCAATTGTCTTCAACCTGGCCGCAGTTTTCTTCTGCTCACTCGTCCGCGATCATTGTAGCAAATGCCGCCCGAGATCACGAGAAGGCTGTGGAGCATGCGCTATCCATTGGGGCTCCGGTGTTAGTTGAAAAACCAATCGCCACAAATTCAACGGCAGCAGAAAGACTGGCAAAATTGGCCCGCAAGGTAAATGGACAGATAGCCGCAGCCCAGGTTTTCTTGTTTGCTCGCTACATTGAAAACTTCTCGAAACTCATAACCAACTCTGGACCAATCGATGCGATATCTGTAGATTGGTCAGATCCAAAGAGCGAGCAACGATATGGTGAGACCAAACAATATGATATTGGTTTACCGGTGTTTGCTGATTGGCTACCACATATTCTTCCCATCCTGAATACCCTATTGCCGACACTTCCTAACGAATACCGTCAGTTGAGGGTTTCCAGAGGTGGGGCCAAGCTTGAACTTGAATTATATGCCGACAAAATTCCTTGTGTTATTCGGCTTGAACGAAACGCCAGTCATCGCAAGCGCATTATAAAAGTGAACATAGATGGTAAGGTCTCAGAGATAGATTTTTCAAAAGAGCCTGGAGTTATCAGCTATGGGCAGTCATTCACTACCGGAGACGAATTCTGGGATAGTAAAAAAAAGCCTCTAGCGTGTATGTTATCAGCATTTTTTCAGTTTTCGACCTCGGCCTACCAAGATACTCGGTTTGATATTAGAATCGGATTGCATACGTGCAAGATTATCGATAAAATTGCAAAATCATACTACGAACAATTGATACCATGGCTAATCGAGCAGCTATCTGCTTCAGAAAATCCTGATGAAAGCTTTTATTATACACTTTCAGAGCTTCTTTCTGCCAAAGGACCCCTTACTGCGAATGCCCTCAGCCAACAGATCGAAAAGGTGATAAAGTTTTTTAATAGCGAAGATAAAGCTATATATTTTGAGCATTTGAGCCAAACACAAGATCCTTCAGGATTTTTTATTAAGATGGTCACGTGAATGCCTTTTGAAGATTTGCTTAATGATACTGCTATAAACGGACAAAATCTGTCTCAGCTTAACATTCAGCATGGTGACAAGGCTGGGAACATCTGTCGGTTTCTAAAAGGTGCAGGTTATGCCTGGCTCGGTTGATACAAGCGAACCGACGAATGAAGAAGGCCTATCAATGCTGTTCTTGTAATCCTTAATACCCACAACAAGTATATTGAAGACCGTTTTGAAGTGTTTGGTCCGCTTAAATGAGCGGTTCAACCGGAAGTATGGGTTTTTTCGGCTGAATGTAAAGGCTGTCTTTTCCTTTATCTACAAAGCAGCATTTTGCATAATGGTTTTGTGTGGGTGAAATGTGCGGACTGACGGCACGAAATTCATCAATCACCAGACACATACTTTATCCATCACAAAAAAAGATCTTGTCAAAACAAGCCTGTAACCGGAGAAGTTATACTTCTTGATTGCCTGGCATCCAGATTCACAGCATTTTTAACTGTCTAAAATTACTTAACAATTATCTAAAATTTATATATTGACAATATTTTTGTATGTGTTATGAGTATATATACTACTCATAATAAGGAGGTAAATTGGAAGATCTTTTTACAGGACTTATTTCATCAAAAACTCGAATAAAACTTCTAATGAAGTTTTTCTTCAACCCGAAGACAAGCTCATACTTGAGGGAGCTTGCAACAGAATTTAACCTTTCCACCAATTCCGTCCGAGAAGAGCTGAACCAGATGACTCGAACCGGTTTTTTGACTTCTGAGAAAAACGGCAGACAAGTACATTACTCCGCAAACCCGAAACACCCGCTTTTCCCGGAACTTAAATCCATGGTTGGAAAGATTATGGGAATTGATCAGGTGATAGACGGAATTGTAAGCAGGCTTGGAGAGCTTGAAAAAGCATACCTGATAGATGACTATGCCAGCGGAAAAGACACCGGAATCGTTGATCTTGTACTAATTGGAGAGGTGAACCAATATCAGCTTAATGATTTGAGTAGAAAAACAGAACGCTATATTAAGAGAAAAATCCGAACTCTGGTGCTTAACCGGGAAGAATTTTATAATTTTGAGAAAGAGCTTAAAAACCGTCCCAGTCTTTTGATCTGGGAAGCAAAAAAAGAGGGTTAATATGCTCACCGCTTTAAAAAGGCTTGCTTCTCTTTTCAGCCGCAAAAACAAAATAGGATTTTTTGTCCTTTTATGTTTTATGTTTTTAGGGGCACTGCTTGAAACGATCGGAGTAGGGGCCATTCCAGCCTTTGTCTCAGTGATCGCCTTTCCTGAACAGATCTTGAAATACCCGCTTTTGAAACCCTTACTCAAATATTTGGACTTAACTACTTCAAAAGAGCTGTTGATTTATTCGGGTATTGCCCTTCTTATTATTTTTATAATAAAAAATATTTATATCAGTTTTGTTTATTATCTTCAGGCCCGATTTACAAAAAACCGCCAAATTGATATAAGTCACAGGCTTTTCTCCCTATATATTAATGCACCATATTCTTTTCACCTGAAACATGACAGTTCGGAACTACTCAGAAATGTAAATCTTGAAACACAGAGGGCAATCACCGGTATTCTGGTTCCTTTACAGACATTAATTATGCAGGGACTGGTGCTAATCAGTATTTCCATATTGCTGCTTGTTACAGAACCAGTCATTACGCTTTTTGCTGGAATATTACTGGGTTCAGCCAGCGGCTTTTTTCTAAAATCATTAAACGCGCAACTCAGAAAACTGGGGCTTGAAGCCCAGAAAGAAAGACAGGTTTCAATACAGGCAATTAATCAGGGATTTGGCGCTATTAAAGAAGTTCTTATTTTTGGGAACAGCAGTTATTTCATAAACAAATTTTTAATCAGTATCCGGCGCATGGCGTCTGCGGATGCTTTTTGGAAAGTTACGAATAACTTGTCACAGCCTTTTCTTGAATCTGTTATTGTTTTCGGAATTCTGGCCGTGGCATTTTTATTGCTTCTTATGGGAAGACCCATAGAGTCAATTGCCCCCACCCTCGCACTTTTTGGTGCTGCACTTGTTCGATTAAAAAGCTGTATAAATATGATCGTTCAGTCATTTACAAATCTCCGTTATAATTCTATTTCCTTGGACCCTATCTGGAACGATATTAATAAGTTAAACAAATCTGTTTCCTCCCCCAGCCCTTTGGCAACAACCCCTAGTCTGCAAAACAGTATTGAAATTGATACCATTCAATACAGCTACCCGGAATCTGATAAACCCGCTATTAAAGATATCTCTTTATCCATACCCAAGGGCACCTCAGTTGCCTTTGTGGGCGCTACCGGATCCGGTAAAACCACACTAGTTGACGTCCTGCTTGGACTTTTAAAACCTAAAAAAGGTACGGTTAGCATAGATGGCTATAACATTTTTGAGGACTTATCCTCATGGCACACGCGGATTGGATATATCCCTCAATATATTTATCTTTTAAATGATACCATAAAAAACAATATTGCCTTCGGGCTTGAAAATTTAGACATTGATAAAGAAAAACTCATAACCGCCATTAAAACTGCACAGCTTGATGAATTTCTTTCTAGTCTTCCCAAGGGAATGGAAACAGTTATTGGCGAACGGGGCATAAGACTTTCAGGTGGTCAAAGACAGAGAATAGGTATTGCAAGAGCGCTTTATAATAACCCTGAAGTTCTTGTAATGGATGAAGCAACTTCTGCCCTTGACAACACTACAGAAGATCTGCTCGTGCATGCTCTCGAAAAGCTCAAAGGTGCCCGTACCATAATCATGATTTCACACCGTTTGAGAACTATAAGAAAATGTGACAAACTATATTTTATGAGAGACGGAAGTATCGAAGCCTCCGGAAACTACGAGGAGCTTCTTTTAAAGTGTGAAGAATTCAGGAAAATGGCAAAATAGAATCCCCACAATTTTTCATTTTTTCGGATGACATGACCTGGACGAGACCCAATATAAACATTACCGGTCCAACTACCTTTGTGGACCATAATAGTCAAAAAATTCATATGAGGATTTCCATCTGATGACCCTGTGCAAAAACCATATAATTGCAAACATCAGCTTCAGCTGATGGAGTGCATGGCTCTCAGGCTTTAGAAATAAGATCGTTCTAGCGCCTTCGAAGTGGTTTAACAGTTCAAAGCGTAACGTTAAAGATATCATTCCACAAAGTTGGTCAAAAGCATAAAGAAAAAATGAAAAAAAATCCAACGATTACTGTGTTTATGCCCGTTTATAACGGAGAGCTTTTCATCCGAGACACAATTGACAGCATTCTTCAGCAGTCTTT
>JAHEEI010000023.1:0-12839 GCA_024640785.1 Pseudomonadota bacterium
GCCCGGCGCTCAATGCTCCGTCTTGCGCATCGGTTGCCGTGCCGCTGAAACTGACCGCCTCGCCCTCACTAAATGACGCCCCACCTGCCGGCGCGCTGATCGTCACCGCCGGTGGCGTGTTGGACAACTCGGACGAGTACTCCACAAACAGCTGGGGCGCTCCGCTTTGATTCCCGTCATAGGATTCAGCAACCCGCCTGCCGGTTCCTGTAATCATAAAAACCATTGAATTTCCAGCCAACCAACCGGGTCGATTCACAATTTCTGAAGTGATTGAAGAGAGATCAGGTGTTATTTGCTCCAAACCCGCTTGCCCGATGGTCGTCCACGGATCAGGTGACCACCACACATCCGCCATCGTTTCATCTCTAATGGATATGTTCATAGAAGAATCAACAAAACTTAATGCATTATCTGTATTTTCCCCCACTATTAAGAGTGAAGTCGCCTCCGAACTGGTCTCATCAGTCTGGAAAAGAATAAAGGCGTTAGAGATCGTCGCACCCCGGGGAATATCCACCCCGGTAAATCGCAGCCCCACGGTTTGATCGCCGGAGTTAGCATAATCATCATGGACCAGTTCAAGATCGCTGCTGTTCAGATAAATATTCCCTGAAGCGCTCTCTTCGGCATCATCTGAACTAGCAGATATTTGTTTCAGCACATAGTTATCTGACGAAGGTGTAACAGTAAAGATAACCGAATTCCATGTATCTTGGCCAATTGAATCGGTTGCGACTGCTCTAACAGTATGCGTACCAAAAAGAAATTGATCACTGGTCATTTCATAACTATAGGGGTAAAAATAATCTGTTCCTATGTACTCATCATCGAGGTAAAAATCTACTTGAAGTATTTGATCATCATCCGTGGCGTCAGCTTGAATGGTAAACGTTCCAGATACCACATCACCATTTACGGGTGAAATTATCTCTAATCTCGGATATTGATCAACTGTATCATCTAAAGCAACCCCAAATGAGTCGATAATCGTACCATCGCGGTCAACGACTTTCATGCTTAAGGCTTTATCGTCTATGTCAATCAGGCAAAAATGATAGGACTTTTTCCCTTGAGCGAAAAGTTCCGCGTATCCCTGATCATTTGGGTCTAAATCAATGAGGTCCGCACCGCCGCCCCCGGTAATTATTTCAGTGATACCATATTTATCATCCCTCATCGGATGGTCGCTACCATCCATGAATATAGGAAAAGTACGAACATAATAATGCGCATGACCATGAAAAATGATCTGCGCACCATAGCTCTGTAAAATAGGGCCCCAATCTCGCCTGGAGTTATCCATTGGTTCATATCCAAATGTATATGGCGGATGATGCCAAAAAGCAAAAATCCATTCATACTGGTCAGCCAATTGATTCAGAGTATCTTCAAGCCAGGACGCGGGAGTGTTGCTTTCGCTGTCAAGGACAATAAAAAGAGTGTTATCATACCCGAAGGCAAAGGACTTTCCGTCTCCATATCTCTGCTGCCCGACAAGAAAGTCCGCCCAATTTAAATCCCAATTTTCGTCTTCAGTATCGCGATTACCAACTACCCCAATGTATAGCGGTGGATCAACAGTCCAATCAATTTCCAGTGGGGAAACCATACTTTGCCAGCCATCCCATTCGATTTGTTCGCCACCTAGAGTTATATCACCAGTATTAAACACAAAGTCTGGCTTAGGGTTTAAATTACTGATCAAATTGACCAGCTCGCTGTGCTCAGAATGACCTGGCGCATGTGTATCTCCGATGACGACAAAACGAACGCTTGCATATGCTGTGTTAAAAAATAAAACCACAAATAGAAACAAACTGACAAAGACGATTCTCTTCATTGCTCTACTCCCAATAGGGTTCTTGATTTATCGCAGTCACTAAATTACAAAAAAAAATCGCCGGTCAGCGTAAGCCGACAGCAACGGTCAATAGTAAAAATAGTCTTTTTTTGTCCGCCTATAGTTCATTTCAATCCACCATGGAATACACCCCCCTAAAAATTCAAGACTAAGGAGTAATTCACAAAAATTTATGCATATTACATACCTTCCTTTATATAGCTGTAATAACGTAAACTATTTCATGCAGTAATTGTGTGTAAAAAAACCCGACAGGTTTTCATGCTCTGTAGTGATCATGTTAAGAGTGAAGTAAATATCCCCCAGTAAAGCCGGGGGCCTTTATACGTGAACCGCTCAAAGCGGTCGTTTAAATCTTAGGCCGCCTGAAGGCGGTTACTCTATCAGTTGAAGTTGGTCCATCCGTCGTGCATCACTCTCCTGTCGACGGATATTCTCTCGAATGACTTGTTCATCGCGACCGTCCGTCAATACGTAATATCCTCGTACTCAGAAAATTCTATCCAACAAAGTTTCGTGCCCGACCACCGAATGTTCGTGCAATGTAAATCGCGTTCTTTCCCTTGATGTAACCAACAACTTGTGATAGCGAGTATTTCGGAGGTATTGCTAGATACATATGAACGTGATCCGGACACAAGTGACCTTCTATAACAACGCTCTCACGCTGCCTGGCCAACTCACGAAAATACTCGCCGAGGCGACGATTGCGAATTTTGCCAAACAAAACCTTCCTTCGTCACTTTGGTATCCAGACGACGTGATACTTGCACTCCCATGTCGTATGACATAGAGTTTGACTGCTGTTCATCGAAAGCATCCTTTTCCAAAAACTTTGAGCGGTTCAAGGATGGGAGGCTTTCATTTACCCCCGTAACTGTCAAACTGTTTGGGTCCCCCGACTAAGCCGGGGGATTTCCTTTTGTATTAATATTTTCGCTTTTTTGTCATTTTAACCCTTTACAATCGCCTAAAAAAAATATCCCAAACGTTAGTCACACTATATTATTAGTCCTGAAAATATTTTTTCGCTATACAACGCACTAATTGTGACAAAAAACACACATATGCTTTCGAACAGTCTAGCAGCATAAACCGACAACAGAATCATTATGTTAGGAAAACATTTTTTAGCGAATGATTATAATAAATTATATGTACTAACTTTTTATTTAAGAAGGGAATATGAGGATTTGGCACATAACCTGCTAATTCATAGAGCATAATTATCAAAAAAAGGCAAATCCAGAGAAATCTGGAAACGCAAAGCTACGGGTCCCGACATATGGGCAATCGGGCTACCGAAAGATTTAAGCGAATTCAATAGAAGCGCTCATCTCTGCCGGCAAGTTGAGTGCTTTTTAAAATCAAATCCTCAAGAAAAAGGCCAGTTCAAGTCACGAATAGCGGAGGACAGAAGATGAACAAAGTGGTATTGCTTCCCCACGCAAATAAGATTTTAAGGCTACTTTTCATTTTGAAACGGTTTTTTTGTCTTGCGATTAAAGATGATAAAGTCTTAATTATATTAAATTGGCGGTGACTGCTTGGTGTTATGTAAATGTCGTCAAAAACTAATAAAAGAAAATTACTATAAATTCGAAAAGTATTTAGTTAATAACCTAGTATCGAATAAATTTAGCTACCCAATTATGAATACAATAACGAATGATTAAATAATTAAACAAAGGGAAAATATATGAAAAAAACAACAAGCTGGTTTGAAAATAATAAATTTATCGCCTTCAGCTTTTTTTTCCTGGTATTGTCAGTCAGCGAAGTTTTTGCCCTAACCAAACCGGCACCACCTGATCGGTTACGGATTATAGATTATAACGCTACCGCCGAGGTAAGTTGCGATTATGTTGTTTCTAATCAGGGGAGCAATGGCGCACCCGGGGCCAGTCAGGAGAGTGCCTGGGAAACCTTACAATATTCAGCAGATAACGCACTGAGTGGGACGGTGATTTGCGTAATGCCGGGAATCTACAACGAAAGAGTAGAAGTTAATAAACCGGGTCAAACTTTTTTGGGTTTGACTCGCCATGGAGCGCTAGTAAATGGTGGGTTCGAAATAAATTCTGGCGCAACTAATACGCGTATCGAGGCCCTGAAAATAACTAAATCAGGGAGCGATTACGCCGCTGCAATCAAAATTGACGCTGATGGGGTAAAGATCTACGACAACTACTTTGATCAGGTGAAAGTGGTGACATCGGTAATGGGAAACTGGCTAAATAACGGCGTCAGTCCAGCCAATGTTCACATTAAAGGGAACTACTTCTACAAAGTGCAGGCAGGGATCTGGGCCATTGGTAAAGATTGGCTGATCGAAAACAATGAGGTGGATGAATTATACAAATGGCGTGAAGAAGACTGTGATTATGCGCGTTTCCATGGCGACGGACATATATTCCGGGGGAATTATTTTCACGGAGCTACGGCTGCGGCTACCGGCAATGCACATGTTGACTGCTTCCAGACTTGGGATCAAGGTGGACAAGGCTATCATATGTACGATGTATTGATTGAAAAGAACGTCTGTTTCAATTTTGGTCAATTCGCAATCTTACAGGCACAAGAAGATAGGATAGCACGCATTACTTTCCGTGAAAATCTGGCGGTAAATTTTGATCCGGGGTACCGCTTGAACAACTTCATTTTGAATATTGAAGACGCTGACGATGTCATTATAGAGAATAATACGTTTGGAGGTGTCCGCTGGCAAGGGGCTTTGTTCAAAGACTTAGGCAATATGCCAACAGGATATGTATATAACAATATCTTCTTCGACATTGACGGTGAGGCTTATCGTTTTTCTTCTCGTTGTGGTACAGATTGTTCCTCAGGCTACAACATGGTCTGGAAAGCGATGCCGGCATCTCCGAACCCAGGCACCAATCTTTCCCAAGATCCAAAATTCGTCAATCCAGTGTTGGGTGGTGATTTTCATCTACAACCAGGGAGTCCTGGTTGTACTGGTGGCTTGGACGGAAAGCACATTGGTGCCTATTCCTGTGATTGATTGTTCTTTGCAGTTAGAATCCCTGGATGCTAGCAGAACAACTGATTTTGAAATTGATTCATGATAAGCGATACAGTCTCATAATACCCGGTATTTTACGCTTGCAGTTTCATCCTTGTAGGTATTTTCGAAAGGTTTTTAGTTCTACTTAAGAAATGAATCCGAGAAACTTAGAGAAAGCCTTACGTAGTCTTTGTCTTTGCTCATTTCTGTAATATTTTACAAATTCATCGGATACGACTCGATTTTCTTTTCGTATGAAAGCAAAGACATAACCAATCATTGTAAAAAGGCTACCTATTACATAGGGTCTTACGCCTAAACGAGAAACACATCTGGCCACCAAAAAAAATGGATCATAGCCAATAGAGTAGGACAATACCCCAAAGCGAAAGTTTGCTATATGCTTATTTGACTGACCTGTTCCCGTAGGCCTATGATGTAACACCTTTATATCAGTAAAAGATTTTACTTCCCACCCATTCATTTTTGCCATTACTTCAGCAATTGTATCTTCACCACCTAGTTTACTGGGAAGATAGCCATCAATTTCTTCATAGCATTTCCTTTTAAACATCTGAATTGCGCCTGGGACATTTAGGACATTATTCCCAAACCGTGCACAATATATCCCTTTTTTTAATTCGTAAATCCATCCGCCAGCAATTCCTAATTTTTGGTTATGATTAAATTTTTTAAAGATTCTTTCGAAATAGTCAGGTTCAAAAGAAATGTCTGCATCTAGATTTCCTATGAAATCATATTTTATGTCTTTTAACTCATTGAATCCTGACTGAAGGGCATGCACTTTTGAAGAAAAGTTTCTACCGGAGACATTTTCTTTAATTAATAAATTTATAAAATCATATTTTTTTTCATATCTTTTTACAATTTCATTTGTTTTATCAGTCGATCCATCACTAATAATTACCCATTTATTAGGCAGTATATTTTGCCCAATAATGGACTCAATTAATTTTTCAATATATTTTTCTTCATTACGTGCTGCAGTTAATAGTACATAATTTATTTTCATGACATTCAATTTCCTATTTATATAAACAATAAAAAAATTTATTAGGTTTTATTTAGTACTATTTCCCGCAATGCAAATAAATTGTATGTCAGAACCATTAACCATGAGCAGATTTCAGCATTGCTGAAAGAGGCAGTGGAGAAGTGTGCATGGCTAATCTTTTATATCCACGATATCTCTGAAAACCCAACACCTTATGGTTGTACGCAGGAGTTGTTTGAGTGTGCAGTAAAAGAGACTTTGGCGCAGAAATGTGAAATATTGCCAATACGCAATGCCTTGCCTCTAGGTACATTCTCTTAGGTATATACCCTTTATTTCGTGTCCCCGCCTTTAGGCAACGGTGAATGGATACGTCTGTGTAAAATTCATCACAATACCGAATTCAGGGGAGTTTTTTTGCTGTCATTGAACAAACATCCTGCAATGGTCAAGTTTTTTATGAAATATTTTTAAGATGACTTGAATTAATAATGCTAGGTGTTCTTGCAGCAATAATCCAAAAAAACCAAAGCACCGAAGGCGTAAAAGAACTGCTACCAGCAAGTGCACTTTCAAAAAAATTTATCAATAAAATTTGAAGAACTATAACTAATATTAAAGATTTATAAACACTAACCTCTGAAAAAAATACACGCCATAAGGGAGTTATCAAGGCTGTCATTAAAATAACGAAACCTAAGGCACCCAACCCAATTAATAAAGATAAATATCCATTGTGGAGGGATGTTCTTGCGCTCCCCGACCATAGAACGAGATCTCCAGAATGGAATCGCGGGTCAGATAACACTGAGCCTGAAACTCCATATCCATAACCAATTATTGGTTTTTCACTAAAAAGTAGAATGCTTGCTTGCCAGAACTCTTCTCTGCCCGTTAAGTCTGTAATTTCAGAGCCATGACCTCGTTCTAAACTTGATATTTTGACATCATAAAGAAAAAGACATGATGCAAAAAGAATTATTAAAACAAAAATTGTAGAAAATTTAACTACATTTTTTGATACAAAGTACCATACAAATAAACCAAATACTGCGGCTGCGAAAGATGATCGGGAACCTGACATTATATGTATTAACAAAACACTGCTAAATAATAGAATTATGAAAAATTTGCCCTTAGAAAAAACTTTTTCATATTTCCACATTAATATTGGGTATGACAGCATGCAATAAGCACCTAACTCATTAGGGTGACCCGTCACACCTTGAAATCTATGCGGAGCAGTCCACCACCAGGCCCTGCCTGGGAACAAAACTAGAGATAAAATATTTATAAGTATTCCAAAGACTATAACCCAAAAATAGATATTTATTGCTTTATCTAAGTGAAACTCATCTTTTGTCCAGTAGAACAACCCTAGTAAAAAACCGAAAAAAGCTATGAATTGAGATGCTCTAGTGAAAGTATAAAATTGATCAACAGAATAAGTTGTGGAAATAAAAGCTATAAATAAAAATATTGAAAATAATTTCAAATAAAAAGGAGCTTTAAATTGAGAATATTTACTCAACTGGAAAAATTTTATATAACCAACTAATCCCATCATCATCACTAAACCTACCCTGATATAAGAAGAAGTATTCGGCTCAATTTCTCCTACTTCAACTGGTATGTTTTTCGCAAAAACCCATGATACAGCAGGGGATAAAAGCATTATTGCTATAACAATTTCATATGATTTAAAAGCCCAATACAAAATAGGCGCAGCCACAGATACAAAGATTAATATTATTATAACAATAGTCAACAACTCATAATTTTCAATAAAAGACATATTAATAAACCTTTTATTTATTCAAAATGAATATATTCATGCTAATTTTTTATAAATTTTTTTAAATTTGAACTTATGTTTCTTAAAATAATTTTCTCTTTATCACCACAAAGAGGACTAATATATATCAATGTCATTGTCAAAAACATGAAGAAAAATGTATAAGTATAAAAAAACAAATTATTATTTTTTTGAAATATAAATTCCGTTAAAATAAATATTATGAACATAAAAAAAACATTTTTTAGATTTTTCCAATCAATTTTTATTTTCAAATCCTTTGTACCAATAAACAGCAAAGTAAATGAAGCCAATAAAAAAGTTATTGATGAAGCTAAAACTGCCCCATACCAATTCAAAGCAGGTATTAATAAGAAGTTTAAGGCAACGGTCAATACTGCACATATTAACATGATATAAGCGATAACCTTCGTCTTATTTTTACCTATCACTAATGTTTCACTGTATACATATATACCATTAAGAATAGAAATCGGTAACAATAATAACATTACGGAAAAAGAGGAGGAGTATTCGGGTGGTGCAATCATTGGAATTAAAACACGTGAAGCTAAAACAACGAAAAATGACATTAAAATCATACCAACAACAAGATAATTGAACGCCTTACCAATTTTCTCTTCAATAACATTTTCTGACAAACTATTAAGTAAATAAGGTTGAAATGCAAGTTGAAAGGGCAGTACAACGACTATATACATTATTTGCGCTAATTTAGTACCAATTGAATAAATTCCTACTATATCAACGCCAACCATAAAGCTCAAAAAATACAGATTGGCCCCTGCCATAACAAAATGTCCAGACATAAAAAAAATAAATGGAAAACCAAAATGAAAGAACCTCGATATTGAATCAGTAGAAATTGAGATGCCGGTTTTAGAAAAAATATCAATTAATAAAAAACCAAGTAGAGAAATATAGGTAATAATATAAGCAGCCATAGCACCGGCAATTCCTAACTTGTATAAATATAATGATATCGCAGTTGTTATGAGCAGTAATATAGCAGATGCAACACTCACAATCATAAACTTCATCGCTTGATTTGTTGCTCTGTAATATGACAAGAAGAGATGGCAAAGAGAGTGTGCTAATGCGGCCCCACAGGAAAGTGACAGGTAAACCGCGATGTTTTTTGTATGCAAAACATTCTGAAAAAAAGGAGTGAGGAATGCGAATGATATGAAGGTGACTATTAATCCGGCAATCAGGTTTATAAAACTGGTTGATCCTAGTAAGATATTGAGGAGTTTTTTGTCTTCATATTCCTTTAGAAAGCGAATCAAAGTGGTTCGCATTCCACAATCCATAAAAATTATCATAACTTGGACCGTTGTTAAAATTATCATAAGAAGTCCAAATTCTGTTAACGATAGGGAATGGGCATAGACTGGAATTACAAAAAAAGAGGCAGCTCTTAAGCCAATGTTTCCGAACGCATAGATAAGCGTATTTTTTCCTAATGTCTTAAGGCTCATACAATAAAACTCACATCGGAAATCAGCAAAGCAAAGAAATTACTTATTTAAATATTTAAAAATTATTCAATTCTTATCTATAATAAAATATTGTATTCTTTTACTTATCATAAAAAATACTTCAAAATACTTATATTTATTAAAATATTTAAAAAAAAACAATAAGCAATAAATATTTTAAATTTATCCAACCACTAAGAAGCCTGTTTATATCATATATTTTAAAAGTAAATTAAACAATTTCGAATTAATTTTTTTCACAACGCCTGATATATATTATGAGAACGAACATTAATAAATAATATATTTCAGTCCAGGAATACATGGATTCTATGTCAGTAATTATCTCATTAATTTAATTTATATTCATTTTTAATCTAGATTTAGATTCAGAAGGTTATTTATGTTTTTGTAGAAAAAATATATCAATAACAAAATCAATATTAAAAAATTTTCTGAAGCAATTTTATAAAATACTCCTTTTGTAAACTCCAGCGGTTATTAAAGTAAATAGGGTAACCACGCTCAACATACTTTTCCCTTAAATCTCGAGATTCCCACATATCAATTATCGCTCGTGCAAGGTCCTCAGCATTACCTGGTTCGAAATAACAGATGCTTCCTTCTTCAAAGTAATCAAGGATCCCTTTTGTCCTTGGAACAATCACAGGTTTTTTTAGACATAAATACTCAAAAATTCTTGTAGGGAAATTTATATCCGTAAAAGGTGTACTTCGATTCGGAATGAGCCCTAAATCACTTTTAACAATATGTTGTGCGATAGCTTTCTGGGGGACGGAACCGTGAAACTTAACAATTTCGTTTAAAGCTAATTTATCTGCATAAGCTTTCGAAGCGCCAAGATTGTCGCCATGACCAAAAATGTCAAATCTAATATTAGGGACCACGTTTTTCACAATTGCTAACGCTTCAAGGGCTACTGCCGGGCCGTTGTGTAACGAAATGTGTCCATGAAACATTATTCTGAACAAGTTTCTTTTATCCGAAGAGTCAACTTGTCTTTGGAGTAAGGATTCAGAGAAAACATTTTCCATTGGTGAATTCATCACAATATGGATTTTATTTTGATCACAACCTCTCGATATAAATAAGTCTTTAAAAGCTACATTCGGAGTTATTATTAAATCCGCAAATTTAATACTTTTCTTTTCTATATAAGACAAAATTTTAATAAATATATGATCATTTTTTAGCCCGTATTTAGTCATAAAAACTTCAGGAACGGGATCATGTAGATCAAGTAATATTTTTGCACCAAAAAGTTTTGGAATAAGTGCTGAAAAAACTAAGAAGTCAGGCATATTATGAACATGGATTAAATCATACCTTTTTTTTAAGTGCATCCGAGTTGCCAAAGAAAAAGAAATAAACAGAAACAATGAATACTGCCATAGGTATCTCAATTTACTACTTCTATCTTTTTTTACACTCAATCTAATAACATTTACACCATATAACAGTTCTTTTTTCACCTGACCTTCTCTTCTTAGACATATCATATCTACATCCATTCCAGCCTCCACCATGGCATCTGCCTCGCGACGGGGCCGTGGATCATTTGGAAATCCTGAGAAAACGATTGAAAGGATTTTTTTCATTCCCAAAGACTCACTTTATACTTGAAGATTGAATGATTATGTCAATAACATAAAAGCTTTTTAAAATTTCAAATAGAGGACTTTTCTTGATAGTTCACTTAAAAAATATGGCTAAAAAATGACTAAATTGCGTTTCAAATGAGTCCCGCCTCACCAAAGTTATCAATGATTCTTTTTTGTGGCAACTTCATGCGCTGAGTTTGTGCAATAATCCACAATCAGTTTATTCACGACCTCTACGACCTCATCAAACGGTTTGGTCGTATCGACAATCACAAATTTTCTTGCGTAGCAGCTCTTCTGAGTTAGGTCCAGCCTTGCTCGTTCAAGATATTCAACGGGAACTTCCTTTTTCCGGGCATACAGAACCTCGGCAGGCGCATCAAGGAGGATTGCCAACCCAGGGCGAGGGTACAGATTCCTTAAGAACCAGTGATGTACTTGCTCGGTAAACCTGTATTTCACACCATCCGTGGGACTTGGACAGGCATCAAATAAAAAATGCCGATCATACAAAACAACATCACCACGAATCTGATATAGCCAAGAAACCAGTTGTCTATACATTTCTTCTGAAACTCTTCGCAACAGGCGCAGAAAACCACCAAGCATTCCGCGTCGATCAATCCGATGTTCTAGCCCGTGCAAGGTCACCTTGCTAGGAACGTTTTTCCCCAAGTGCATTAACGATTTTTTGTGCCGATATACTTTCCATTTGTGAGCCAGCCGCGAGGTAGGAAGTGCGATGTTGCTTGAGTCAATATTAGCACCCATGTAAATATATTTCATAGGCACGAGCCCAGACTCAAGCAATGCCTTGGCAATAGACGATTTTCCAGAGCCATCGACGCCTATCAAAGCGACGGTAGCAAAGGGTCTGTAAGTTTTTCTGCTAGAAAAATTCTTCTGCGCAGGCTTTTCTGGCTCAAGTTTTTGTGCAATAGAAGACATTTTCATCGTCCAACAATCCATACTTCTCTTTATTTTCGACAGCGACATCCTCTCCGCGATCCAGATGAACCTCAAAACCACAAGCTTTTAGGCGCTCAGTGAAATCAAGGCCATAAACTCTAACGTGCTGTTCTTCTCCAAAATGTTTCTTACGCTCCTCGGGAGAGACAATAGATGGATTTTCATACGTTGCCCGACCAAAATCAATTGGCACGGTAAACAGTGCCCAACCACCTTTTTTTAATACGCGAAAGAGCTCTCCGATCGCCTTTCGGTCATTCTCAACATGTTCCAATACATGAATACAGATGATTGCATCAAAGGATTCAGATTCAAAAGGAATCTTTGTGATGTCAATTTGATACGCAACGTGGGTGCGTTTCTCAAGATCGATACCAACAAAATGAATGTTTGGCATTTTTACTAATCGACGCGAAAGTGCATATTTTGGTGAGACGTGCAGCAGGCATAAACGATCAACAAACAGGTTAGTGCTCTCTTTCAAGAACAACCAGTCTCTTCGATGTCGTGCTTTTGAATTGCACCGTGGGCAATAACCAGATGGCCGAACTTTGAGCGATGCGCCCCCATGAGTGAAAGCACGAAGCCTCCAACCGCAGCATGGACAGACGAATTTGTTGCCAACAAATAACAACGCGTGGCAAATCATTGCAGGTTCGACCCACCATCGATGAATCGGTCTACTTGCAAAGTTACTAAGAAGTCGATGCAGTTTTCCGTACTTTGCTCTTTTCATAGCACTTTTTCACATCAGCTATGCCCATTTTTAATCATATCGACTTTAATTTTTTGCTTATCCACCCCAACGCAACCAAGTCCAAAGATACTAACTCTCATGCTATGTCCTCTCAGAATAAATTAGATAATTAAAAGCTTGACTAACATCAATGCAAACCTTCTTCACTCATTATTTATTTTGCAAGCCTACTTCTTGCCTCTTAAAAAATGTATCCCCCATGAGACCTGATAAAAAAAAGGCATTGGATCACGTCTTGACCAAATGGCAAAATGCTTCTTTCCTCTCAGTGATTTAAACCACTCCTT
>JAHEEI010000023.1:12939-22084 GCA_024640785.1 Pseudomonadota bacterium
CCTACTTCTTGCCTCTTAAAAAATGTATCCCCCATGAGACCTGATAAAAAAAAGGCATTGGATCACGTCTTGACCAAATGGCAAAATGCTTCTTTCCTCTCAGTGATTTAAACCACTCCTTGACAGTCAATTCACCGCTGCGCCAGAGTTGAACTGAGGACAGAATATCCGTTACGAGACTGATCCATTTTATTCCGAGATATTTCTGCTGACGCTCAGAGGGGAGCGGCAGGCCCACTAAATCACAGTACATTGAGTACAACAGTTCAACTCCACAGGCCTCAGCAAGGGGCGACCTGCCGGTAGGACGTCCAATATTGGCCTCTATAAAGTAATAAATCCCGGTCTTTTCATCTTTCTTGATTTCTAAATACCCCATCCCCACAAACCTGACTTTTTTAAAAAAGTGCAAAGTTTCATTCAAGACGACATCATCTCGGCATTCTTCACCAAGAGACGTTTGGCCAATATGTGGCGGCCACTGTCGAATTTTTCTGGCGACAAAAGCAACAACAGGTTCAGAATTTCGGTCGAAATAGCAGTTACAGGAGTAAAGGTTTCGATCATTCCCCTCAATCCACTCCTGAACGATAAATGTTTCTGCAAACTGCTTGAAATTTTCATATGCCTGAATCAGTTCTTCCTGGCAAAAGACTTTTATAACTTTTTGGTGGGATGCTTTTTCCCATGCATCGTTCTTGAGCCCTGGCTTCATGACACAGGGATAATTTAATTCTGCGGCAGCATGCTCTGCGTCCTCACTGTTCTTGAGCACGAGAGTTTTTGGAATGTTGAAGCCTTCTGACGAAGCCAAATTCGAGAAGCCCACCTTATCAATTAAGGTTTCCAAAACTTCATGACCAGGAAGTAAGAAGTGATAATAGGGTTCCAGTTCTTTTCGCCATTGTGAAATCACGAACACACTCGGATCACGACAGGGGACAAGAACTGCTTTCTGGTCCAAAGTTTTCCCAAGGGCAACAAGACTGTCGACGAGTGAGTCACTGTAGGTGTCGGCAAACAAGATTTTTTCACAAGCGTTCGTTTTGCACGCAAAATGCTCTGGGACCCTGGCTACCCCGATCACAGAGACCTTTCGCTGGGCAAATATTCGCGCCGCCTGAAGGCCAATGAAGTGATCTAGACCAACGATGACAACTTTTGGGAGTTTCTCTACAATTGATTCTCTCTCTGCATTGATCATTTATCAGCACACCCAGTAACGAGGTATTGCGCCTCAGCCCTCTTAAGCTCCTCGACATCCTGTAGGCGAAACACCTCCTCAACTGATGCGATGCCCTCTTCAACTCCCATCAGGGTTTTGTCTTTGCAAATTCTGGCGGCTGTATCTTGCATGGCTTTTAAGCTGGCTCTGAGTAAATGATTAGCCCAAATCACCAGGCTAACCCCTGCCTTTTCGAACTCAGGTGAGGGTGTTGTATGGTATTTCGTGGGAACAATGACAACCGGGCACGGTAATTTCCAATGGTCCATAAACGATTTTATCTCTGCGAATGTGTTAAGTTTGCTATGAACCAAAATGGCGTCAGCACCTGCATTGCAGTAGGACTCTGCACGCTCGAGTGCCTCTTCCAAACCCCAGCCTGCGATAAAGGCTTCAGTCCGCGCCACAACACAAAAATCAGGATCGTTTTGAGTATCCTTGGCGGCCTTGATTTTCCCGCAGAATTCTTCTTTGTCTGCAAGCGGATTGCGTCCACCCGCCAGCAGCGAATTTGATTTGGGAAACAACTTGTCCTCTATGCACATACCAGCGACATCCCGCTGTTCCAACTTCTTAACCAGTCGTCGCGCATTATTGAAGTTTCCATAACCGGTGTCGGCATCAAGCAGTACGGGGATAGTCGTGCCATCACACATAAACTCAACGACCTCTAAAACCTGGGTCCAACTGGCTTCGTTGCAGTCCCTGACGCCTAGGGCCGCGGATATGGAAAGGCCGCTAGCCCAAATGCCTGAGAAACCCGCTTCTTCGACAATTTTAGCACTGAGTCCGTTATGGGCCTCCAACACAAACTCCAATGAAGATGACAGGAGTAGTTCTTTAAGCTGTCTAGTCTTTTTCATAATACTCTCTTTCCATAAATAATGAGAAATTGCCAACGCACAGGTTGTGAAAAGCTTCCGCAGGACCCTAGCCGCCAGAAAAGGCATCTATTATTTCAACCACCCTCTTCCCTATTTCCTGCTGAGTATCAATAGTCTGAGACCCGATATGTGGTGTAAGGATCACATTGGATAAAGACGACAAAGGTGAAGAGAAGCCTGCGCCCTCTGACTGATGAACATCGACGGCAGCCCCCATCAGTCCCCGTTCGTTGGAAAGCGACTGGAATAAAGCTTGCTCATCAACCACCCCGCCACGGGAAAGATTTATCAAACAAGACCCAACCTTCATTCGAGACAGGACAACGCCATTGATCAGGCCACGGGTGGATGCTTGCAGAGGAACATGAATACTCAGGAAATCAGCCTCCTCGATTACATCAGAAAAAGACAGTAACTCTATTCCCTTCTCCCTCAACCGTTCGCTGCGATCAGGGCTGGGGTACTCAACACATCCTATGACTCTCATGCCCATTGCTTTGCCGAGCTGGCCAACAACTGAACCAATATTACCCACACCGACTACCCCCAAGGCCTTTCCTGCCAGCAACCTGCCCTCAATTTCATTCTTGGCCCAATGCCCCTGGCGAAAGGCCTTATCTGCTGGAATGATCTTACGCGCAAGGCACAACATGAGGCCAAGCCCCATTTCTGCAACAGCCCTGGCGGCAGGTTCGGGGATTCGTTTGATAAGGATATTCCGACTTTCAGCGTACTCAACATCCAGACTGTCCATGCCTGAACCAGCCCTGATAATCAACTTAAGCGCCTTTGCATGCTCAAGAAGCTTTCTATCTAAAGCAACGCCACTTCTGAAAACCAAAGCATCATAATTACCTATTATTTCAGGCAACTTACTACTTGGCACATCAAAGGCACATTCTGTCGAATGATTTACCCCAAGGTGTTTTATTGCCTTGTTACATATTTTACTAAGTATAAGAATTTTCATTTAGACCCCCACTGAGAGATACGACTTCAAAAAAAATTGCGGTTCTATAATCCAAACATTTGAATTATTTTTCTATTTCCTTCTCTTAATCATTTATAGGTTTATATTCCACAAGAATCCCCGCCCAAACCCATTATCTCAACACCGAAAACTACATCAAAAATCTATAAACAAATTCCCCCTCAAGACGCAAAAATGACTTGGGTAATCGCTTATTCAAATTCATCGCAAACGCCTTAATCACTCCATTAGTTGATTTTATCCCAGTCCTCTTCGGGAGATAACAATAAGTAAGAGTTCTTCTTTCCCCCCCCCAGCGATCCTTGTACTCAACGAGTGATTGATTTTCGGAGTGAGTCCGGCCTAAATCTAAAGTTAGAGCGCCCTTGGCACGCCCAAACTTCATGATTTCCCAAATCAAAAACTGACTGCAACCCAACTTTTGGTAAGCAGGGTCGGAGGCACCGTATTCATAATAAATCGTATTTTTAAAGATCAGAACAATGGCCGCCGAGATGATTTTATTTTGATAGGTCACATAGGGGGCATAAAACATGTTCAGCGGCGCCAACATTTTCCACATGTTCAAAAAGAATTTATATGGCTGAGGAGGCAGACCTTTTGTTTTCCTCAGAGAGAGCAAAAGTTCATAGACTCTTTCAATGTCTTTTTCACAATCTGAAAAACGAAACATTAAATCACTTTTCTGAGCCGTTTTTATTTTCCTCCTCACACAGGAATTATGGAATTTCCCAAACAAAACATCCATGTCACCACTCAAATCAACGGTATGATCAACAAATTGATACTCTCTTTCGAAACCATGAGGAACCTCTGCAAGATCTGCACTCAATTTCAACTCGATTCGAAGAGGGCCCTGATGGTCCTGCATAGTGTATTCAAGGACTTCTCTAAGCCTTTCGTTCGGAAGAAGAGGGTCACAATAAGCGGCATAAGGCAGTGAAACCAGGCGCCCTTTCTTCAACAAACCGGAAGAGACCATAAATGGGACCACGCCCTCAAAATGATCTGTTTTGTTTTCAATCAAGGCATAGCAGAGGGGGGTATAAGGAAATGTTGAAGAGATAAGGTTAATCCAGGCCGAGTGATGGTAGACAGAGCCCTTCGGGTGGTTCTGAACAAAGTCATCCCATCTCTTGTCGGTCAAAGGATCTATGGTTACTATTCTGAACCCCATATTGAGACTTACCCTGTGTATTATATATATTTTTGTTCTATAAGATATGAAACCAGCTCAATAGGAAGGATATTACAAAACTCACCTTCATAAGCATCTTTTATATATTCAAGTAATTCGATATAAAGTTCATGTGAATAATGTTCTGGACCAAGTTTTTTGTCACCAAAATTCATATAATCAGGATGTGTATTGATTAAAACCATTCCTTCACATTCGGCTAACCAGTCAATCTTTTTCTTCCAAATATCAATGTTTTTTTGTTTCATCAAAACAAAAGTTGTAAAGTCTTGAGGAACAGTATATGGCAGTTCAAAATACCCCTTGCTGCCATTGCTTCCCGGGATATAAAAGGGAAATATCGTACAAACGCCATCTGGCTGCGGCTCAAAAGGATCCGTATCAAATGTTGAAGAATCGTATTCTATGTTCAGTTCGTGTAACCACTCAAAATTGTGATGCATGGCGGGAGACCGAAAACCAGCCGCCCCCCATTCTTTTAAATAGTTATTAATTTTAGCTGCTCTTTCTGAAAAAAGACGTCTGGAATTGTACAGTTTGCCATCATGATTCAAGCCATGCACGCCTATCTCAAAGCCGCTCGCCCTCAGTGTCTGAAGAATCTCAGCGGAAACGGGGTAACGCTCAGGAACAAAGTTAAAGCTTGATCGAAAGCCGAGGCTTTCCTCTAAGTTGCTCAGCCTAATACAATTTTCCTGACCCGCGGCAGTGTCGACATCGTGGGTCAAAACCAGGGCAAACTTCTTTCCTTCAGGCCATCCGGGCCAGCCTTCCGGCTTCTTTGCGGCGGCGGGATTTATTGGCCAGAGGTCCCTGTTCCTTCTCAACTTCAGCGCGACAAAATATTGCCGGGTCGCAATCTGCAACGATCTTGGAATTACAGGTTTGACAAGATAGTAAAGTTTGTTAACCGACATGTCTGTAGAGCACCCCCCCTAGAAAGTTTGATACTGCAACAGGAGCCACTTTAAAAAAACTCACATTGAGCGACCCTGAGGCCTTCCTTTTCGAAATAAAGGCATTATCTCTAATACTGTATCGATAATAATTAATTGTTTTTGGCTCTGGTGCCCACCCGTCTTTATATCTCACCAAGCCGGCATGATCTTTTTCGGTCCTTCCCAAGCTAAGAATTTTATAATTTCCTTTCGCTAACCACTTTATTGCTTCCCACATCACTAAATTGTTTGCCCTTAAATGTCTTTCTTCTTTTGTTGATCCGCCATATTTATAGATAGCACTCTTACCAAATAATAAATAAATTGCACCGGCAACAATTTTTCCGTTTTTCTTGGCAAGGACAACAATCCCTTTCCCTTCGCTGTTTATATATTTATAGAGATTTGCAAAAAACATATATGGCTGTGATGGGATGCCATGTCTCTTCCTGGTAATGGAGTTTAAAATATAGAACTCATCTATTGATTCCATGTCATGACGAATTTCAATTTCCACTCCCTCACGAATCGCCTTTTTTATGTTTCTCTGATTATTAACACTGAAGCCGGTAAAGATTTGATCCGTGTCATCTACTAACTCAACATCATGCTGATAAAAACTATCGTAAGTGCTTTCTGTCGCCTCGAAACCGATATCTCCGCGCAGATCGATGTGCTGCCATCTGGATTTTTTAGCATATTCAACCAGGCCCTCCCAAAGTTCCTGCGCATCCTCCTTACACGACACAATCGGCCGAACGAAATCGGTGAATGGTAATGAAACACCACGTCGCCCGGTAAAGATGCTCTTTATCCCCATCATTGGAAGCAAAAAGGACAGTTCATCATTATTGAATATTGAAAAGTATTTTGGTTCGTAACCATAGGTTTCGCTCAGCACCTTTGCCCAACATTGTGTATGGAAAAAAGTTGCATCCGGGTGCTGGAGTAAAAGGTCATCCCAGTTTTCGATATTCACTGGGTTCAGAACCTTGTAGCGCATACTCATTCAGTCCACCACATCCATGTCATAATGCTTGCCTTATCTGTTGAGATACATATTCAATTTGCTCAACGCTCAACTTTGGGCACATGGGCAAAGAAACAAATTCGTTTGCACATCTTTCTGCAACAGGGTAACTCCCCTGTGCGCAGCCTAGCTCCATGTATGCTTTTTGCCTATGCACAGGATTAGGGTAATGGATTCCACATGAAATATCTTTGTTCGCTAGAGCTGCCATAAATTCAGTTCGGTTGGACACCCGGACAGAATAAATATGGTAAACATGCTTGTTGTGGACTCTTGACCCTGGCACCTTGACCTCTTTTATATCCGACAAAAAGCTGTTGTAGTGGCTGGCATTGTCTCTTCGAGCTTGATTCCACCCCGTCAGGTACTTCAGCTTCACACTCAAAACCGCACCCTGAAGACCATCCATACGTCCATTCCAGCCGACTACGCCGTGATCATTTTTTTGATGCTGTCCATGGTCGCGCAGGACACGAATCTTCTGAGCCAGATCCGGGTTATTGGTTATCACAGCACCTGCCTCACCAAAGGCACCAAGGTTTTTACCAGGATAAAAACTGAAGCAGCCCGCATCTCCAATCGATCCGGCGTGACGCTGCTTGTATTCAGCCCCATGAGCCTGGCAAGCATCTTCTACAACGAAAAGTCCATACTTTTTAGCAATGGCCATGATGGCATCCATATCAGCCATCTGCCCGAATATGTGCACCGGGATAATCGCTTTGGTGCGAGGCGTTATAGCTCGTTCAATTAACTCTGGGTTGATCGTGTAACTGTGTTCATCTATATCAACGAATACTGGCTTGGCGCCGCAAAAACTGATGGCTTCTGCAGTGGCGATAAAGGTATTTGGGACAGTGATCACCTCGTCCCCCTCACCGACCCCGAGCGCCAGCAAGGCCATCCATAACGCCTCGGTGCCGCTGCCTACGCCGACTGCATAGTCACACTGGCAAAATGCTGAGAACTGCCTCTCAAAGGTCTCGACAAACGGGCCTCCAGCAAACGCACAACTTTCGACGACGCTCTTAATTGCGGCCTGTATCTCATCACTTATTGATTCATGCAGTGCCTTGAGATCCATAAACGGGACTTTCATCGATCTCTCCCCTCTTCCTTATGTTGTTTCATAATCCTGGCGGGATTGCCGGCAACAACAGCATTGGCTGGCACATCCTTGGTCACGACACTCCCTGCACCGACAATTGCGTTTTCCCCGACAGTAATCCCACACAATAAAGTCGCACTGGAACCGATAGACGCCCCCTGCTTAATCAATGTCGGCACACAGACCCAATCGGCCTCAGTCTGCAATTCACCGCTTTCTGCAGTGGAACGTGGATACCTATCGTTGATAAAAGTCACGTTATGTCCAACAAAAACTCCATCCTCAATCGTTACTCCTTCGCAAATAAAGGTATGGCTCGATATTTTACAGTTCTTGCCGATGTCAGCTCCTTTCTGTACCTCAACGAACGTTCCAATTTTCGTGTTATCGCCGATTTTACAACCATATAAATTTACAAAATCGTAGATTTTTACACCAACTCCAAGTTGAACGTCAGAAGCAATGTTTTTCATCAACAACTCCTCCTTGCTTTACCCTAAGTCACCGATAGAAACTGCGGCCCCGTTTTGTTTGAGAGATTCTGACGCAGCCGAAAGTATTTGAACAACTTTCAACCCTTCTAATCCACTAGATATGGATTTAGATTTGGTTTTTATACAATCTATGAAATGCTGGCACTCTTCTTTCAATGGTTCAAATTGTTTCAAATATGGAGAATACATGTCTCCATAATGATAAGAGTAATGAAAGTCAGCAAAGGTGTCATAGTGAGGAGGCTTTTCTACACGTTTGTCATATATTTTAATCTTTTCAATCGGTTCTAAATCGTTATAAACAAGCATCCTCTTTTCACCGACAAAAGTCATTTCGCGTATTTTATTGGGATCAAGCCAACTGCTCTGGATTGTGCAAAAACCTCCATTGGAAAAGTTAATCGTCATATTGCATACATCTTCAACCCCCCTGGAAATGTGTGCCTTACCCTGGCAATTGACCGATACTGGTGTGTCATTTAACACATACAAAATAATGGATATGTCATGTGGGGCAAGGTCCCAGGCCACATTGATATCCTTCTGATACAGCCCCAGGTTCAAGCGCCGGGAACTAACGTATTGGATTCCTCCAAGGTCTCCCGAATCGACAATTTCTTTTATTTTTTTTACCGGGGGAGAATAAACAAAGGTGTGTCCGACCATAAGAGTCAAACCTTGCTCAAGAGCAAGATCCAACAACTCCCTGCACTCGGCAACAGAGGAAGCCATAGGTTTTTCTATAAAGGTGTGCTTTCCCGCCTTAAGGCTCCTCAATGCCAGTTCGTAATGAAACTGGACGGGCGTTGCTATCACCACCGCATCAATAGCCTCATCGCTAAAAATTGCATCCGCATTGGATATCGTTTTTAGGTGTGGATATAGCTTTTGCATATGTAACAAGCGATCATTTGAGGCATCACAGGCTATTGTAACCTCACACTCGGAGAGCGAGTTAAAATTACGAACTAAATTCGGCCCCCAATAGCCACACCCGATAACAGCTACGTTCAACATCATCAGACCCCTTCCTTAATAGTAGAATTGTATTTTTTCAGACTGTCCCCCTGAGCTGTTCTATGATAGCCAGTGGAGTTCTAAACAGAATTTTAATGTCCAGCCACAATGAACGTTGCCTCGAGTAGCGGATGTCCAGCCTTACCATTTCTTTGAATGAAAGCTTGTTCTTCCCACTGACCTGCCACAGGCCAGTCATGCCAGGAATGGCGTCAAATCTGCCCCTGTGCCATGGGTTATATTCCTTCACTTCATAGGGA
>JAHEEI010000155.1 GCA_024640785.1 Pseudomonadota bacterium
GTTACTGTTCAAAGCACATGCCTAAATATAATACCGTCAGTATCAGCGGTTATCACATGATGGAAGCCGGCGCCAATTCTGTACTGCAGACCGCCTTTACTCTGGCAGACGGCCTTGAATATGTAAAATCCGCGCTGGCTTCAGGGATGGATATTGACACTTTTGCTGGGCGACTGTCGTTTTTCTTCGGTATCGGCATGAACTTCTTCATGGATATTGCCATGCTGCGTGCGGCACGGTTCCTATGGGCTGACCTGATCCGTCAGTTTAACCCCAAGAGTTCCAACTCTCTGATGCTCAGGACTCACTGCCAGACCTCCGGCTGGAGTCTGACTCAGCAGGACCCGTATAATAATATTATCCGGACCACCATGGAATGTCTGTCTGCCGTGCTCGGCGGCACCCAGTCTTTGCACACCAACTCATTTGACGAGGCGATCGGTCTTCCCACTGATTTTTCCGCGCGTATTGCCCGCAATACCCAGATCATTGTTCAGGAAGAATCACACATTTGTAAGGTGGTAGATCCGCTGGGCGGTTCATACTATGTGGAGTCCCTTACCAACGCCATTGTTCAGGAAGCCCGAAAGATCATCAAGGAAGTGGACGAACTTGGCGGTATGGCAAAAGCCATTGAGTCCGGAATGCCCAAGATGCGTATTGAGGAATCAGCCGCACGCAAACAGGCGCGAATTGACCAGGGCAAGGATGTGATCGTGGGTGTGAATAAGTACCAGATCGAAGAAGATAAAGATATTGATGTGCTGGCCATCTCAAGCGCAGTGCGTGATGAGCAGGTCGCACGCCTTAAAGAACTTCGTGCCAAGAGAAATGACGCTGAAGTAAAAAGCGCTCTTGAAGCAGTTACAAATTGCGCTGCAGCTGACGGCAACCTGCTTGAGGTCTGTATTCCTGCCATGCGTGCACGGGCAACAGTGGGTGAGATCTCTGACGCGATCGAAAAAGTTTTCGGCCGTTATGTGGCAACCACCCAGTGTGTTTCCGGTGCGTTTGCATCAGAATACGGTGATAATGAGATAATAGCCTCTGTTAGAAAAAGAACGGATGATTTTGCTGAAAAAGAAGGCCGCAGACCCAGAATTCTGGTTACCAAGATGGGCCAGGACGGTCATGACCGCGGATTTAAAGTTATTGCAACAGCATATGCAGACCTTGGTTTTGATGTTGATATCAGCCCCATGTTCCAGACACCTGCAGAAGCAGCTAAGATGGCCATTGAAAATGATGTTCATGTGGTGGGTGTTTCTTCTCTTGCTGCCGGACATAAGTATATTGTTCCTGAGGTCATTAAAGAGCTCAAAGAGCAGGGCGGAAAAGAGATTCTTGTTGTAGTTGGCGGGGTCATTCCGCCTGCGGATTATGATTTTCTTTATGAAGCAGGCGCGGTAGGCATCTTTGGTCCGGGTACGGTGATTACGGATTCTGCCAACAAGATTTTAAATGTACTTGAAGAGAGGAAATAAGTTTGAAAGACCCTCAATATTATATTCAGGGTGTTCTTGATAAGGACATGCGGGTGCTTTCAAAGGCCATAACGCTTATTGAAAGTTCCCGTTCTGACCATAAAGTGCTGTCAAGACAGGTTATTGACAGTTTGATTCCGTATTCCGGAAAAGCGGTTCGTCTCGGGATAACCGGGGTGCCGGGCGCGGGCAAGAGCACCTTTATTGAGAGTCTGGGTATGTTTTTAAGTGAGCAGGGTCTTAAAGTTGCTGTGCTTGCGGTTGATCCTAGCAGCAGCCGGAGTCACGGCAGTATCATGGCTGACAAGACCCGGATGGAGAGGCTTTCAATTGAGCCAAATGCCTTTATCCGGCCGTCTCCTTCAGGTGGCTCCCTGGGCGGCGTAGCCAGTAAGACCCGGGAAAGCATGATTGCCTGTGAAGCTGCCGGTTTTGATGTATTGATCGTTGAGACCGTGGGTGTTGGCCAGTCTGAGACAACGGTTGCTTCAATGGTTGATTTCTTCCTGGTCTTAATGATTTCCGGTGCCGGTGATGAAATTCAGGGAATTAAGAAGGGGGTTTTAGAGCTTGCTGACGGGGTTGCGGTGAATAAGGCGGACGGTGATAATATTGAAAAGGCAAAGCAGACCAGAAAAGAGTATGAGTCTGCCCTGCATCTTCGAATGCCGGAAACCAGGACCTGGTCTGCTCCGGTGATGATCTGCAGTGCCTTAAAGATGACCGGCATTGACACTATCTGGGAAACGGTTCTTGATCACAGAAAAAAATTTACCGATACAGGCGAGCTGGAAGAAAAACGCAAAAAACAGTCTGTTGCCTGGATGAAGGAGCTTTTTGAAGACGGGGTTAAAGAATGGTTTTATAATAAAAATGATGCTAAAAAGCGCTTAAAGAAACTCAGGCGCGAAGTTGAAAATGGATCAATTTCACCCACATCGGCTGCAGGTGAGCTTTTGAAAGTACTTGAGGATTAATCCTGACTACTATTATCATGGAATGAAGGGAGTTTTTCTATGAGTGATGAAAAAATGATCAAAGCGGCTGTGTCGGCGGTCCTTAATTATATTAAAGAAGAAGAGCTTAAACAGCAAAAAAATGCCCAGGAAAAAGAACTTTGGGGAATAAGTGGGCGTCAGACACAGATGCATACCCGTGAGCAGATGCAGAGAAAATCTTTTTATGGCTGGAAACAGCGTTAAGCTTACTTTTTTAGCGGTTTAAATTCAATTCAATATAATAGGGCTGTTTATGAACTGAACAGCCCTGTTTTTTTGTTATTTTTAGGAATATTTTTTTAATTGACACAAAAAAGACTTTGTCCTATGTTTTTTAATTAAGCTCTAAGTCTCTAATTTTTAAACATTTTTTAATATATGAAGGAGGTAGGCCTTATGCGTAGCAAAGTATCTGTTATTGGTGCGGGTAATGTAGGGGCAACCTGTGCTTTTAGAATAGCTGAAGGCGGATATGCTGATGTTGTTCTGGTGGATATTGTTGAAGGGCTTCCGCAGGGTAAGGGCCTGGATATGCTGGAGTCCTGCCCGATTATCGGTTCCAGCGTGAATATTATTGGAACAAACAGTTACGAAGAGACTGCCGGTTCTGATATTGTGGTGATTACTTCCGGTATACCGAGAAAACCGGGGATGAGCCGTGATGATCTGGTGGCAACCAACAGCAATATCGTTAAGCAGGTCACTGAAAATGTGGTCAAGCATTCTCCTGACTGTATTATTATAGTCGTTTGCAATCCTCTGGATGCCATGACCCAGATGGCGCTTCATGTGAGCAAGTTCCCGAGGACAAGAGTCTTTGGTCAGTCCGGAGTTCTGGACAGCGCAAGGTTCCGTACCTTTATTGCACAGGAACTCAATGTTTCCATCGAAGATGTCTTTACCTGTGTGCTTGGCGGACATGGAGATACCATGGTTCCGGTAACCCGGCTCTGTACGGTCGGAGGTGTTCCCATATCAGACCTTCTGCCGAAGGAAAAGATTGACCGTATGGTGGAGCGCACCGTTAAAGGCGGTGCAGAGATTGTTGCGCTTTTAAAGACCGGCAGTGCGTTTTATGCGCCGGGTGTGGCCTCAGCACAGATGGTTGAGGCCATTATTATGGACAAGAAAAAGATCCTCCCGTGCGCCACCCTTCTTGAGGGGGAGTACGGGATTAATGGGATTGTCGCAGGGGTTCCCGCCAAACTTGGCTCAAAGGGCATTGAACAGGTGATTGAACTGAAACTCACAGATGATGAACTGGTTGCTTTGAAAAAATCCGCGGATGCGGTTAAAGGTCTGCTGGATGTGATGGGCATCTAAAAACGGTAAATATCTACTATGAGAGAAATAACCACAGATAAAATAATTGGGACAGTATCACAGCTTTGTCAGGAGGCTAACTTCAATCTTTGTGAGGATGTGCTTAAGGCCATTCAAAAATCAAAGGAAAACGAGGTGTCAGAGGTGGCAAAAGAGGTGCTGTCGCTGATTCAGGAGAATGCGAAGATTGCTGCTGATGAAAAGATCCCTCTTTGTCAGGACTGCGGTGCAGCGGTTATCTTTATTGATTTGGGACAGGAGGTTCATATAACTGGGGGTGATTTTTATGACGCCCTGACAGAAGGTGTGCGTCAGGGTTATGAAAAGGGGTATCTTCGCAAATCAATGGTGGACAAGCCCTTTTCTGCAAGAATTAATACCAAAGATAATACGCCACCCATTATCCATACCCGGATCGTGCCCGGAGATCAGCTGAAGATAATTGTTGCGCCCAAGGGCGGCGGAAGTGAGAATATGAGTAAGTTTGCTGTTTTAAAGCCATCCCAGGGAAGACAGGGGGTGATTGATTTTGTGGTGAATGCTGTGGATGAAGCCGGAAGCAATCCCTGTCCTCCTTTAATAGTAGGCGTCGGCATCGGCGGTACTGCGGAAAGAACCATGGAACTGGCAAAAAGATCTTTACTTCGAGAAGTTGGAAAAGCAAATGATGATCCGGAAATTGCCGGGCTTGAAGCTGAGATTTTAAAAAGAGTAAATGCTGCGGGTACCGGCCCCCAGGGGTTTGGCGGGAGGACTACAGCTCTTTCTGTTCATGTGGAGACATTTCCCAGCCATATTGCTAGCCTTCCGGTTGCGGTCAACATCCAGTGCCATAGTGCGCGGCACAAAGAGGCCGTTCTATGATCCCTGAATTTTGCACCAGCTATCTGCTGCGGCTTGAAGTCCCATATTTTTAAGGGTTGTTTCAAAATTTTGATCCTCACCATAGCGGTGCTATGCTTCCGGGGCAAAATTTTTCCAACTGCACTTTTAAAACCAGATTTTCAGCGCCTCGTTATGATAATGGGTTCAAAGTTCAGGGATTAAGGTTCATAAAATGGCGGTCTGCCCTTTTTCCCTTGATAAAAGAAGCATGAGCCGGAAGTTTTCTATTGCAAAAATTAATGGTTTATATTATTAATTTAGCTTTAGTTTTTTATAAATAACTGAATTTTTGGAGGATATGAATATGTTTGTATGGGTTTTTCACAGGATTAGCGGATTAATCCTGATCCTTTTAATCGGGTTTAAGATGTACAGCGGATTTGGTGTGGCCGGTGCTTTGGGAGAAGAGGTTGTGCCCTACTGGACAACCCTGCACAGCAATTTGGGTGCGGACCTTGTGGTCATATTCCTCTTTATTTATCACAGTCTGTACGGGTTAAGGACGTGTCTCATTGATCTTGGAATAAAGAAAGAGAAGGAACTTTTCTGGGGACTTTCTGCCATCGGTCTGGCAGCTTATATTTTTGTATGTTTCATGTGGCTGTTTGACTGAGCCGGAACTTAAAAAAATCAGCTTCTAATTTAAAAACAGAGGAAAAAAGGACTCATGATTAAACATGATGTATTGGTAATCGGCGCAGGACTGGCAGGGCTTCGGGCCGCTGTGGGGGTATCGGAAAAGTATGATACTGCTGTTCTGACAAAAGTCCACCCGGTTCGTTCTCACTCTATTGCAGCCCAGGGCGGGATGAATGCAGCGCTGGCAAATGTTGACGGTTCAAAAGACGATACCACTGAAAAGCATACCTTTGATACCATTAAGGGCAGTGACTATTTAGCGGATCAGTCCGCTGCACGGGTCATGTGTGAGCAGGCGCCGCTTCTGGTTTACGAGCTTGAGCACTGGGGCTGTCCCTGGAGCAGGCTCGAAGATGGAAAGATTGCCCAGCGCCCCTTCGGCGGAGCGGGGTATCCGCGGTGCTGTTACGCGGCAGACCGTTCCGGGCATATGGTTTTGCATACCCTTTATGAGCGGTCTGTTCAGACGGGGGTGAAGGTTTATGAAGAATGGCTCGCGATTTCTCTGGCAGTTGAAAATGACCGTATCCACGGTGTGGTGGCCATGGAAATGGCAACCGGCAGGCTTGAAGTGATCAGCGCTAAAGTAGTTGTTCTTGCCACCGGCGGATACGGCCGTATTTTCTCCCGCAGCAGCAACGCGCTC
>JAHEEI010000024.1 GCA_024640785.1 Pseudomonadota bacterium
CGGATGACTATAAATATTATGATGTTTTCAAAAATCCATTAAGGAAATAAGATGTTAACTGAAAGCTTTAAAAAAGATTTTCCGAATTCCTTCCCGAGGATTATCAATTTTCTTATCTGGATGAAGATAAAACCCAACGGGTTGACCACCATGGGAGTAATGTTTGGTCTGCTTGCAGGCTTTTTATTTGCTTACGGTTATTTTTTGCTAGGAGGACTGGCTATTTTTTTGGGGGGGTTTTGTGACATTTTCGACGGAGTTCTTGCCAGGCATTTTAAGGAAACAACTCAATTTGGAAGGTTTTATGATTCTGTAATGGATCGATATTCTGAACTGGCTATATTCATTGGTCTATCCTTTTATTATTCGCATCAATCTGGAATGGTCTTTCAGCAAATTGCCGCGGACCTTTCGTTGGCCGGTTCTCTTTTGGTAAGTTACACCAGAGCTCGTGCAGAAGGGCTTGGAGAAGTGTGCAATGTTGGTTTCATGCAGCGACCTGAACGCATAATCTTGATAATCCTGGGAACTGTTTTGACCGGCTTGCTTAAAAACCAAGTATTTGCTACTATTGCACTGGTGATTATTGCTTTTTCAAGCAACATCACTGCACTACAGCGAATTTTTCACATCCGGAAAAAATTGAGCCCCCCTAAAAAATAATATCAGGGTTTTTAATTTTTAAAGAACGACACATAAATATAAATTGATAATTAATGGCAGCTAATTATATTGTCAAACTAACCGACTGCACTACCCATTCTCCTATCGGGAATAAGGCCCGGTCGCTTCTTTTTCTCGAAAAAGCGAAGTACAAAATTCCTGAGACATATATTTGTACATGGGATGCATATAAATGCTTTTTATCACACCCTGCTGAAACGAAAAAAGCTGTTTGTGATTCTTTCCTTAAAATAGCAAACAAAAACAAAGCCTATGCTGTCCGCTCTTCATCAAATCTTGAAGACAGCCAGCACAACTCTTACGCGGGTCTTTTCACCACGGTTCTAAATGTCCAGGGTGCTCATGCTTTTATGGATGCAATTGAATCTATTTGGGCAACAGCAAATTCTTCGGCTGTCAGTCTATATGCCAATAAAATGAATGTATTAGGCAAGGACGATTCTTTAATGGCAGTTATTATTCAGGATATGATTCCATCAGAATATTCCGGTGTTGTATTTACTCAAAACCCCTTGACCGGTGAGGCGGAAACCATTATTGAGGCTGTAAGTGGTAGCGGAGATAAACTTGTTCAGGGCGGGGTAACACCTTCTCGCTGGATCATCAACCGGGGAGAATATGTTGAAGAACCCAACAACAGCACCATCCCTAGAAAAATTATTGATCAGGTTCTGGCTAAATCAATGAAGATATCAAAACTCTATGGAAAACCTCTGGACCTTGAATGGGCTTTTAGCAATGGAACCATATATTGGTTGCAAATGAGGGAGATCACTTCTTTACAGACTATTGACATCTATACCAATCAATTTTCAAAGGAGTTTCTGCCCGGCATGATCAAACCGCTGGTTTGGTCAATCAAGGTTCCGATTATTAACGGTGCCTGGATTAAAATGCTAACTGAAATTATAGGACCTAATGACCTTGACGTTCATCGCTTGGCAAAAGCTTTTTATCATCGTGCCTACTTTAATACCGGAGTGATCGAAAGTATTTTTGAAAAAATAGGATTTTCAAATAAAACACTTAATACACTTATTATTTCTGACAATAATATTTCAAAAAAACTTATCTACCGACCTGGGTTTAAGTCCCTTAAGTTTTTGCCCCGTATATCCATATTCATTCTGAACAAAATAGGCTTTTCAAAAAAAGCAGACCGTTTTTTAAAAGCTGTGGAAAAAAAAATAAAGGATTTCAGCTCTGCTGATGCTGGACAGCTCACTGACAAACAGATTTTAAATGAAATTGAGAAACTATTGACTCTGACTAGAGATATAAGCTATTACTATCTTGTATCTCCTTTTATCGTGTATGGATTAACTTATTTGCTCAGACTCTTTTTTGCTAAAAAAGGGCTTGATGTTGAAGCTTTGGCTGACTCTGAAAACACAAAAGAGTTGGAACCTTTTGATCCAAATATACATTTAGAAAAGCTAAGTAGAAAATTCAGTGAGCTAGACTGCATACAGCAACAAAAGATAAAAAACATACCGTATAATGATTTTTTAAAGTTGGAGGGTATTGCAGGTTTCAAATCTGAGATGCTCAATTTTTTAAAACGATTCGGGCATGTCAGTGACAGCGGCAATGATTTTTCATACCCACCCTGGAGGGAAACGCCTTCTTTGATCCTTAAGCTGGTGACAAACCACGAAAAACGAATTGTTCCTCCGACCCATCAAGATGTAGACACGTTAAAGGATATCTCCTTCTTTAAAAAAAAGCTTCTGAAGATCATTTTAAAAAAATTACAAAGAAGCAGAATAACCAAGGAAAAGGTGAGTTATCTTTACACCTATACTTACGGCATGCTGAGAGATCTTTTCCTAGCGATGGGTTTTTTATTTAAACAGAAAGATTTTATTGAAACAAGTGAAGACATTTTTTTTATGAATTATGATGAAATTAAGGAGACCGTTCGCACAGGTATTTTTAGTGCTTTAACAAATAAAGAAGTTTTTAAGCGCAAACAAGAGATTTCACAATACAAAAACATGGAATTGCCTAACACCATATACGGCGACCAGGAACCACCTGTTGGGCTTTTAAGAAAAGGTTCTTTTGACGGTGTCGCAACCTCCCGTGGCTACTATTGTGGACGTGTAAAAGTTATTAAAGGTATCAGTGAATACAATAAAATAGCTCAAGGTGATATTTTGGTAATCCCCTATTCAGATATAGGCTTGGCGCCTTTGTTCTCTAAAGCCGGGGCGATTATCTCTGAATCGGGGGGTATGCTTTCACATTGTTCCATTATTGCCCGAGAATATAAAATTCCTGCCGTCACCTCTGTTGAGGGGGCCTGTTCTTTGCCCGATAATACCCTTGTTACAGTTGACGGATATAAGGGAGAAGCAATTATTCATGAACAGCCGGATGAAATTAACTGAACATAATCAATGGGATATACCGATATGAAGATAAAGGTCCGTATTAGTTCCAATTCAAAAAGACTTTTTTTGGGGTTGATGCTTCTACAGCTGCTGATTGTTAATAACAGCTGGGCAGGATTTAAGTTTCTGGACCCTCAAATCCCCAATGGTGAAACGATCACATACAGAAGCCAAAGCCAAGGGAAAACCATGACCCTGGAGGAAAAAACAATCCTGATCAGCGAGGGTCAAAAAAAATTATATGAAATTGCTTCGCTGTCTCCAGATCTGGATAAATATATCCGTATTGACAGAAAGGAAATGACTGTATCCTCTGTTCACACCATCCGAAAATATGATAGTGCCACGCTGGATTCTAAACTGATTATCAGGGATGCGGCACCAAACACCCTGGATGATGCTATAAGAATACCTCACTTTGTTGCTTTAACGCATTTACTAAGGGGCTTTCCCTTTGAATCAAAAAATAAAATCGGTATCAGCTACTATGGTGAGAGTGCAGAAAAAAAAATCAATCTTTGCATCAGAAACAAAAAACGGGAAAATATCAAAATTAATGGAATCGAGATGGAATGCTACAAACTTGAATTTGGGATTGATGGCTTTTTGGCCACCATTTTGCCGGAACTTGAATTGTGGTATACTGTCAAACCGCCTCATTATATGGTAAAGTATAAGGGCCTCGAAGGTCCTCCGGGAACACCTGAACGGCTTATTGAGCTTATTGATTATAAAGTTCCGTGAAAGGACTGACTGATGAGTATTTGGTATGAAAGTTTAACAAAGCCCCCCCTGAATCCGCCTAACTGGGTTTTTGGTCCTGTCTGGACAGTTCTCTATATCATGATCGCTGGTTCTATTTTCTTATATCTGCGCGCGCCGGCCAAGCAATACGTCACAGTTACAGTAACTGTTCTTGTGATCCACCTCGTTTTGAATTTCGTTTGGACGCCTCTTTTTTTTAGTCTTCACTCTCTGTCTCTGGCATTACTTGACATAATTCTTTTAGATTTAACCCTAATATGTGTTTTAATTCTCTTTTGGAAAACATCTTGGGTTGCGGGGGCGCTACTCATCCCCTATTTTTTTTGGGTTTGCCTTGCAACATATTTAAGTGCCGGTTTCTTCCTTCTCAACCGACCATAAATAGTTGAGGTTGCCTAAAGATAAGCCGGTTTAATTACTTTAATAATGATTTGCCTAATATTTTTACATGAAATATAAAAATTTACTGGACAGGAGGTTAAGCCATGAAATCTAAAAAAAAATTGCTGTACGTTTTTAGCGCGTTAACGATGTTTATTTTATCGACGAATTGCGGTGCAAAAAATGATAAAAATCCAAAACAGGGAGAAGCAGTCATGGAAGAACAAACAAACATCTCAAAAGCATTTCCAACCGTCCAAGCCAAGAACCTTGAGGGGAACCAGACAACCATTCCTGATGATGCCAAAGGTAAGGTTACACTAGTAGCCGTTGCCTTTCTGCAGCAGAGTCAAGGGCAGCTTGATTCCTGGCTTAATCCCTTTTACGAGAAATTTGGAAAACTTGATGATTACATGTTTTACGAGATACCTATGATTGCTGGAGGATATGTATTTATGAAACCGGTAATCAACGGTGGTATGCGAGGAGGATTGCCTCAGTTCAAGCACAAGCATGTCGTAACCTTTTTTGGGGATGTTCAGCAATACTCCGACACCCTTAATATTGACCCCAGTTTTGGGCATGTCTTTTTGCTGGACAAAGAAGGAATGATCCGTTGGCAAAACAAGGGTTATTCGGAAAAGGAGGCCCTGGAAGAGATGTTCAGTCTGGCAAAGAAGCTTTCTGACTAGGTGACCTTTCTCCCAGATAGTTTTTGGCCTTAGGCTTTCTGTGTTTTAGGAAAAAAAGGATCAGATCTTTCTGGGGTTTTTTGGTATAAAAAGAATTGTCATAAGAAAAAAAATAACGGCCTTATTTCTTCAGTTTACAAAACCAACCGAAATATCTGAAATCGGCATCGGGCTGCAGAGACTTTTTATTTTTAGCTAACCTGCCCAAATTTATTTACATGTACTCGGATATTTTGGCAAACTCCTTTATAAAATCAAACTTTTAATTGCCCGCTATCTCGAACAGATATTTTGAATTATCAGCCAAGCATATGCTAAAGATTAACGATATATTTTGTTACTTTTTAAAAACAATAAACTTTTCCAGACGGCTGCCCCCCGGAAATGCAAACTTTTTTGCTGCTTTCTTGACTTTCTCTAGTAATAGCGCTCCATTTTCTTCCTTTATTTTTTCAGATATAAATGTTTTCCTCTATAACCTCTCTTATTAAATGCGTAGATATCATAAGTATTTTCAATTAAATTTTAAATAGTTAGGCAATCGTTATGCTGAACACACAGGTACCATCATCATGAACAAAATGCCCGGAATAAAAAGCTGAGTTAACTTCTCCTTTTTCATTGGCTATTGAAAGAAAGGTTTGCCTTTTGTCATATTGAAATACTCTTTATACTCCATTTTTTTCTGATTTATTTTGAATATAAATGCCTATATAATAAATATTTTATATTAAAATAAGATATTTTGAATTTTTACTTGCCAAGTCTATATTTATAGTCCTATATTATAATCCTATATTATAATCCTATATTATCATTCATATCTGAGATAGATAAAAATGAAGAGAGAAAAAAAAGAAATTAAAAAGCCGGCTGGTCGGCTCGGTGTTTTAATTCCCGGTTTGGGAGCTGTCACAACGACTTTTATGGCCGGTATTGAATCAATACGGCGAGGTGAATACCCGGCTTTCGGATCGGTGACCCAGATGGGGCATATTCGACTTGGCCGGCGAGATGAAAACCGACAGCCCCTTATAAAAGATGTGGTGCCTCTCGCTGAACTGGATGATATCGTCTGCTGCTGCTGGGATATATTTCCCGACAATGCGTATGAATCCGCTTGTCATGCCAATGTTTTATCAAAAGATCAGCTGGATTCCGTAAAGAACTATCTGAAAACAATTAATCCTCTTCCCGCAGTCTTTGACACTAAATATGTCAAAAGGCTTGATGGACCACATGTTAAAAAGGGGAAAAGCTGGTGGGACAAACATCTGATGCTCCAAAATGATATCGAAGCTTTCGCAAGGGCTAATGATATTGAGCGTATGGTAATGATATGGTGCGGATCTACTGAAATTTATCTGGAGAATTCTGAGGCCCATCATACCATTGAAGCTTTTGAAAAAGGTCTTAAATTAAACGATGCCTCGATTTCACCAAGTATGGTTTATGCCTACACAGCCATTAAGAATGGGATTCCTTTTGTAAATGGGGCGCCTCACCTGAGCTGTGATATTCCGGCCCTGATACAGCTGGCCCGGAAACTTGGTGTGCCTATTGCGGGGAAAGATTACAAGACCGGCCAAACGCTTCTCAAGACCATTATCGCGCCTGGGCTGAAAGCACGGATGCTGGGAATAGAAGGCTGGTTTTCCACGAATATCCTGGGGAACCGGGATGGAGAGGTTTTGGATGATCCAGGTTCGTTTAAAAGCAAGGAAGTATCAAAGCTGTCGGTGCTTGATACCATCCTGCAGCCGGACCTCTATCCCGACCTCTACAGTAATCTTTATCATAAGGTCCGCATAAACTACTATCCGCCACGCGGAGACAAAAAAGAGGGTTGGGATAATATTGACATATTCGGCTGGATGGGAAAGAAAATGCAGATTAAGATAGATTTTCTCTGCCGCGATTCCATCCTTGCTGCTCCGGTTGTTCTGGATCTTATTTTGCTTATTGATCTTGCCCAGCGATCCCAAATGGGAGGTATCCAGGAATGGCTTTCTTTTTATTTCAAGTCCCCTATGTCTGACGAGTCGGTTTATCCGGAACACGATCTTTTTATTCAGCTCCTAAAAATGAAGAACACCTTGCGTTTTATGGTCGGAGAGGATCTAATTACCCATCTGGGAACAGAATATTATGATTATTTTTAATTAGAAAGCATGACTGGCTGGTACAAAATTCAGATCATAATTCTGAAGAGAGGTTAATGTGTCCAGTGCAAAGGGTAAAATTGTTCTTATGGGGTCTGGTGAACTAACCGCAACCATGGTTGAAGTTCATAAGGAAATACTCTCAAGTTTCGGAAAAACCTCGAAAGCTGTCTTTCTGGATACCCCGGCTGGATTTCAGCTCAACGCAGACTTGCTCTCTAAAAAAGCCTCCGAATATTTTCAAACGCGTATCCTTCATCCCTTAAAAATTGCTTCTTTCAAATCAAAAAAAATCTGTACCCTTTTTGAGACTGAAGAGGCTTGCCGAATTTTACGGGAGTCCGATTTTGTCCTCATCGGTCCAGGCAGTCCGACCTACGCCGTTAGGCAGTGGCTTGAGACCCCCATTCCAAGCATCCTCCTGAGCAGAATCAAAGCAGGGGGCTGCCTGGTTGCAGCCAGCGCTGCCGCGCTGACAGTTGGACGTCAGACTCTGCCTGTGTACGAAATCTACAAGGTTGGAGAGCCTGTCCACTGGGCGGAAGGTATGGATATCTTGGGTCAGTTCGGTTTTAATCTCGTTGTCATCCCCCACTGGAACAATGCGGAAGGAGGAACGCATGACACACGTTTTTGTTATATGGGTGAGTCCCGCTTTAGAGAACTTGAGTCCTTACTTCCGGAAAATGTATCCGTGCTGGGGCTGGACGAGCACACGGCCTGTATTATCGACCTGGGTAAGAATGTTTTTAGTATACGGGGTATCGGGAAGGGTACGCTTCGAGCTCAGGGAAAAGAGATGATTTTCAAGAAAGGAGATTGTTTTTCTCTTGATATTCTTCGGGGCATCAAGACGAAAAAAATTGAGTCCTTCAAACCTCCTGAAAATACAAGAAACCCAGATAAATTAATTGAATCACAGGATTCTTTCTGGAGCAGAGTGAACGGTTTTCGTGAGCTCTTCCAGAACGGCATAGAGGAACATTCGTCTGAAAAGATGGTGAGCGCATTATTGGATCTGGACAGCGAAGTATGGAAAGCTCACCAAGATCTTGAAACTCAGGAGTTTATTTCTCAGGCAAGAGAAGTCCTCCGCGATATGATTGTTCTGATTGGCTCAAAACTCGCGTCCTGCCCACGAAGTGCGGAGATGTGCCTTGACCCACTAGTGGGAACGCTTATCCATCTGAGGGAGAGATTTCGGAAAGAAAAAAAATGGTACGAAGCGGATGCGATTCGTGACAGCCTTACAAAAGCAGATATTTTTATTGAGGATTTAAATGAAGGCGCAAGATGGCGCTTGAAACAGTAAAAAGTGGGAGACCCGATGAAGATTTACCCTGAAATAAAAGTGCTTATTTTGTCCGGCAATCATGCTTCAAAAATAAAGCCGCTGATAAGCTTCTTTAGCCGCATGAGACACCTTGACCTGTCTGTTGTGCCAGAGCTCCCAAAAGATTTAAGCGCATTTAATGTTATTATCACCTCACAAACGTCTGATATCCCTTCAAAAACGCATGGTCTTAATGAATTCGTAAGCTCTGGCGGTAGATGGCTTGGCATGGTTGATCTTTCGGAAAAACCCCTGCCGGAGATATTTGCTGCACGACCGACCCCGATCGGCCCGGAATCAGAAATACGGGTCTTATTTAAGGATCGGGAGCATCCGCTGGCGGTTCGGTTGCCTGATGCAATTTATGCTTGCGGCCGATTTCAGTCTCTGGAGGCTTCCGCTGACGACGCTGAGATTATTTTATACGCGGACTGGCACTATCAGCATAAGCCCGTTCTAATCAGTCGTTCGGCAGGCCTTGGCCTGGCTGCCTGTACGACATTGCAGGCATATGATCACCCCGTAATTCAACAGATTCTGTATCGGCTCATCTGTCATCTGGCCGGAAAAAAACAGGAGATGCGAACACTCGGTGTAGGCATTCTAGGCTATGCACCCTCGGTTGGGCATTACCACGGAATCGGTACGAACAAAACAAAGGGGCTTTCCCTCAAGGCTGTGTGTGATTTAAATCCCGAACGACTGGAACAGGCACGAATTGATTTTAGTGAGGCAACAATATATGAATCCTCACAAAAGTTCGCTAAAAACCCGGAAATCGATGTTGTCATTGTTGCCACGGCGCCGAATACTCACGCGAAATTGTGTCTGGATATGTTGGCTGCAGGAAAGCACGTTGTCTGTGAAAAACCCCTTGCTTTGACTGGGAAGGAAACCGACTTGCTCACCGCTGAATCTGAAAAACTGAAACTGCATTTGAGCTGTCACCAGAATCGCCGGTGGGATGTAGATTACCTGGCGATCCGTCAAGCGCTTGCCGAGAGAGCAATCGGGGATCTTTTTTACCTGGAAACCTTTGTCGGCGGGTTCAATCATCCCTGCGGGTACTGGCATTCACATGCTCCGATATCCGGCGGCACAGCATATGACTGGGGTGGGCATTACATCGACTGGATTTTGAGCCTGATTCCTGACCGGGCAGTTTCGGTTGTCAGTACCGGCCATAAGCGGGTTTGGCATGATGTGACCAATAATGACCAGGAGCGGATCAGGATTCGATTTGCCGGCGGACAGGAGGCTGAATTTATGCACTCAGATATCGCCGCTATTAGAAAACCAAAGTGGTATCTGCTTGGAACACAGGGAGCGGTGATAGGCCAATGGCGGGACGTCATAAACTTTGATATTGATCCGGTGCTGTATTTCCATCGCCATGATATTCCATCCACGGAAATGCCACCGGAGCTGACTCTTTGCCGCCGAGTCCGGGAGGGAGAGACAACCGTTCAAACGCTGCCGCTGCCGTTGAGAAAAGACTATGCTTTTCACCGGAATCTGGCTGATCATTTGCTGACCGGAGAGCCGATAGAAGCTTCGCTGGATCAATCGGTTAAAGTGGTTCAGATTCTTGAGGCAGCTTCTAAGTCATTTGCTGACGGGAGTATTGAGGTAATGATTAATGGCTAAAAGAATAAAATGGGGTGTGCTGGGAAATGCCGCCATTGCCCGCAAGTGTGTTATTCCTGCTATCCGAAAGTCCCGAAACGGTTTTGTGTATGCTCTTGGAACGCGCATGCCGTCAGGTGCCAGGGAGTTGATAGCCGAAAACAGCATCCGGCATGTTTACGATAGTTATGATGCGGTGCTGAAAGATTCAGCGGTTGATGCTGTCTACATACCGCTCCCGAATCACCTTCATTATCAATGGACCCTAAAAGCGCTACGCGCGGGAAAACATGTTCTTTGTGAGAAACCAATTGCCTGTAACCAAAAAGAAGCTTGTGAAATGGCCACGACAGCATCAGAAAACGGCTTGCACCTAATGGAGGCATTTATGTACCGCTTTCATAGTCGGTCCATCGCCATTAAACGGATTATCGAAAATGGGCAGATAGGTCCTCTGAGTCTGGTACGTTCTGCTTTCTGCTTTCGCATGGATACAGATGTTCTGAATTCGGTGGACAACAACCGTCTAAAACCTGAAAGGGGTGGCGGAGCGCTTCTGGACGTGGGGTGCTATAGTGTCAGTCTTGCGCGCTGGCTTTATGGGTCCGAGCCGTCTCTGGTGCAGGCTATGGCTCTTTATCATGAAGGAGGTTCTGATATTCATATGGTTGGGTCGCTAATGTTTTCGGAAAAAGGCTTCGCGACAATAGAGGCAAGCTTCATATCGGCTTTGCAGCAGACCTATACGGCGGTGGGAGCTGAAGGAGCGATTGAGCTTCCGCACGATGCATTCATTCCCTGGGAAAAAGATGCTGTGTTTGTTGTTCGAGGCAAAAATGATGAAGTGGGGCAGGAACACATTGTTGATGGAGAGGATGAGTATCAGCGGATGGTTGAATTTTTTTCCGATGTGGTTCAGGGTAATGCGGACAGCGACTTATATCTCGAGGAAAGTGTTAGCAACATGAAAATACTGGATGCGCTTGCCAAATCGGCAAAAACTGGCAGAGCAGTACAGGTGAACGGGGATTATTGAGAAATGGCAGAAGTTTCAGCATTTTTGAATAGCGCCTATACTGTAAAGCTTGAAACACTGGATAGCCTTACAAACTATTGGGAGCATTCAGACTATTGTCTTCACTGGCCATCTCTTTTTTCGACACCTTTTTGGATGGGGGTATGGTCAAATTCTTTTGGCTGCGATCAGAGGCTGCACATCGTTTCTGTTTATAAGGGTGCGACACTTCTTGGGATTGCACCAATGATGCTTAGCGATGACACTGTCAGTCTTATCGGCAGTTCCGAAATGTGTGACTATCTGGACTTCATTGTAGCACCGGACAAAGGGACAGACTTTTTTGAAGGGCTTATCAACTATCTTAAGGAAATCAGGGTTAAACATATGGCGCTGATGTGTCTGCGGGAAGATTCAATTGCGATTTCTGAGCTTGTGCCCCTTGCCCGAAGGAAAGGGTTCCAGATTAGCCTGGCGACTGATGATGTGAGCTATGAAATGGGTTTGCCGGCCAGCTGGGAACAATTTCTTGAGCTGCTTAACAGAAAACAGCGGCATGAGATAAGGAGAAAGATCAGGCGGTTAGAAGAATCCGGAAATATCCGGTTGCGTGTAATTGAGGGCCCCGTGTCTGCGCGTGAGAGTTTTCCTGACTTCCTGGAACTTTTTCGCCTAAACAGGATAGATAAGGCGGCATTTATGACCGATACAAAAGCAGGTTTTTTTCGTAAAATTGCTGTGGCTGCTGCTGAGGAACAGATGCTCAGGCTTTGCTTTCTTGATTTTGAAGACCGGCCGGTCTCTGCTGCATTATGCTTTAATTATGGTTCCACGGTCTTTCTTTACAACAGCGGATATGACAGCCGTTTCAGTAACCTTAATGTCGGACTGGTGTGTAAGTTTTTCAGCATCCGTGACAGCATAGAACGGGGTAGTCTAAATTACGATTTTTTGAAAGGGAATGAAATCTATAAACAGCGTCTGGGGGGGCATCCGGTCCGGCTGTACCGCTGTAAAATCGATATGGACTTTATTAGATAAGATTTTATCGTTATGGTATATTCTATTGAGATGAAAAAGTGAATGTCAGCCTGTGTGCTGAAAAGATTTTAGGCCAAAAAGGTCCAAAGCTTTCCATAGACTCTTTATAATTTTTTTTTGAAGTTCAGACCTTGCCGTACGGGAACAATATGGAAAATAACCATCTAAAAATTGCAATGATTTGTCTCCATTCAAGTCCTATCGGGAATATCGGCACTCAGGATACGGGGGGGATGAGTGTGTATGTTCGAGAGCTGTCGAGAGAACTGGGTCGTCTGGGTCATTATGTCGACATATATACGCGCAATAATGTTGAATCGTGTTCGCGCACAATCACTCTGTGCGAAAGAGTTCGAATAATACACCTGACGGTCAAGGATAGTAGCCATCTTTCAAAGTATGAGCTGCACCCTTTAATCCCCGAATTTCTATCTTCTCTGGAAAATTTTCGTTCACAAGAGGAAATTTGCTATGACCTTATTTACAGCCATTACTGGCTGTCCGGAATCCTGGGCGAGTGGGCCCGGGAGATCTGGAAGGTGCCGCATCTTATCATGTTTCATACTTTGGGAGCCCTAAAAAACAGCTGCGGAATGGGACAACAGGAGTCTGAGCTTAGGATTTCCGCTGAAAAAAAACTGGCGGAGCTAAGTAGTGGCATTATCATGGCCAGCAATAGGGAGAGAAATAACTTTATGCGTTATTATGGCGCTGCACTTGAAAAAACTGATCTTGTTCCATGCGGGGTACACTTTGAAATCTTCCGTCCGACAGAAAGTCGGAAGGCGCGTTTAAAGCTAGGTCTGGCGTTAGAGGAAAAGATTATTTTGTATGTAGGAAGGTTAGATCCACTTAAAGGAATTGATCGGTTGATGAAAGCCTTCACCCTTCTGTCTTCCAGAAATTCTGTACGCCTGATAATTGTGGGAGAAAATGGCTGTCCTGGATCGGCTTTGGAAAAACTCATGACGGATTTAGGGATTAGGAAAAGTGTCAGCTTTTTTGAAAGAGTGAACCACACTCTTTTACCTCTCTATTACAGCGCAGCGGATGTTCTTGCGGTTCCGTCCTTATACGAAAGTTTCGGTTTGGTTGCGCTTGAGTCTTTAGCCTGCGGAACTCCAGTGGTAGCAACACCTGTCGGCAGCATGGAAAAAATTATCATTAAGGGAGAGACCGGCCTGGTGACATCGGATTTTTCTGTTCAAGCCCTTGCTGAAGCTCTGAATTTTTATGTTTCAGGAAAAAACAAAACCAGAGCGGAAACAGTTCGTTCTTCCATTGCCGAATATACCTGGTCACGTTCTGCAAAAGGTGTGTTACGTTTTTTCAATGATGTTCTTTCAGAACATCCGAAGAAAAGAAGTGCGGAGCATCTTTTTAAAAGCCCGTTTTTTTTGAAGAGTTATGCTTATGAAAAACAAAGCGGACATATTGGTCATAAGTCCACACCCGGATGACGCTGAGCTCTGTGCAGGGGGAACTGTCGCCGGATGGACCGCTCAGGGAAAGAAAGTGGTAATCATTGTCTGTACCCGCGGTGAAAAGGGGACAAGCGATCCTATCCTGACCCCGGCTCGACTGGCGCAAATCAGGGAACAGGAACAGAGAGCCTCCTCCAAGGTGCTTGGCGTTCAAGAAACCGTTTTTTTGAACCATCCGGACCAGGGCCTTGAGGATACCGGAGATTTCCGTAAGGAAATTGTCTGTCTAATCCGGACATATCGACCTGAAATTCTGATGACCTGTGACCCGTATCGCCGATATATCGAACATCGTGATCATCGGATTGTCGGTCAGGTATGTTTGGATGCGGTTTTTCCTTATGCCAGAGATCATCTGGCATATCCTGACCTCATCAATAACGGGCTGCTTCCCCACAAAGTAAAGGAACTATTTTTCTGGTTACCCGAAGGCAGCAACTATCAATCTGATATTACGGATACCTTTGAGCTGAAACTGAGTGCTTTGAGATGCCACAAAAGCCAGATTAAAGAATTTGGAATTTCGGACCTTGAAAGCTGGCTTAAAGAGAGAGGCAAAAACATGGCAGAAGGTGAATGCTTTGATTTGGCTGAAGCCTTTCACCGGGTTGAAACACCTCCTTAGCGGAGATGGACAGTATCTAAAGGGAACCTTTTCATTGAAGAGCTAAACAGGTCGGGAATAATAAATGACCGGCTTTTCACTGATAGAGTTGCTCCGGTATGTGAGGGTGGTTATAGAGCCGGTTGCAGGATAGGGATCAGAAATGCCAGGAGCCTCAAGCTTTATTTTGGATTCTGATTTGATGGGCAGATCATAAAAACCGAAGAGGGTAAATAAAATAATGTCCCCATGTGTGACTGCGGCAACGTGTTGTCCGGGATACAGACTGAGGGTTCTGGCAATAAACCGGCATGACCTTATAAATATATCGTAAGGCTGGTCGAATCTCGGATCGTCAGAAGCATAGATTTCGCCGGGCTGAGCCTCAATTTCCTTCATGGGTCGTCCCTCAAAAGGCGAGTTTACTTCGTTTAAAAGGCGAGACACAATAATCTTATGAGTGTCTTGATGTGCGGCGATTTCTTTTGCTGTCTGACGGGATCGCAGAAGCGGGCTGGTGAACAGTGCGGTAAGAGAATCTTTCCTAAGAAAGCGGGCTGCTCGTTTTGCTTCGGCATATCCAGCATCACTCAGCCCATAGCCCGGCATGCGGCCGTAAAACAAATTTTTTGGGTTATCTACCGCACCGTGTCGGACCAGGGAAATCAGGGTACTGTTTTTCATGGAGAGAATGTACCAATAAATAGAAACATTGGCAATAGTCTTTTAAATATAAGATTAGAAGTATGTTAACGGGTATTTGATAATGATTCATCTTTCAAGAATTAAAATTCTGAAGAACTGCCCTCCTTCAAATGGCCGATACATTCTGTACTGGATGCAGGCTTCACAGAGAAGTGAATATAATCATGCCCTTGAATATGCCATTGAAAAAGCCAATGAACTTAGCAAGCCCCTAGTGGTTTTTTTCGGGATAACCGACAGGTTTCCCGAGGCAAATCAGCGTCATTATGCTTTTATGGTGGAAGGTCTCTTCGAGACAGCGTCAGCGCTTAATAAACGAGGCATTCAGATGATTGTGAGACATGTTTCTCCTGAAAAAGGGGCTTTTGAACTTTCACAAAACGCTGTTTTGACCGTAACGGACCGGGGCTATTGTAAAATTCAGAAAAAGTGGCGTCTGTGGCTTGCGAGAAAAATTTGCTGTCCGTTGATTCAGGTTGAAAGTGATGTGATTATTCCGGTTGAAACAGCCTCGCCTAAAGAAGAATACAGTGCGGGCACATTTCGTCCCAAGCTTCAAAAACTGCTCCATGCGTATCTTGTCCCTCTGAGGAAACGTACGTTGAAGCGGGACTCTATTTCTCTGACCTTAGAAACACTTAATATTCAGGACATGGAAAGTGTTTTAAAACAGCTTAAAGTTGACCCGGTTGTTAGCCGTGTCAAGGAGTTTAAGGGAGGGACCGTCTCGGCCCAAAAACGTCTTTTGTATTTTATCAGGGAAAGATGTAAAGATTTGGACAAGTTGCGGAATGATCCTTCTCTGGATTATCTTTCAAACATGAGTCCGTATCTGCACTTCGGACAGGTTTCCCCGCTGTATATTGCTTTACAAGTCAAAAAAGCGGATTTCAAAGACAGCCATGTTTACCTGGAAGAGCTGATTATCCGCAGGGAACTGGCGATCAACTTTGTTCACTACAACTCTCATTATGATTGCTTCGAGGGTTTGCCGTCCTGGGCCAGAAAAACGCTTTTAGATCATAAAAAAGATAAAAGAGAATACACTTACAGTCTTGATTCCCTTGAACATGCTGACACCCATGATCCTTACTGGAATGCGGCCCAGAACGAGATGGTACTGGGAGGCAAGATGCATGGGTATATGAGGATGTACTGGGGTAAAAAAATACTTGAATGGAGTCCTGAACCTGAGGAAGCTTTTCTTCGAGCTCTCTATTTAAATAACAAATATTCTCTTGACGGTAGAGACCCCAATGGATTTACAGGCGTGGCCTGGTGTTTTGGCAAACATGACAGGGCATGGAAAGAGAGACCTGTATTTGGCAAAGTCCGATATATGAATGCTAAAGGGTTGGAAAGAAAATATAATATGAATGGATATGTGAAAAAAATCAACCAATTACAATATCGTTACAATCTCAAAACTTAAAACGGGAAAATTAACTTAGGTTAAGCATATGTCTGAGAATATAGAGCATGAAAACCGTCCGCTGATATTGATTACCGGTGCTAGCGGTTATGTGGGTGGCCGCCTGCTTAAAGCACTGGAACGGCAGGGGAAACGACTGCGCTGTTTTGCCCGGCGCCCTGAATTTCTTAAAAGCCGTGTTGCCGAGGCGACAGAAATAGTCAAAGGAGATATTTTTGACACAGAGGCTCTTGAGCGGGCTCTTGCGGGAGTTCACACCGCATACTATTTTGTACATACTCTGGCTGGCAAAGGTTCGTTTGAGGAAAATGACCGGCGGGCAGCCGCCAACTTTGCTGCGGCTGCCCGGGCGGCAAACCTCAAAAAAATTGTCTATCTGGGCGGGCTGGGTGAAGGGGATAATCTTTCCCACCATCTTTCAAGCCGTCAGGAAGTGGGTGAAATACTTCGGTCTTCAACTGTTCCCACAATTGAGTTCCGGGCCTCAATTATTATTGGTTCTGGCAGCCTTTCTTTTGAAATGGTGCGGGCGCTAGTTCAAAAACTTCCGATAATGACCACCCCTTACTGGGTGAGGGCTTTGGCACAACCTATTGCCATAGAAGACGTAATTGCCTACCTCTCCGAGGCTCTTGATCTGGATATCCGGGAGAGTACCATCTTTGAGATTGGCGGAAAAGACAGAGTTTCCTACGAACAGATTATGCGTGAGTACGCCCGGGTTCGAAAGTTGAAACGGCTGATAATCCCGCTGCCATTTCTGACGCCCTGGCTTTCCAGCCTGTGGCTGGCTTTTGTGACCCCCCTTTATTTCCGAGTGGGCCGGCGTCTTATAGAGGGGGTCAAGAATGAAACGCTTGTCAAAGATAACAAGGCTGAAAAGTTTTTCATGGTTAAACCCCGCGGGATTCGGGAAGCCATACAGCGTGCGCTTGAGAATGAGGATCAGGAGTTTGCAGAAACCCGCTGGTCTGATGCTTTACCGCTTCAGGCACTTGAAAGTCACTGGGGCGGTATAAAGTTCGGATCCCGGCTGATTGATACTCGATCCGTACGGGTTTCATTTTCGCCGCAGGAAGCTTTTCGTCCGATTCAGTGTGTCGGGGGAGATTCTGGCTGGTGCCGGTACGACTGGCTTTTTCACTTTCGGGGGATTATCGACCAGCTTATTGGCGGAGTCGGCCGCCGCCGTGGCCGCGGGAACCCCCGCTGCCTGAGGGTCGGGGATACGGTTGATTTCTGGCGTGTAGAAAAGCTGGAACAGGACAAACTGATTAGACTGTCCGCTGAAATGAAAGTTCCCGGACGGGCCTGGCTTCAATATGAAGTTAATAGAGATGATTTTGGATCTGTTGTTCGTCAAACAGCTCTTTTTGATCCGGTAGGAATTTTAGGACTGATCTACTGGTACAGTCTCTATCCTTTTCATCAAATTATCTTTAAGGATATGTTACAAAAGATTGTTTCCGAAATGAAAGAGCTTCCTTAAAAACAGACCCAAAGTGGCTGCTTTGGCTTAAAGCCTAGGTTGGTCATGATTCTAAAATTAATTAAAAAACGCAGTATGCCGTAATTGTTTGAGTAGGCCTTTGTCAAAAAATATTTTATGCAATATGTTATTTTTCTTATATATATAAATTTTTAATGGAGAAAGAAGATGAGCGAAAAAGACCTGGTTTGTAATGGCGAACATGAGGGCCACATATGCCTTCTGGCCAGCAAGGCGCTGTTTGAAGAAATCAAGAATCTAACCCGTGATCCGAAGTTTATTTGTTTTAACTGCGGTCGGGTCGCGGATTCTGAAAAAAACCTTTGTAACCCCATGCCGAACAAATAACCCTGTAGGCGTGCATTGATGAGGATGAGATGGAACCTAATATCCGATTGGGAATCAGTCGGTGTCTGATTGGTGATCCTGTACGTTTTGATGGAAACCACAGTCTGGACTATTTCCTCGTTAAAACTCTGGGAGCTTATGTGGAGTATTTTCCGGTGTGTCCGGAAGTGGAGTGCGGAATGGGTGTTCCCCATGAAACGCTTCGATTTGTTGGCAAACCTGAGAACCCCCCACCTGATGACATTCCGTACAAAAAAGGACTATACCTCGCAAATGCAGTCTTGGGCTTGTAAGCGGGTTAATGAATTGGAAAGGGAGAACCTCTGTGGCTTCATTTTTTAAAGCAAATCACCCAGCAGTGGAATGGATCGCGTCAAGGTTTACAATGATGTAAATGGGATTCCCTCTCCCCGGGGTGTGGGATTATTTGCGAGGGCTTTTATGGATCATTTCCTTTTGCTGCCGGTGGAAGAGGGTGGAAGGCTGAACGACCCTGTGATCAGAGAAAATTTTATCGAGCGTATATTTTTTTATCATAGCTGGCAAAAGCTCATTTCGGATCGCCGTAAGATTTCGGAACTGGTGGATTTTCACACCCGCCATAAACTTCTGATTCTTTCCCATAGCCCGATTATTTACAGGGAGATGGGACGGTTGGTTGCCCGGGCAAAGGAAATCGTCCTGAATGAATCTTTTGAGCTTTATCAGACATTGCTGATGGAGGCTCTGCGTTTGAAGGCAACGGTCAAAAAACATATAAATGTTTTGGAACATATGGCGGGAAACTACAAAAAGATGCTTTCTCCAAATGAAAAAAAGAGTTGCTGGATATGATTGATCAGTGCGGCCATGAGCTTGTGCCTCTGATTGTGCCGGTAACGCTGCTCAACCACTATGTTCTTAAGTACAAACAGACTTATTTAAAAAAACAGTTTTATCTGAATACCCAACCAATGGAGCTTAAGCTGAGAAATCAGGTGTGAAATATAACAAATTTATATTAATTTCCCGAGAACATAATTAATTCTGACTTTGAATTTAATAATTTTGCTTAATATTTTTATATCAATATAAAAATTTATTACACAGGAGGTTTTTCTATGAAATCAAAAAAAATATTATTCTTTACCCTTGCCGCCTTAACGATATTTTTTTTGTCGGCTGCCTGCGGGGCAAAAAATGATAAAAACCAAAAACAGGGAGAAAGAGGCATGGAATATAAAAAGAGCACTGAAGAAGAATTGAAACAAAAATTAACCTCTCTGCAATATGAAGTTACTCAGAAAGATGGTACCGAACGGGCCTTTGATAACGAATACTGGGATAATATGGAAGCGGGCATATACGTTGATATTGTTTCAGGAGAACCTCTTTTTAGCTCTATTGACAAATTTAAATCCGGAACCGGATGGCCTAGCTTTACTAAACCGCTAACTCCTGAAAATATTGTCGAAAAGACAGACAATAGTCTTTTTATGAATAGAACGGAAGTGAGAAGCAAAAATGCAAATTCGCATCTTGGCCATGTATTTCCAGACGGTCCTGAACCCACCGGCCAGCGTTATTGCATTAATTCTGCCTCCCTTCGATTTATTTCTAAAGAAAATTTGGAAAAAGAAGGGTATGGTGAATATAAGAAACTTTTTAAATAAAACTGGAGGTTGAAAGATATGCAAAAAATACTTCTGCAAATTTTAATTATTTTTTTTATAGGGGGTACAACAGTAATGGCCGAACAAAAGGATAAAGTTATTTATGATTTTACGAAAGAGCAGGACTTTGAAGAATGGCAAGTAATTAATGATACAGTTATGGGCGGAATTTCTCAAAGTCGTATGGAGAAGTGTGGAAAAGGACTTGTATGTTTTACAGGAACTGTTTCCCTGGAAAATTCTGGAGGGTTCTGCTCTGCAAGCTCTCTGCCAGCAATGACATACGATCTATCCAGTTTTGAAGGCATTAAAATAAGGCTTAAAGGAGACGGCAAGAAGTACAAGGCTACCCTGAAGAATGATACCTCATTTAATGGTTTTGTTTATCAGTTTGAATTTAAGACGGAGGCAGGAAAATGGATTGACTTAAATGCGCCCTTTAATAAATTTAAACCGGTATTCATGGGGGTTTTTCAAAAAGATGCTGCCAAATTGGACAACGGAAAAATAAAGTCCTTTGGTTTCATTATATCAGACAAGCAGGCAGGCGAATTCAGGTTGGAAATTGACAATATAAAAGCTTATTAAGATAGTGTTAACGATTAATACAAGGCTGGGAGTTAAATACCCTGCCTTGTATTTTTGATTCCAAATTTTTACGAGTAATCTTGATAAAAGCGAAAGTCAGCAGTTCGTGCCAAACCTTTGATTATTCCTAGGAACCATATTACTTCTGGTAATGTTATAGATTTTAAAACCATGAACATACCAAACTTTTTTACATTAATCAGAGTCCTGCTGGTGCCGGTTCTCTTTTTATTGCTCAACAAGGGCTGGTTCGGAAGCGCCTTACTGATTTTCATCTCAGCCGCAGTAACCGACGCCCTTGACGGTCTTTTTGCCAGGACTTTAAATCAAAAAACCATATTCGGCTCATATTTTGATCCATTAGCTGACAAACTGCTCATCGACACCGCCTATCTCACCCTAGCCTTTCTCACCTCGCTACCGGACTGGCTGGCCGTTTTAGTGGTAAGCCGAGACTTTATTATCATTGCCGGAGTCATAATTTTTAAACTCACAGAAAAACCTCTCGAAATAAAGCCTGAGATAGACAGCAAAACCACCACTTTTTTGCAAATGGTGACAGTCTGCCTGTTCTTCGAACTTCCAGAATTGCGGAAATTTATACCTTTCCGAGAGTATCTGGTTTTTCTTTCAGCCGCCTTCACGCTGGTTTCAGGATTTCACTATCTCTATATCGGTTTTCAGGTTTTGGGTAAAAACGGAAATCACACTTGGAAAGAGTAGTATGCTGACAAGTCTCGATACGTTTGTAAAGATCTTCTCCGATAACCTGGTTCTTATAACAGCGCTCTCCTTCATAACATTTCTGGGGTCACTGGTTATCCTCCCCATTATTATCATCCGTCTTCCCAATGACTATTTTCAACATCGCAAACGTCCAGAACAAAATCAAACAGCTCTAGTTCAGGCAATCAGACTGTGCTTGATTGTTATGAAAAACTGCACCGGTTGCCTTTTTCTGGTTTCAGGATTTCTCCTGCTGTTTCTTCCCGGCCAAGGTCTGCTAATCATGGTCATCGGTATATCATTGATTGACTTTCCTGGTAAGTACTGCCTTCAAAAAAACCTGGTCCGGCGTCCTTCCGTAGAAAAATCACTCAATTGGATACGCAAAAAATACAAAAGACCGCCGTTTGTTCTTCCTTAAATTTCAGTTATTGGTATTCGAAGTTTGACACTCTCGGTACAGATAAAAAACCTTAGCTTTGGCCACCTCTGTCACTTCAACCACTACTACTCAGAGAATAATAATATAGCCATCGGATCCAGGGACTTCCTTTTAAATGTCTGTTGGCAGTAAATCAACATTCAGAGATGTAACAAAGTTATAAGGTCTGAAATCTTACCACCGACCCGAACCATTACACATAACTAAAAGTACCCTGACCCTGCCCCCAAAAGTTGAGCCAGTTTTTGTGATAGGATAGAGCAAAAACAGAAAGGGGTTAACATGGGGAAAAGATACAGGGCAGAAGAAATTGTAATGAAATTAAGAGAAATCGA
>JAHEEI010000025.1 GCA_024640785.1 Pseudomonadota bacterium
ATAATAAAATAAAATCATTAAGTGTTTTATTTTAGTTCAACCGGATATAGGCTTTTGTACTAAATATAAAAAAAAACATTGTTTCTGATAATCTTAAAAATTCACATTAGCGATAATATTCTGGACTGTCGCTGATCTGAAAAAATCAGATATTACTTTTAGTTATATGAAAAGGAGATAATTATTAGTATTGACGTGATAAATCATTTATTAGTTTTTACTATCCCCCTTTGTCTGTGGGACTGCAATTAAAGTTAAAGAGGTATGTATTATATGTAAATTGTTATTTGATGAAAATCTGCTGTGTGAAAGATTGTCTATCGTTTTGAATGTACTGTGTGAAGAGTAAATAAGTAGCTGTTAGCAAAGCTTAATCCTCACCAGTGCTCATATAACCTTTTTTAACAACTATTTCTTGATCGCCTAAAAACCCCGGACTCATATGGGGCAATACATCTAGAAAAATGAAACAACACCCTATTGAAAAGGTAAGTTTTATTAACTATATAGTAATCATATATGACGTTCCTAAAAGGGGCCTATCGTGAAAAACTTTTTTCAATGTTTTTTGGTTGGCACGTTATCTCTTTATGTATCATGCACTTCATCTACCGGTGTTTCTTATTATCCACTTAACGAAGGCATTACATATGTATATCAACTGTCAATGAAGAAATCAAGTGTAGGTGGTTCATTTAAGATTGTCGTGAATAATCTACCTGCAAAGCAATTGAATGGGAAAAAAGTGGTCCCCCAGCAAATAAACATGGACGGCAATATTACTCTTACTTTTATTGTGAATGACAAAACAGGAATATATGAATACGCTAGACAAGGTCCAGGAGAAACCGCCCCCAAAGTCCATTCAGTTCCTGAATATTATTTAAAAGAACCTTTGAACCCAGGAGCAAGATGGAGGGTTGAGAGCAAAACCTCTCTTTTAAAGGTCCAAGATACTATTAGTTTAGAATATAAAATTCTTAGCTTGTCTGAAGCCATAACCGTCCCTGCCGGCACCTTCAACAACTGCATCAAAATTAAAGCTTATGGTCATAAAACCAAGTATGCGTTTACTCTCAATCGCCAAGTCCAAATAAAGGCAGAACGTCATATATGGTACGCTCCCGGTGTAGGGATAGTAAAGTTAATCTATAGACAAGATGGCGAGACTTTACAGTTCGGTTCAGGGTCAGTTGAAATGCGACTTATTTCCTACGAAAAATAAATCTTATCCTCCAATCAGGCGCTGCACTTGACTCTAAGGGGTGCGGACTTTTTGCCCTTTGCTCCTTCTTGCTGCATTTATGGTGGTTGTTTTAAGGTCTGTCTTGTCCCTGCAGCAAGTGACCTCAACCTTTAAACATACTAACGAGCAACCTTAACAAAACCTAAAGTCAACAGTTCGTGCCATACTCTTGATTTTAAAAGGCAAAAGTGTTAAGAATTTATCTCTCTGTCCATGAAAATAAAATCGAATTAAACATATGACCTGCTCCCCAAAAACTGGCTCAACTTTCTGGGGCAGGTCAGGATAAAATACTGTTCCGACAAGGGCAAAGTTGAAACAGTTTGGTATTGAAGATGTGGCCGATTCACTTGGAAGGGCGAGTGGTAGCCCTTATGTTGCATAAAACACAAAAGGCAGAAACCCATGGATGAAGAAGAAAAAAACATATGATCAGGTTCAACCTGATTTTACAGGAAGAAATGGGCAAAGAGTTTGAACTGCAGCCCCTTCCGCTTGACCCTGATTTTAAGCTGAAATACTCAGACAAAAAAGACAAAAGCACATATATAAAGGCTGAGTATCTGGGATGCTCAAAAAACAGCGAGCGTGCGATTTGGAGAAATGGCTTTTGGGGGATCAATGTGTGAGAACTTTGGCAGCGCACCTCCTGGTCCCGAGTATGATTTACCGATCCTAGGCTATACATTTGTATTGGCGGACAGGTTTTTGATTTGAGTGCTGGACCTGCATCCGATTTCAAAAGATAGCGAATATATGAATAAATACATTTTACCCCTTAAAGATGTATGCCGAAAGTATCAATGGATCCCAACGGCTGAGGGCGGACGCTCAGAGTTGCATGACTGGGCAAAAAAGTATGATTCCGGCTTTTCGCTCTATCATTGGTGCGAGGGCCGGTATCTTAAAGAAATGGAAGAGGTGGTCAGAGACTACATTCATGTTTTTTGTGAGTGCATTAAAAAATCCATGCCGTTAAACGATTCGGTAGTAATTCCCAAGAAAGCAGCATACATGGGAAAATACCGTTATGACTATGCCTATAAAGACCCGGGCAGCAATCCTCTGAGAAACCATTTTGGTGAAGAATGGGGGAAATGATTCATGAATAGTTTTTTGTTTGGTCCGTAAATATAAAAAAAGAGGACGAAAAAAGGTAAGACATCAGAACTGTTAATACGTTACAAGAATAAAATGATGGGAATACGGGCAATGGCTGACTTTAAAAAACTTACGAAGATAGAGATAGAAAAATTTATAAAAGACAATCAACACGGCATATTGTCTATGGCTGGCGACAAACCTTATGCTCTGCCCATGGGTTATATGTATAAACGCAAAACTTTTCTGCTTGGTCTTGTAATTACAGGAGGCATGAGTGTCGAAGGTAGGAAAATGAAATACCTGACACAGAGTAAGAAAATCTGTTTTACTATTTGCAGACCACGATGGTTTATGGAGAAGTTGAAAAAGCCCTGCACAACTCTTGTGCTTGAAGGAGAATTGGTAGAGGTGACCAATCCGGCCTATTTTGGTGTTAAAACTATGCCATCGGGTGTGGATATGAAGTTGTACAAAATTAAGACAGACAAAATAGGAGCACGCAAATGCAATCGCAAACCTTGTGAGTTGTTTGCTGGTAAAAAGCTCCTTCCAAGAAGAAAAAATATGTAAAAAAAAGATAACATGTTTTTGAGTGTCTATAAAGTCAATCACCCTTGTCGCTTTTATATATTCCTTAGTATTTTATCATCTATTGGCTTGATTGTTTCCTAGAGAGTAAGGGCAAAAAATGAAGGTCAGAAACTAAATAAAGAATTGGTTTTCTGACAAGTTGTGAAAATTGAGGAGGTTAGAAAACTTGAGAGAACGGCCTCTTAATCAGTAGATTTGGTTGATGTCATACTGTTGTGAAAATTGATGGGACTTTGTAGAAGAAATCATAACCTTTGTGGACTTTATGGACAGTATGGAGTTTCATAAAACACAATAAAAAAGAGGATTGCAGTGTTTTTACATATTTACAAGCCCCTTTTTGGGCAGTTTTTAAAGCCCTTTCGTCTACCAATTCCGCCATTCAGTCATCAAATTTATATTCTGTATTTATACAAAGTTTGTCTAATCATTCCAAATATGATTTTCTCTATTGCGTATTGTTTTTCCCGCTTAATACTGGTAGCATTGTGAAATACTAGAAATTACCGATCTTTAAAAAATTTTTCTATTAAACATAAAAAGATGAAGGATACACCATGGCTAGTAACCTCAAGGAACGTCTAATCAAACTGCTGCTCGAAAAATCATTCAGATACAGTGAAGAAGCAACAATTAAACTGGCATCCGGAAAAATGAGCAATTATTATATAGACTGTAGAAAAACCACCTATTCTTCGGAAGGACAGTTTCTGGTGGGAAACATTATTTTTGAAATGATAAAAGACCAGAAAATAGATGCCGTCGGCGGACTGACCATGGGCGCTGACCCGATTTCCTGCTCCGTTGCCTTTGCCTCCCACACTCACACAAACGATATTGGAGCCTTTGCCATCCGCAAAGAAAGAAAAGAACACGGCATGCAAAAACAGATAGAAGGCGATGTTAAGGAGGGAGACCGAGTCGTTATCATTGATGATGTCATCACCACCGGAAGCTCCACCATAAAGGCCATTGAAGCCGCCAGAAGAGAGTGCCTTGATATTGTCAAAGTTATTGTTCTGGTTGACCGGGAAGAAGGCGGGAAAGCAGAGATCTTAAAACATGCCTCAGAAGTTGAGGCTGTCTGTACAAAATCAGAACTTCTTGAAGCGTATAAGAAAAAGGCCGCCTCTTAACAAAGAAGGCATTTTGGTTTTTTAAATTTCATTGTAACGCAACAGGTGGCCGTTTAATAAAGACGTCTCCCTATACACCACTTTTATTATACAAATCAAAGGCCAACCATTCTCTCCTGCAAATCGGCGCTTCCGGCTCCCACATACTCTGAATATCTCCTTTTGTCTGCCAATGAAAATATGGAAAACGGGTGCATTCCATTGAAATAGCTTCCGGAACTTCAATTTGTTCTCTCTCCATAAAAATCCATGACACAGCCCACAAAATCTCTGAAACAGGCCCACATTTCCAGCTAAGCTCTTCCATTAAGGTCTCTTTATCAAGGTTTTCAATGAAAGGAAGCAGCAGTGAAACGATATTTTCCCATGATTCCTGAACCTTTGCCCTTGAGACGGCCTGTTCGATCACTTTTTTTCGGGTTTCAAGGGGAATAAGGTTAAGGTCATTTATGATAAATTCATGAACATCCTGGAGGGTTACGGTCAAACCTTCTTCATTTGAGAGCCTCAAACCGGGCAATTCATCAAAAGGCCTTACTATTATTCCTTCAGTCCTATAATACACAAAAAGCTCCTTTACCCAGGAAACAAGATTATATCCCTTTTCAAAGGGCATCAGGGTGTCCGGCAGGGTAAATTTTTTAGTATCTTTAAATTCAGCATATATCCTTTTAATTACTGACTCATCCATTAATATTCTCCACGGGTTGATTTGTTAAGGTTAAGTAGTTATGTTACCATAATTCTAAAAATATTATTAATAAATTGCTGAAAATATAAGGCGATTCAGGTGGTTGAGCTTTTACTATATATAAAATTTTGTTTGATTCGAGCTTTTTTATATGATATAAGTTACGCTTAAAATTAATCTAATAAAAATCAAGCTGTAACTATTTTAGAGAAGGATCATGAAATATGGTAAATCTGACTATTAATGGAAAAAAAATCAAGGCGGCAAAAGGAAGCACCCTTCTACAGGTCGCCCGCTCAAATGACATAATGATCCCCACCCTCTGCTCAGCTGACGCACTTGAACCCTATGGAGCATGTAGGGTATGCGTGGTTGAAATTAAAATCAATAAAAACTCCTCTCTTGAAACTTCCTGTACCTATGAGGTGTCAGAGGGAATGGATATACAGACCGATTCTCCCGCAGTTATAAAGGCAAGAAAATATGTACTCGAACTTCTGCTGGCACGCTGCCCAAACGTAAAAGCTGTTCAGCAACTTGCGGCACAGTATGGAGTTGAAAAACCAGGTGATCACCTCTCAGTTGAAAACGAATACTGTATCCTTTGCGGATTATGCGTAAGAGCATGCAATGAAGTTGTTAAAGCCGGTGCAATCAGCTTTTTTGGGAACGGCAAGAAAAAAGCTGTTGGAAGCCCTTTCGGCCTCGGTGCAGAAGACTGTATCGGCTGCGGAACCTGTGCGTTTGTCTGCCCCACAGGAATTATTAAGGTAAGAGACTTTGAAAACGCAACCGACAACATCCCGGCGGGTGAACTTCAGATCGGCCCTGAGAGAGTCATCGAAAACTGGGACCGCAATTTAAAACTTAAGGAATGTAAACATTCTGGCAGTCCCTATGCTCCTGAATTCATGTTGGAAAAATTTAAAAAGACCATGCCTCTGACACCGCAGTTTTTTGATATCGCACCAAGTTACCGCGAATATCCTGAAGTAGATGAAGAACGCTGTGTAGGCTGCGGCGCATGCCTGGATGAATGCCCTGTGGGCGCGATAAGGCTCAAAGTAAAAGACGGAACCAAGGACGAAGTCCGCTCTAACATCATGAAAACACATTGCTGCGGATGCAGAACATGCACTATTTACTGCGTCAGGTCAGCGATTCAGGTTCCTGCAATAGCATAATAAAAAATTTCTTTGTAAGAAAAAAAGACCTGCAGCGACGGCAGGTCTTTTTTAATTCAAAAAAGTATTGAAGATTTTCACGCAAAAGGGCATAATACCAGACTGACCCGGGTTCACATTCAACAGAACCGGGAATGCAAATGTTCGGGGATCGTCCAACGGTAGGACAGCGGGTTTTGGTCTCGCTAATGGGGGTTCGAGCCCTCCTCCCCGAGCCATTTCCTGGAGCATGTATGAAGATAACCGAAAAAGATATTTTACATACAGCCACACTTGCCCACCTTCAGCTTTCACAGGAAGAAATAACACAAGCTGCTAAAGATCTAGAAAATATCCTCATCTGCTTCAACAAACTGCAAGTTTTGGACACAAAAGATATTGTCCCGTTTGAACATCCCAAAGAAATAGAAAACAGACTTCGTCAGGACCGGTCAGACAAATCTCTTCCAAGAAAAAAAATAACTGCCAACGCTCCGTCTGTTCAGGGACCGTTTATAAAAGTTCCCAAAATAATTGAGATATAAATTTGTGGATAAAGAACTGTATCAGATGACCATCCATGAAACACGCCGTCTTCTGGACAAAAAAGAAATTTGTTCAAAAGATCTGGTGTCTTCTATTTTTGAAAGAATCGAAAGCATAGACAGCCGGATAAATGCTTATATAACAACCGCAAAGGATACTGCTTTGAAACAGGCAGAAGCAGCTGATAAAAAAATGGCCCGGGGAGAAACAGACTTGCTGACAGGAATCCCTGTGGCAGTAAAAGACACCCTGTGCACAAAGAACTTAAGAACAACATGCGCATCGAAGACCCTTGAAAAATTTATACCGCCTTATGATGCAACAATTATTGAAAAGATTAAAAAGCAGGGCGGTGTCATAATCGGCAAAACAAATATGGACGAATTTTCAATGGGTTCTTCAAATGAGTCCTCATTTTTTGGGCGAACCTCAAACCCCTGGGACACCAAACGTGTTTCCGGCGGATCAAGCGGCGGATCATCCGCTGCTGTTGCAGCGGATGAATGTCTGGCAGCTCTTGGAACAGATACCGGCGGGTCCATTCGTCAGCCTGCCTCATTCTGCGGCATTACCGGATTTAAGCCGACTTACAGCAGGGTATCCAGGTATGGACTTATCTCATATGCCTCATCTCTTGATCAGGCAGGAACCATTACCAAAGATGTTGAAGATGCGGCAATACTTCTGGACGCTATAAGCGGTTTTGATCCGAAAGATGCGACATCCTCAAAAACAGAGGCAGTCTGCCTTAAAAATTTCTTAAGTAAAGATATAAAAGATTTTACCATAGGAATACCCAAAGAATATTTTTTAGAAGCAATTGACAGCGAAGTAGAAAACTCGGTAATTGACGCGGTTGATAAAATGAAAAAAATGGGAGCAAAAATAAGGGAGATTTCTCTACCGCACACTGAATATGCAATATCCGCATATTATATAATCGCTTCTGCTGAAGCAAGTTCCAACTTGGCAAGATATGACGGTGTGAAATACGGATATCGGAGCAGGGCATATGAGAGTTTAAAGGACATGTATAAAAAATCCCGTTCTGAAGGTTTTGGAAAAGAAGTCAAACGCAGAATTCTGCTTGGGACATATGTGCTTTCAGCCGGTTATTATGACGAGTACTATAAAAAAGCATCTAAAGTCAGGACTCTTATTTTTAATGATTTTAAAGACGCCTTTAAAGACTGTGACCTGATCGTCACCCCTACCGCACCAACTTCCGCATTTATGGCAGGGGAAAAGACCCATGATCCTTTAAGCATGTACTTTTCTGATATCTTTACAATCCCAGCCAGCCTAGCCGGGATTCCGGCAGCGTCAATACCCTGCGGAATAACAAAAAAAGGCCTTCCAATCGGGATACAGATTATGGGGAACCTTTTTAAAGAAGAACAGATAATATCACTGGCTTATGCTTTTGAGCAGAACACGCAATGGCATCTTAATAAACCTGCTGTTTTTAGTTAAAGTTTTAAAAACTGAAATACTGAGCTTTTTCATACCGGAGAAAAGTATAATTGAAAATAAACAGAAAAAAACTTAATCGCATATTTTTATCTCTATTTTTTATCCTGGCCGCTCAGCTGATAAGCGGCAGTTCTCATGCGGCAAACCGCCTTTACGACTTACGGCACTGGTCGGCCCCGACGAACACCCGGATCGTATTCGATCTTAAACATCCTGCCGCATACAACTCTTTTGTCCTCTCAAATCCGGCACGCCTGGTTCTCGACCTAAAAAATTTTGACGGACACATACCAAAGAACATTTCCAGAATAAATAACAATATCGTACAAACAATTCGGCTGGCAAAAAAACCGGAGGGTATCATCCGGATTGTCATAGAACTTAAAAAATCATCTGACTATAAAATATTTCCCCTAAAAAAAATAGACGAAAAACCTCCAAGACTTGTTATTGATATCACACGCGCTGACCTTGAAAAAACAAATCAGAAAAAAAGAGAGTCCACAAAAAGTCTTAAGAAAACAGGAAATTATATTGTGGTAATAGATCCCGGACACGGCGGAGAGGACCCAGGCGCGGTTAATAGAAAAGGGGTCAAAGAAAAAGACATTGTGCTTAAACTTTCAAAAGCTGCGGTGAAAATGCTTAACCGTGAAAAAGGAATAAGGGCTTACCTGACCCGAAAGGGTGATTATTTTATTCCTCTTCAAGAAAGAATAACAATCGCAAAGCAGTACGGCGCTGACATATTCATCAGCATCCACGCAGATTCAAGCTTTTCTACCAAAGCGTACGGCACTTCTGTATACTGCCTGTCCTTTAAAGGCGCATCAAGCAATACAGCCAGAAGAGCTGCCAGAAAAGAAAACGCTTCCGACTTTGTCGGAGGCGTACCCCTTGACCACAATAACAGAAGTTTAAATAAAATAATTTTTGACCTCGTTCAAACCCACAGCTTGAACGCAAGCCTTACCCTTGCGGGTACCATGCTTCAGGAAATATCAAAGGTCAACCGGCTCCATAAAAAGACTCCCCCCCAGGCAAATTTTGCTGTTTTGAGAGCCCCGGACATACCTTCGATTCTTATTGAAACAGATTTTATCAGTAACCAAAAACGCGCAAATAGGATGCAGACGCCATGGTTTCAAGCCGAGTTTTCAAAATGTATTACTTCGGCGGTTGTAAAATTTATCAAGAAAACCGGGATTCAGCCTTCTATCGAAAAAACATCTGTTGCTTCACAAATAAACGATCAGCCCAGACTCCACCGGATAAAAAGAGGAGAAACCCTGTCCGGAATATCTAAAAAGTACAACGTTTCTGTTTTAAGCTTGAAAAAGGCCAACCGCCTGTCATCCAAAAGTGTTTTAAAAATCGGACAAAAACTGATAATTCCGCAAAGGAAATACCTGTCAAAATATCATACCGTGAAGAGAGGAGAGTCTCTGTCCGAAATTGCATCAGAATATAATGTTTCTGTTAACAGCTTAATGAAACTGAACCGGATGACGCCAAAAACAACCCTGAAAATAGGCACAAGGCTTAAACTCAAACCGGATCAAAAGACTGAAAAAAAACAGATTGTCGGTTATCATCTCGTGAAAAAAGGCGAGACCCTGTCCGGCATCGCATTACAATACAATACCACTGTGAACCGTTTAAGAGAGCTAAATGCTTTATCTCCCAAAATGACCCTTAATGCCGGCACAAATATAAGGGTGCCTTCTTCGGTAAAACCAATAAGAAAATATCACATAGTCAAAAAAGGAGAAACTCTTTCCGGCATCGCCTCAAAATACAGCACAACCATTCACCGTCTACGCAGCCTGAACAACATGACATCAAAGACAATTCTTAAAGCAAATAAAAAGCTGCGAGTTTTTTAAATCATGCGTAAGCTATCAATTTATAAGAATTTTTAAAAAAGTAAAAGATTTGTAAAACAATAAAACATTTTTAGACATAGATTGACGCAAGGCCATTATCCTGATATAAAATAAAAAGGAAGGTATAAAATTATACATAAAAAGGCCCCAATATGCTTCAACAGGAAAACAGATTAGCACAAATACTCATGCCCTCTGGCAAAATAACCGCTGAGACATTAAACTCTGTAATGAATGAAGGCATCATCCAGCCCTATGAAACATGCCAGAAATTGATAGACCAAGGCTTTATCTCTGAAGAGGAGCTTTTAAAGATACTTGGGAAATATTTCAACATTCCCTACATATCCTTGAAAAAGCATGTTGGTAAAAATCTTTTCATAGAAAATATTTCTGAAAACTTCATGAGAGGATCTAAATTTGTTCCTCTGGAACTGGAAGAAAATACCCTTACCATCGCCATCAGCAACCCTTTTGACGACAGCATGTTTGACGCCATTAAAATGGCAACCGGATATGAGGTAAATATCTGCCTTGCAAAATCGGAAGAAATAGCAGATGCCATAAGCTCTGATTCCTCCTCCATGGACAGAATCATTGAAGATTACGATGAAGGCAGTATTGGTGTTAATGAAGAAGGAGACGTCGATCACCTTAAAGACCTCGCGTCCGAAGCCCCTGTCATAAGGCTTGTTAACCTGATAATATCACGTGCCGTGGAACTTCAGGCAAGCGATATTCATTTTGAACCTTTCGAAGACAGTTTTCATATTCGATACAGGATAGATGGAATTCTCCACGACATGGAATCTCCGCCAAAAAACCTTCAGGCTGCTGTAATCTCAAGAATAAAGATAATGTCAAAATTAAATATTGCAGAAAGAAGGCTTCCTCAGGATGGAAGAATAAAACTACGGGTTCAGGGGAAACAGATAGATTTCAGAATATCCTCACTGCCAACCCTTTTTGGTGAAAGTGTTGTAATGCGTATCCTTGACAGTGAAAGCATAACTTTCGATCTCGACCATTTGGGCTTTCCGCAAAAAAACCTGAAGTCTTTTGAAAATCTCATAGCCAGGCCGCATGGTATTATTCTGGTAACAGGACCAACCGGAAGCGGAAAAACCACCACGCTTTACAGCGCCCTTAACAAAATCAATGCGCCGGACAAAAAAATTATTACCGTTGAAGACCCCATCGAATATCAGCTCCACGGCGTTAACCAGGTCCAGGTGAAATCAGCAATAGGGCTCACCTTTGCAAGCACTTTAAGGTCTATCCTCAGGCAGGACCCGGATATTATTATGATCGGAGAAATCAGGGACGCGGAAACAGCAGAAATAGCCATTCACGCGGCATTGACCGGACACCTTGTTTTCAGCACGCTTCACACGAATGATGCTGCTGGCGCAATCACTCGTCTTATGGAAATGGGAATGGAAAATTATCTTATATCCTCAAGCCTTCTTGGAATCCTTGCCCAAAGACTGGTAAGAACGGTTTGTCCCAAATGTGCAGTACCCTATGTTCCCGATTCAGAAACACTCTGTGAAATGGAGATAGTTTCCGAAGCTGCCGAAAGCCTGGAGCTGGTCAGGGGGGAAGGATGTGAATACTGTGCAGACACAGGATTCAGGGGCCGTTCCGGAATATACGAGATGATGATGATAGATGATGAAATCAGAAAACTTATCATTTCAAACACTGACAGTAAAATTATAAAAAATAAGGCGAGGTCCCTTGGCATGCAGACGCTGAGGGAAAGCGGTTGGAGCAAGGTAAAAGACAAAAAAACAACCGTATCTGAAGTCATAAGAGTTACTCAGGTAGAATAAAATGGCTGAATTTATATATAAAGCAAGCGATAGAACCGGGAAAATAGTAGAGGGAAGCCTTGACTCCGAAGACGAGCCAGCAGTAGTAACCAAGCTGCGCAGTATGGGCTATATTCCTATCAAGATTAAAGCTGACACGGGAACTCAGGCATTATCACGTTCCTTCAATTTAAATATAACCTTATCCTCCCCGTTTAACAAGGTCTCAAACAAACACCTTCTGTCTTTTACCCAGGAACTTTCAACCCTTATTAAAGCCGGGCTTCCCCTTGACAGAAGCCTTGTAGTAATTACGGAAGTAACCGACAATGAGTTTCTTAAAGAAACAGTCCAGGAGCTGTTAAAAGAGGTAAGAGGCGGTAAATCTTTTTCAGAAGCACTGGCAAAACACCCCCGTGTTTTCAGCCGCCTTTATGTGAACATGATAAAAGCCGGTGAAGCCGGAGGGGTAATGGATGTGGTGCTTGAACGCCTGGTTGATTTTCTTGAAGGATCACAGGAACTAAAGAGCATTATTACCAATGCCATAATATACCCGGCCCTGCTTGTTATGGTTATGGGCGGTGCGGTTGCCTTTCTGCTCACTTTTGTTGTGCCGAGATTTGTGGGGGTTTTTGAATCAACCGGTCAGGAGCTGCCCGTTCCCACACAGATCCTTTTAACTTTCAGCAACGGCGTAAAAAGTTACTGGTGGCTCATAGCCACGGTATGCATTGCTCTATACGCATGGTTCAGAACCTACACAAAAAGCGAACAGGGCCGTTTAAAATGGGACAGTCTGAAACTTAAGCTCGGTCCAATAAGAGACCTGATCTTAAAAATCGAAGTTGCTCGCATGTCAAGAACACTTGGAACCTTAATTAAAAGCGGCGTGCCAATTTTGCAGTCCCTCGGCATCGTAAGGGAAATAATCGGAAACGTGGTCATTGCAGATTCCATCTCATTTATCCAGAAAGCTGTAAAAGAGGGAAAGGGCGTCTCTTCCCCCATGAAAAAAGCCGGTGTTTTCCCTTCCCTTGCAACCCATATGATACGGGTGGGAGAGGAAACCGGAAACATGGAGGAAATGCTTTTAAAAGTAGCTGAAACTTATGACAGAGAGGTTCAGAACGCGGTCAAGCGCTTTATCTCTGTTCTGGAACCGGTTCTCATCTGTGGAATGGCTGTTATTGTCATCTGCATAATAGTTCCCATTCTGCTTGCAATCGTCAGCATAAACGACATAACTTTTTAATCTGCAAAGGAGAAGTCATGAAAAAAAATCAACTTCGAAAGATTAACTGCGAAAAAGGTTTTACTCTCATAGAACTTACAATTGTTATTATCATACTCGGTCTGATGGCAGCTCTCGTTGCCCCGAGGATGTTCGGCAAAGTCGACAAAGCCCAGCAGAACACCACCCAGACACAGATATCCCTTCTTTCAACCGCATGCGATACCTTTCGTCTCGACATGGGAAGGTTTCCCGAAAGTCTGGATGAACTGACTAACAGGGTTGACAGTAATAAATGGGAGGGCCCGTATCTCCCAAAAGCAGTGCCGAAAGATCCCTGGAACAATCCTTATGTATACACGAGCCCCGGTGAAAATGGCAGGGATTATGACATCATCTCATACGGTGCCGACGGCACCGAAGGTGGTGAAGGGATAAACGCTGACATCTGCAACTGGAAGTCTATCGGTGACGAAAACGAGGAATAATCATCTGGTGAAGAGAGCCTCTTTTTCGGAACCCCTCGGTTTCACAATGGTTGAAACGGCAATAGTTCTTTTGATTATAAGCATTGTCCTTGCAATGACCGCACCTAGGCTCATAAAAAGTTCCGGCAGTCTCCCTCTAAAAACAGCCTCAAAAAAGCTGGGAGCCGCGCTCAGGTACTCAAGAAGTCAGGCAATTAATACCGGTTCAACTTACAACACCATTTTCAATACTGAAGAAAATAAGGTCATTATACTTAAGGTTCCCGCACCTCCTGCTCCTGACCCAACCGAAACAAACGCTGAAGCGGAAGAGTTTCGGGAAAGCACAGATATTTCTTCCTCGCAATCACAAAAATTAGAAATTAAAGAATATGTGCTTCCTGACGGAATAATATTTGAACAGATTATAATCTCTGATATTGACAGCCATGAAGAGAAAGAGGGCGGAATTTATCAGATCTCTTTCTCCCCGGACGGCGGCTCCAGGGGCGGCGAGATAATCCTGTCAGACAATAAAGAACGGATGTACCGGATTACGGTTAACCGCATTACAGGAGTAGTAACAGTTGCAGAAAAAGAAGAATCCTAGATCAGAATCAGGCTTTACCCTCCTTGAAGTCCTTCTTGCGGTGGTGATACTGGGAGTATCGCTCACGACCATACTCCTCCAGTTTCAGACCGCGCTCCATGCGGGCAGCATATCACAGGAAAGAACAAATGCCGTTATTTACGCAAAAGAAAAACTCGAGTCTCTAAAAATAGAAGATGAACTTTCCGAATCCATACAAGGCGGTGCTTTAGAGAGTGGACATGAGTGGGAAACAGAAGTCTCCTTATACAAATATGAAGATCAGGCAGAAGACATCTCCTATGAAGACCTTAGACGTGAGACTTATAAGCTCAGGGCAACTGTAAAATGGAATTCCGGAATTAATAAAAGACAGGTAGAACTTATTACTCTAAAAACCGTAACCAGAAAAGAGTGGGCAAAATAATGCTTGTTACTGTAGCAGAAAACAGGACAGAATCCTGCCCAAAAGAAAAATCGGTCATGATCAGTAAAAGCGGATCAGGGTTTACTTTAATCGAAATTGTGCTGGCGGTAAGTATCCTTGCCATGGTAATTGCTGTCATATCCACCTCATTCAGAATCGGTATTAACGCATGGGAAAAAGGTGAAAGTAAAATAGAATCTCTTCAGACCAAAAGAGCTGTAAATGCCCTCATATACAGGGAAATAAAGTCAGTCTATCCTTATACCATAACACCCGGAGAACTCGATACACATTTAAAATATAACGCTTTTTTTGGGGAATCCGATTCTTTGAAATTTGTGTCACATGCCAGCACCACAGGAAGAAGTACCGGCCTTTCCCTGATCGAGATGTGGACAGAAGAAGATAAGGGCTTATTCATAGGTGAAAGAGAAGCAATTGTTTCAAACCTTTCGGACTTGAATGATATTGACTTAAGAGATGAAGATACTGCTGTCTCCGTATGCCGTGAAATAAAAAAAATTAGTTTCAGATATTTTGAAAGAAAAAACAAAGATGAAGAGGGTGAATGGCAGGAAAACTGGGACCCCAAAGACAAGAAAGAACGTCTGCCCCTTTTTGTTGAGATATTACTGGTCTATATAGATGATAATGATGAGGAATCAGAAGAATTGCTAGTCGTTCCGATTATAGCCGCATCTTAAAAGGTGAGAAATGACGAATAATCGGCTGGCAATGGAAAACAAAAATTTAAAAATTTACACTTCTGTGTTCAGTTGTTCGTTACTTGACGGTTCAAGAAAAAATTCGGGCGTTCAGAGGTCCGGGTTTCAAGGGTAACGGATCATTAAAAACAGATAACTGCTTAACTGTTAACTTTATGAAGTTGACCCTACTTACTAGCTATTTGCCAAACGCAGATTTTATTAACGAGTTTGAAGATTTTGTAGAATTTTGTCCATGGGAAAATTATCTGACAGAACAAAAAATGAAAACGGAATTGCGCTTCTTCTGGTCCTGTGGATCATTACTCTCTTTGCAGTAATCTGCGCCGAATTTTCATCTACCATGCATACGGAAACCGTTATTGTAAGAAACTATAAGGATGGTGAACAGGCTTATTATACGGCCGAAGCAGGAATTAACCGGGCAATTATAGAACTTGAAAGAGCTTCAAAAACAACCAGACAAAGCACTGCTGAAGACGAAGATCAGGAAGATCCGGAATTTGTGTACTGGGAACCCGGAGGCGGACCTTATGTTTTTAATATTGATGATTACATCTGTGAAGTAGTAATTGAAGATGAAAATAACAGGCTGGGACTGAATGCTTTTTTAAGAAGGGCCAAAACAGACCCTACTCTCTTAAAGAGTCTCCTTGAAAGTAAGGTGGGGCTTGAAGGAGAGGAAAGAGACATTGTGGCAGATTCTCTCATTGACTGGTGGGATAAGGACAATAACATCACAGGCATAAACGGAGCAGAAAATGATTATTACGAATCCCTGGAAGAACCTTATAAGTGCAGAAATGGAGAAATTCCGGTTATCGAAGAGCTTTTAATGGTAAGAGGGGTCGATGAAAAAATCTTTTATGGCACGGAAAAAAACCCCGGACAAAAAATAATGATTACTGACGAAGAGCTTGAGGCGTTTCTGGAAGGAACCCTGGAAAACCAAGAAGAAATTAAAGCGGAGATTCAATATGAATGGGATAATGACACAAAAATAAACCTGGGGCTTTGCAACATATTTTCCACATATTCCCAGACAGTCTCCTTAAGACTGAACATAAATACGGCATCTTTTGAAGAGCTGCTCATTCTCGAAGGTATAGACCCGGAAACTTCAAAGGAGATAATTACCGAAAGAAATGACAAGCTTTTTGAGAGTACAACAGACAGGCTGCCTCAGTTTAAAAACTATGAGATATGGAAAAATAATATTAAGGTAGATGCCTCAAACTCAACCAAAAACTATAAGATAACAGCAACTGGATTTTCTGAAGACAGACAGATCTCAAAAACTATATCCTGCAATATGAAATTAGAGAATACCAAATATACTATTTCAAACTGGAAAAGTATAAATTAAAACTATTTGATAAAATTTTTATTTATAAGTATAATGCCCTGCTATTGTCTCACAAGTCAATTTTTAAACACTCATAATAATTTTTTATGTTCAAGAAAACCTTCAGGTCTATAACCCTTTGATTTTTAATGATAAATAAAAGTATGTCGTTATTTTTGCTTTGGCATCTTTCTTGTATATATATAAGATATTTTGAATATAAACTATAAAATTCGTTGATTGGAAAACCGGAATACATATGCGAAGTATTGGTGTTGTTTTTAAAAAAAAAGAGATGTGTCTTGTTTCCTTAACAGAAGGGCTGAGCAAAGTCAGTCTTGATGGATACAAGGTTATCCCTTTGATGGATCTTAAAGAAGAAGATAAAGAAGCTATCATACTTAATAACCTTGAAAAATTTTTAAAAAGGCATAAAGGTGCCCGCGATAATATTTTTATAGCTTTGCCCAGAGACATCGCCCTAACCCGGTTCATAACACTTCCCATAGCTGTTGAAGAAAATCTTAGAAAATCAATCGAATACGAGCTCGACCGACATACACCTTTTTCTTCTGATAAAGCATATTTTGATTATCATGTTGTCAAACGCATGCCGGAAAGCGGACATATTTATATAATGCTGGTGACAATAAAAAAATATCCGGTTGATTACTATATAGAACTTCTAAAGAAAATTAAGATAAAACCGCGGAGTATTGAGATTACCACAACAGCCCTTTTTAACGCTTTTAAGGACTCAGTATCACCCGAGAAAAAACTGATTGACCTTAACTGGCTCAAAAAAAATAAAACGCTAAAAGAAAAATATTTTAAAGGCTTAATAAAAAAATATCCGAAAATAGCCGGGTTTTTCAAGGAGCAGCCCGAAAATAAAAGACAGCCATCTCTGGACATACTGGTTGAATATCTAAATGAAGATAACTACGAACTGACCCTGACAGAAAAAAACTCCATTTATTACTCAAAAGTATTTAATATTGCAGAAAAAATTCCGGATGAACACTTTAAAGAGATATATGATAACGGGTTGAAATCTGCCCTCCATCTTCCTTTTGATAAAGACAGCAAAAAGAAAACAGAATTTATACTTTCCGGCAGGGTAATGGAAAAAGACTATGCTGAAAATGCGCCGGAAGAAATAAAAGGCTTTTTTTCCATAATGAACAGATCCTGGATCCCCCCAGCCCGAGACAGCGTCGGAGCTCATACCACTGTTCTTCCCCTGCTCTCTGTTCCAATAGGCCTCGCTTTAAAAGGACTAAAAAGTGTTGCGGTTGATATTAACTTTTTACCGCTAAGCCAGCGCCTGAAGAAAAAAAGAAGCAAAAGAAAACTTGTTGGCATGGGAATTGCTTTTTTAATTCTTCTGATGATTGCTGCGCTTATCTCAAGCAGCATCAATAAATCAGAGCTTCGGGAAGCAGCTCTTGATAAAGAGCTTAAAGAATATAAACTGAAAGCAAAAAATATTGATCGGCTTTACAGTGAAACAGAGCAAATAGAACGGTCATCCACAGCAATCAAAAATATAAAAGAATCCAGTATGAGCAAGCTTAAATTTATTGAGGAACTGACTCTGATTGTACCAATGGATGGATGGCTGTCCGACTTCTCCTACCAAGCTTCGGATAACAAGATAAAGCTTTCAGGATACGCTGTTTCGGCATCAAAGTTAATACCAATATTTGAGGAGTCCAAGCTATTCGAAAACGTCAAGTTTACTTCTCCGATAACAACTGACAGGCAATCAGAAAAAGAAAAATTTAGAATCGAAATGACTGTAAGTTCAGAAAAAAAATAAAATGAAGCCTTCTTCCCGCAATAAAAATTACAGTATTGCCTTAATAGTTGTCGTAGTTATCTTTGTGCTTATTAAGTTTATAGTTTTTCCCCTGGTTGACAAGGTCAGCGAGCAGAAAAAAACTATTAAATTTAAAGAACAGTCCCTTGAAAAATATATGAAGACCGTGGAGCAGAAGGAAAGCCTTCAATTAAAACTGAGAAAACTTAAAAAAGAAAGCCAGAAAGCAAACAGCAGTTTTCTTAAGGGAGAAACACCATCACTCGCAGCAGCCGATCTTCAAAAAATAATAGACGGGATCGCTGAAAAAAATAAGGTTGAAATAAAAAGCGTTAAAGTGCTTGATTCTATTAAGCAGGAAGGACTGACGGCAATACCGATCCAAACAATGTTTGATTCCGATCTGACCATGCTTGAAAAGTTTATCAGCAGTATCGAAAAAAATGAAAAACTTCTGACAATTCCGGAACTGAAAATCAGGATTAAAAACAGAAGAAAACCTGCCGGCATCTCCGTAACAATGACAATTAAAGGTTTTGTACAAAAGATAATAGCTGACAAATAACTAAATATTAAATAAGAGTACAATATATGAAAAGACAAATAATTTTTCTGACAGTCGTTTTAGCCCTGTTATATTTAGCCGGGTGCACAACCGTAAACAGCGCTAAAATCGGAGAGCTAAGTGATAAATCCGCTGAAACCAGTCAGGACTTACTAACAGAAGAAACCCTGTATCAGGAATTGCCTGATGGAAAACCTCCGGAAAGCGCCCTTGACAGCCCCAACACACAGGAGGAACTGCCTGATTTGGCTGAAAATGCTCAGGAAATAAAGGCTATTGCCCCAAAGCAGGTCCAGAAGTGGGCATTTATTGGAAAAATATCCAAAGAACATCCTACCCTTGTCAGAGTTTTGACGCTTCACACAAATGACATGGCAAAAGCTTTGGACATCATTAATAAAAATTCCAGTAAATACAGTGAAAAATACTTCCGCTCTCTAGATTATGGTGCAAGCGTATATATCTCAAAAGACAATGAATTATTTATTAATAATAAAGGCGGACCCGCCCCTGAAGAAGTCGTCGCTGTCAACAGTAACCCAGACAATAACACCGAAATAGCTCACCCCGAAGACAAGCCTGAAGAAAAACAGATTGTTGCGGTTCCAGTTGAAGAGACTGACGAGGAACAGAAAATTATCTCAAAAAACAATGATTTATCTATTAATAAGAAAGGTGACCCCGCCCCTGAAGAAGTTGCCGCTGTCAACAAAAACCCAGACAATAGCAACGAAATAGCTCGCCCCGAAGACAAGCCTGAAGAAAAACAGATTGCTACGGTTCCAGCTGAAGAGGCTGATGAGGGACAGAAAATTGCCTTAAACTTTGATGACGCTGACATCTATGAAGTAATCAACTCACTATCTGATATTCTCGGTATAAATTTTGTTATTGATCCCGCTGTAAAAGGAAAAGTAAACATCCATACCAGCACCGAGGTTTCAAGGGATAAACTGCTTCCTGTTCTGGAAACAATTTTTGACATAAACAACATCGCGCTCGTGAAGTCCGGGAACATGTATAAAATCATTCCGGTTAAAGAAGCAAAAAGCAAAATTTCTGAAATAAATAAAGGCAGACAGGTTGACTTAATCTCAAACGACAGAAACATTGTACAGGTAATACCGCTGCAGTATGTTTCCACCTCTGAAGTCATAAATATATTAAAACCTTTCATAAGCAGCGGCGGTAATATTATAGAATACAAAAAGGGCAATATCATCGTCGCGGCTGATACGGCAGCAAGCATAAAAAAAATTGTCAGCATGATAGATGTCGTCGATGTTGACACTTTTGAAAATACCCGGATACATTTCTTTAAAATTGAAAATGCAGACGTTGTAGAACTTGCGGAAGAACTTCAAACAATCTTTACTTCTCTTGGCATCGAAGAAACAACAGACAAGGGGATCGGCATACGTTTCATTCCAGTTGAGAGGGTCAGCTGTATCCTGGCTGTCAGTTCCATCCCCGGTATTTTTAAACAGGTTGAGCACTGGACCAAAATTCTGGATGCGGTCGATACAGAAGCCGAAGAACAGGTTTTTATTTACTTTGTTGAAAATGGAAAAGCAGAAGAAATAACAGATGTCCTGACAAAGATATATGGAGATGGAAGCAGAAACAGAGACAGGTCCTCTACATCTACACGGTCTACACGGTCAAGAACAACAAAAGCCAAAACCCCGAAAGTAAAAAAGGATGAGCAGACATCCTTTATCCAGGGGGAAATAGAGATAGTCCATGATGAAGCCACAAATTCTATCATTGTGCGAAGCACCCCCCATGATTATGCCATCATAAAAAAGACTATTCGCACCATGGATATCATCCCGAAACAGGTTCTGATCGAGGTCCTTATTGCTGAAGTAACCCTCGGAGACGGAACTGAATACGGCATCGAATGGGCCCTTCGAAGTGACTCCGCAAAGATCGGCGGCTACAAGGGCGTGGACCAGGTAGGGCTTTATAATAAGAACCTTAGAAATTTAAGGAACGCTGACGGTGAACTCGAGGACCTCTTAGATATAGATAAATTGTCAAGCGGTCTTTCTTATGTTTTTGATTCAGACCGTCTGAAGGTGTTCCTCCTTGCCCAGGCAGACCAAAACAAACTTAACGTTCTCTCTTCGCCCAACATTCTAGCTGCCGACAACAAAGAAGCCCGCATAGAGGTAGGCGCGGAAGTCCCCATTGTCACCAGTGAATATGTGCCTCTGGATACGGACAGACAAGACACCACATCAACTTCCCGTTCTATCGAATACAGGAACACAGGCGTCATTCTTACCGTAACCCCCCGAATAAATGACAAGGGCCTTGTTGCCATGGATATTACACAGGAGGTGAGCGAGGCCCAGGAAATTTCAGAAAAAGGAGTACAGTCCCCGACAATAACTAACAGAAAAGCAGAGACGTCCCTTGTGGTGCAGGACAAACAGACAGTGGTTATCGGGGGACTTATTAAAACCTTAGAAAGTAGTTCTAGAGGCGGGATTCCCTATCTTTCAAAGATACCCTGGATCGGTTTTCTTTTCGGCACAACGAGTATATCTTATGACAAGACAGAGCTGATCATTCTTATCACGCCGCATGTCATCCAAACCATCGATGAAGCAAAAAGCGTCAGCCAGGAAATAAATGAAAAAATGAAAGATCTAAAGGCGCTTATTAAAAAAGAAAGCGACACCTGGGGTTCATGGGACACTAACTAATGTCAAAAATGCGGCTAGAATCATCCTGTTTTTTTGATTAAAATCGGCACCTTTAAAAATAATCTAGAAATGCATTTTCATAAAGCTTCAGATTTCCATAATCATAGCCAGTCTAAAGATGTCATCATATAATAATACCAAACCGGTTTACCTGCACGGCTGCGATAAATACGATTACGCTGCGATAAAAAAAGCACTTGAAAACATAGGCACAGAGCTTGTCAACGGATGGGATTCATTTATTCCTGACGGGGCAAAAGTGCTTCTTAAACCGAATCTGCTAATGGGAACAGACCCTTCCAAAGCGGTTACCACACATCCGCTTATGGTAAAAGCTGTTGCTGAAATCTGCCAGGCGG
>JAHEEI010000026.1 GCA_024640785.1 Pseudomonadota bacterium
GGTCTGCCTGAGATTATTCCTGAGCTGAAAGACAAGGGCTTGTTGTCAAAAGAATGACCCTTGGTGCTTGATAAATTTCATACCCTTAGAAGCCCTAAAAGAGCCCCCCTCTTTTCGGAGTGCTCTTTTATAGGTTTGTTTCTTTCAATTGCCGCTTTTATACCTTCCCTCAAGTTGTCCTCTTCTTTAAGGCTTTTGCATAAAGAAAAAATTGAGCGAGGCAGAGGATAAGGTTTCTACCTTAACACTAAGTTACTTTTTCTGAAGCTGAATGGGCCAGCCCACGCTGAATCGACTGCTGCATTGGGGGCAGATAATAATTATATTTCCTGTGCGACTGTTATCATCAAGGTTAAAGGAAACATGAAATCCGTCTTTGTAATCACAAGCCGGACAATTGGAAACTTCCCCCTTTAACGGCATTTTCTCAATTGGTTTACGGATCCCTTTTTCCACTTTTTACTCCTACTAGCGGTAAAGTCTTTGTTGGCCGTTCGTTGTTAATTGTTCACTGCAAAGAGCTATTTGCCTTTAGGTTTTTCTTATTTCCTTGAATCTTTATCTAAACTTTTTCAGTTACTTTTTTTATCGATTCAAAAGTCACGTCACACAAAGCGTTCAGCTCACTTTCCGAGATAGACAGTGGTGGCATCAAAACAATCACATCACCCAGCGGACGGATTATTACACCGCGCTTTCTAGCCTCAAGGATAACCCTGTGCCCGATCCTTTCTCTGACAGCAAAAGACTTTTTAGTCTTTGGCTCTGCTACCAGTTCGATCCCAACCATAAAACCGCTCTGCCGGATATCTCCCACATGAGAAAGTTTTTTAAAAGATTTAAGCTGTTTTGTCAGCAACCGTATTTTTTTCTTTAAAGATAAAAGAACCTTTTCTTCTTCAAAAACTTCTAGGTTTGCGATGGCAGCTGCGCAGGCAACCGGGTTTCCGGTATAGGTATGACCGTGAAAAAAAGTCTTTAAGTCTTCCGGCTCACCCAAGAACGCGTTATATATCTCATCTGATACCAGAGTCGCAGCCAGGGGAAGGGTTCCTCCGGTTATGCCTTTCGCAATTGCAAGAAGATCTGGTATTACTTTTTCATGTTCACAGGCAAACATTTTTCCGGTTCTTCCGAATCCCACGGCAACTTCATCCGCTATCAAAAGAACATTATGCCGGGTACAGAGCTGACGGACTTTTTTAAGATACCCTTTTGGAAAAGTAATCATTCCGGCGGCACCCTGTACCATGGGCTCAATAATCATGGCTGCAATTTCTCTGCTGTGTTTTTTCAAAATATTTTCAAGGGAGTCAAGACATGCCAGGCTACATCCCGGCCGATCTTTTTTCATCGGACACCGGTAACAGTAAGGAGAGTCTGCCTTGAAGGTCTTAAAAAGAAGCGGGCTGTAAACCTGGTGAAACAGTTCTATCCCTCCGACGCTCACTGAACCGAGAGTATCGCCGTGGTAGGCATTGACCAGTGACACAAACTTTTTTTTTGTTTTTGTTTTGGCTGATTTCTGCTGCCAGTATTGATATGAAATCTTAAGCGCTATCTCAACAGAGGTTGATCCATTATCTGAATAGAACACCTTTGATAGACCCTTTGGCGTTATTTTTACAAGTTTTTCAGAAAGTTCTGCTGCCGGCACATTTGAAAGGCCCAGCAGGGTTGAATGGGATATTTTTTTGACCTGACTTATTATTGCATCATCAATCTTTTTTTTACGGTGACCATGGACCGTAACCCATAAAGAAGATACCCCGTCTATATACCGGTTTCCCTGAATATCATAAAGATATGAGCCTCTGCCCTTTTCAATAACAAGGGGAGAACTTTTTTCATAGTCCTTCATCTGGGTAAAGGGGTGCCAGAGATATTTTTTATCTTTTTGTTCCAGAGTAAGGCCTCTCTTTTTTAAAGTCATTTTTATATAATATCTTTCAACTTGTTATACAGGTTAAAGATTGGTATAATTTTCGTTTAACAAATTGAGCCGACTGCTTTAGGCAGGACGTAATGTATAATTTTAATCAAGAAGCTTAAATAAGTCAATCTGAAGGACCCGTGGAAGCACCTGAAAGAAAAAAAAGGATCGAGTTTGAACCAAAACACTTTATTGACAGTTTTGTCTATGTAACAAAAGAGGTCCTCATAAGGCCGGGTAAGTTTTTTTATGAAATGCCAAAAACCGGCAGCATCATAAACCCCTTTATTTTCATCCTGGTATGTTCTTTTTTCTTTGCGCTTTTTATTGCCAATTTAAAAGGTGGAGATTTCAAGCTTTTTCTGCTTTATTTTTTTGCAAATACCATGTCTGCTTTTATACAGAGTATGGTGTACCACCTGGTTGTTTCAAGACTATTTGGTTCAAAAGCTCCGTTTGAAGCCACTTTTAGGATAATCGCCTATATAAATGTGATGTGTCTTGTTTCCTGGATTCCAGTTGTTTTTTTTAGTTTGGCTGTAAATATTTATAGTCTATATTTAATCTATATCGGGTTGCAGGTGGTACACAAGTTAAAGTCAAAACAGGCTGTAATTACAGTTTTTTCCTTTTTTGTCGCCTCTTTTATTTTTTTTGCAGGGTTATTACTTATAGCGGGTGGGAACTTAGAAGAAAGTATGAAAATCCTTAATCCATAAGAGAGTCAGAATGACTTTAATTTCCGATACAATCACTTTAAGCTTTTTCTTCTCTCTGTTCTCTTTATAAGATAACTTTTTTAATTAAAATGAGCAGAAACCGAAAGCTGATTTCTTTTTATATCCATAAAAATAGAAAATTTATTGATATAGTATGTATTTTTTCAATTATCACATAGAAGTATCTGCCGATAAGTATATGTGGACTAAAAAAGGTTTTTCTCCAGATAAATAATTTATAAATTACATCTTTTTAATAAATAATATTAAAAATTAATAGTTTATAAAACCATTATAACCGTAGATTAGGGGTGTGAATAAAAAGTTCTAATTTTATACTGGAAAAAATTTATAATTTAATACCCAAAAGAAATTATAACTGTCCAAAGCTGATCGTGACTTGTATCACTACAAAACCCTTAAGATTTTAGAGCAAGCAGTATTCATTTTGGAGACGTTATGCCTAATAGTTTGGGCGAAATTTTGGTCGAAAAAAAAGCTGTTTCACCGGAACAGCTTTCATCTGCTTTAAAAGAACAAGAAAAAAGCGGCAGAATGCTTGGTTCCATTCTTGTTGGGATGGGAGCCTTAAAAGACAGCGACCTGCTGCATTTTTTAAGTGAACAGCATGGTGTCCCCTCTATTAAGCTTTCTGAATTTCAGATTGATCCTGAAGTGCTGAAGATAATTCCTTCCGGCATCGCTTCAAAGTATCAGGTCATGCCTATTTCTGCAAAAGATTCAACCCTTACTATTGCCATGATTGATCCAAGCAACATCTTTGCGCTTGATGATATTAAGTTTTTGACAGGATACAGGGTAGAAACCTTAATTGCATCGGAAAATTCGGTAAGTGAAGCAATAGAAGAATATTATAGAGTAGGAGAAGCTTCTGATGCCGATTATCTTGAAGACCTTTTGGCCGGACTTGAAACGGAAGGGATTGAATACGTTGAAAGTAAAGAAAGTGTGGATATTTCTTCGCTTGAACAGGAAAGCGGAAAGGCTCCGGTCGTACAGCTGGTTAACGGGGTTCTAACAGAAGCAATAGCCAAAGGTAGTAGTGATATTCATATTGAGCCCTATGAAAAAAGCTTCAGAATAAGATTTAGAATAGACGGCAGTCTATATGAAGTGATGAAACCTCCCTTGAAAATGAAAAATGCCATTGTTTCCAGAATAAAGATTATGGCTAATATAGATATTGCAGAAAGAAGGCTTCCTCAGGATGGGAGGATAAAACTTAAACTTGGTAAAAACAGGGATATGGATTTCCGTGTCTCAGTTTTACCTACCCTGTTTGGAGAAAAGATTGTTCTAAGGCTCCTTGACAAATCCAGCCTTCAGCTTGACATGACCAAGCTGGGATTTGGAGAAAAACAGCTTAATGACTTTAAGGAATCCATCCACAAACCTTTCGGAATGGTCCTGGTTACAGGTCCAACCGGAAGCGGAAAGACAACAACCCTCTATTCTGCGATTACAGACCTTAACCAGACAACAGAAAACATATCGACAGCTGAAGATCCGGTCGAGTATAACCTTGAAGGTATAAACCAGGTACAGATGCATGAGGGAATTGGTCTTACTTTTGCGTCTGCACTTCGCTCTTTTCTGAGACAGGACCCGGATGTCATTCTTGTGGGTGAAATTCGGGATTTTGAAACAGCAGAAATTGCCATAAAGGCTGCTCTAACCGGACATATGGTGCTAAGCACTCTGCATACCAATGATGCCCCCAGCACTATAAACAGGCTATTGAATATGGGAATAGAACCCTTTCTGGTCTCTTCTTCTATTAACCTTATTGTTGCACAGCGTCTTGCCCGAAAAATATGCAATAAATGTAAAGAACCGGTTGAAATCTCCGAAAATATGCTCAAAAAACTGGGTGTTACCCCTAAAAAATACGAAGGCATTACCTTTTACGAGGGTAAGGGTTGTGACGACTGTAACAATAGCGGCAACAAAGGGCGTATTGCCCTTTATGAAGTTATGCCCATGTATGAACCTATAAAAGAGTTGGTGCTGCAGGGGGCATCCTCGCTTGAAATAAAAAACGAGGCAATAAGTCTTGGCATGCAGTCCCTCAGGCAAAGCGGTATTGAAAAGATGCTGGCAGGAGAAATAAATTATGAAGAAGTACTAAAAGTAACTATCAAAGATGGAGATTAATTTTATTTATTATTTTTATTTTAATATTAATTAAATTATAATAAAAAAAGACAAAGAGAGGATTAAAATGCCAGTATATATTTGGGAAGGAAAGACTGCAAGGGGAACAATTCAGAAGGGTGAAACCGATGCACCTAGTGAGAAAATCTTGCGGCAAATACTCAAGGCCCAGAATATTAATGCCTCGAAAGTAAAACAAAAACCAAAAGATATCTTTGAAAATGTCGCATTTATGCAGCCCAGAGTTAAAACCAAGGATCTTATTGTTTTTACGCGACAGTTTTCAACCATGATAGATGCCGGCCTTCCTCTGATACAGGGACTTGATATCCTTGCCAACCAAGAAGAAAACAGAACTTTTAAAAAGGTACTGATGCAGGTAAAATTAGATGTTGAAGGCGGATCTTCGCTTGCTGAAGCGCTGAAAAAACACCCTAAAGTTTTTGATAACCTTTACGTTAATCTTGTTGCCGCAGGAGAAATGGGCGGTATTCTGGATACAATTTTACAAAGACTTTCGGCTTATATTGAGAAAAACGCAAAACTTGTGAGCAAGGTTAAAGGAGCAATGATCTATCCAACAACAATTCTGGCAATAGCAATTGTCGTTATAATAATCATGCTGGTCTTTGTTATTCCTGTTTTTGCAGAAATGTTTACTGACTTCGGGAGCGAACTCCCGGGTCTTACACAGGTCGTTGTTAATCTGAGCGATTTTCTGCGCAATAACTGGATAGCCCTTATAGGAATCTTTGGCGGTTTCTTTTTTGCTTTTAGAAAGTGGAAATCCACGGACAGGGGTGAATACCTCTTCGATAAATATTTGCTTAAAGTCGCGGTTATTGGAGATTTGCTTAGGAAAGTTGCTGTTGCCAAGTTTACCAGAACCCTTGGAACATTGATAACAAGTGGCGTTCCCATTCTTGACGGCATGGACGTTGTTGCAAAAACAGCAGGCAACAGGATTGTTGAAGAGGCTATAAATAATACCAAACAGAGCATAAGCGAAGGAAAGACCATTGCAGTCCCCCTGGAAGAAAGTGGAGTATTCCCTCCAATGGTCTGCCAGATGGTTGCAGTAGGTGAGTCAGCCGGTTCCCTGGATGCAATGCTGGAAAAAATTGCTGATTTTTATGAAGATGAAGTAGATGCAGCAGTAGATGCGCTTACCTCACTCATTGAGCCAGTGATGATGCTCTTTCTTGGAAGTTCCGTTGGAACAATGCTTATTGCAATGTACCTGCCTATCTTTAAGATTGCCGGGGCAATTGAATAGAATAACAGGTTTAAGGTTTTCCAACCCCCTGATTCTAAGTATAATGGTTCAGGAAGTTTTTTATTAATTAATTTCAATAAAAATTTTAAATATAATACATATACTCATCCTGAAGAGCATCAGTATTTTTATCCCGCAGAACAGGCTTGGGAGGCTGGTGAATCAGGGTTGTCCCCGGTGGCACGGACTTAAGTAGCCAGACATTTCCGCCAATAACAGAATCTCTTCCCACAACGGTTTCTCCTCCCAGAATCGTGGCTCCCGCATATATCACAACATTGTCTTCAATAGTGGGGTGTCTTTTCCCGCCCTTCACAATGCGCCCGTCTTTATCTTTCTTAAAACTTAAGGCCCCTAGGCTCACCCCCTGATATATCTTTACATTGTTTCCGATTAAAGATGTTTCACCGATAACAATCCCCGTCCCATGATCAATAAAAAAGTTGTCGCCGATGTGAGCACCCGGATGAATATCAATTCCTGTTGAACCATGGGCAAATTCCGTCATTATTCTGGGGATAAGTGGTATTTCAAGATGATAAAGTTCATGTGCTGCACGGTAAACAGCAATTGCAAAAAGACCGGGATAGCTTACAATGATCTCATCAAAACTTTTGGCTGCAGGATCCCCTTCAAATGCAGCGTTAACATCCCCGTTTAATTTTTCTCTTATCTGCTGGATCTTTGAAAGAAAAGAGACTGTTTTCCTAATGGAGAGAGAAATCATATCGGCTGAACTTTTTTCCGCCAGTTCAGGAATCGCTTTAAGGCTCTTTAAAATTTCATGGGAAAGACTATGATAAACAGATGAGACTTTTTCCCACACATAAAGAGTTATATCTTCACGGCTTATTTCCTGCTTTTCATAGTAGCCGGGAAAAATAATATTTAAAATATCCAGAGTAATTTCTTCGATAGATTTTTTCGAAGGCAGATTCGGCCCTTCAATATGGTTTATTCCTCGGTCTGTTTTATAACCGGAAAGAATCTGTTCTATTATTTCAGAAAGCTTGTTGTTTTTCATTTAATCCTTTCACTGAAAGCTGTTTTTACTTACGGCCTTAAGGGCTGAACAATAAATATTGTAATCCTTAAGGCAGAACAAAATAAGTTCGACTCTTTCTATGAGGGTATCTTTTTTAAGGTAAGACACAACGGCTTCAAGGGCAAGAACTGATGCTTCTTTTATTGGGTAACCGTATACACCCGTACTGATAGATGGAAAGGCAATAATCTTAATACTGTTTCTCTCAGCTATTTTCAAACTGTTTAAGTAGGCGGATTGAAGAAGTTCAGGCTCGCCTGAAGTTCCGTTTTGATAAACCGGACCCACAGTATGAATAACGTATTTTGCAGGAAGGTTTCCGCCAGTGGTTATTACAGCAGTTCCTGTCGGGCAACCGTTATACTTCTTGCACCCCTCCATTATTTTTGGCCCGCCGGCTCTGTGAATGGCGCCGTCAACGCCCCCCCCTCCAGCAAGTCTTGAATTTGCCGCGTTTACAATAGCTTCGACTGTCTGTTTTGTAATATCACCTTGTTCCAACCTTAAAATAGAATTTTTAATTTTTAATTCCATGGTACCTTTTAAATAATAATTACCTTTTGAAAAAAGGTATATAACACAATTTAAGTTATTGTTAAACATCCTTGTATATTTAACCTTGTATCTTTCTTCAGAGCTACAGTATCTTAAAAATACTTTCCCTTGTTATCTCCAAAAAATCGTTACGAGTTTGAAAATTATCAAAAAAAACACAGTTTCCTCTCAAAATATTTCCAAAGTCGATATTTTTTCCAGAACAGTTTTTGTTTAACCTTCTTAAAAGAAGTCTTTTCCTACCGCTACACACATAAACACGCTCTTCTCCCTTGTTTTTTATCAGATAACTTACCACTCTAAAAACTTTTTCATGGGGAATTTCAGGAAAAATGCCTGACAGGCATATGTTTTTTTTATTAAAGACAAGGTATGAATATTTCAATCCCTTTTCCTTCGAAAAACCGGTTATCCTATCAATCATATTTATTATATCGGGCGGCTCCCAGAAAACTTTTTCATGACACCAGTTTTTACCTTTATCTGTCAAAGAACAGGCGGCTGTGTTTGGACATGGCGAATAGAGGTTAAGACCGGTTTCCGATAAAATCCTATTTCTCAGGGAAAGCAAATGTTTTGAGGAAGCCTTTGTTCCGGGATCTATTATTACCGCTGTCCCATCAGGAGAAAGGTGATTTTCCAGAAAACTCATAAAAGGTTTTATGTTTTTCCCCTGGAGTTCTGTTATTACGTTCCCCGCAATAATTATGTCAAAAAGGGTATTTTTGGGAAACAGTGCTTCAAAAGAACTTGAAGCGGTTATGGTTCCTTTCACAAAAGAAGTTTTCCACCTTATATTTTTTGAAAGCAGTCCATGATTAAGATATTCATTTATGATTTTTTGAGCAAGGGAGAGGTTCTCTTTTGACCTGTCCATACAGGTAAGTTTAACACTTTCAAAATCAAAAGAATCCGGCAAACAATTCTTTGACAGATACTCCAGAAAACCAACCGTAAAAGTTCCTGGGCCGCAGCCCAAGTCAAGGAGAGAAAGAGATTTTTTTTTGAAGAGTGTACAGTCTTTATCTCGTCTAATTTCATCAAGAATTGGATGCAACTTTATCAAGTTTGATGGCATAAAGTAAACAGCATAGGTTTTTATGAGCCGGCTAATTATGCTTTCATTAATTCTGTTATTATTGTTTGAAAAAATATATTCGTCCGAAAGAGTCCTGACTTCATCAGCGAGGCTCTTTATTTTTTTACTCTTGATGCTTATTGGATTATTTATTCCCAAAAGATCAAGAAGGGTTTTTTCAAGAAAAGATGATATCTTTAAACTGATGTCTTGTTTCATAAGAAAGAGGCTGTCTCCTTTATACAAGGTTCCTTGTTACTTTTTTTAGAGAAAACAAAGAATGCGGCCTTTACCACTTCAAAAAAAATTAAAGTGAATATTTTTTTACAAAAATAAATTCTCTTCCTGAAAAGATAATAAGTTTTTGCATAGAAGAGGTTAATAAAGTAAGATAATTAAAAATAAGTCAATAGCCGATTTTTCATATAGTATGCGAACCCATCTGTGCAATAAAAATAAAAACCTTGGGAACCTTTATGCTCTAGCACTTTAAAAACTTTTGAGAAATATCAGAAACATGAATGAAAATAAGCTAAAATTACTTTTAGCACAACATTAACACATTCTTTGAATTTTTATGGAACAGGGAACCCTCTATATTATTTCTACACCCATTGGAAACCTTGAGGACATCACTTATCGGGCTGTGCGTGTCTTAAGCGAGGTTGACTGTATTGCTTCAGAAGATACCCGAAGAGCGTGTATTCTTTTGAACCATTATAACATAAAAAACCGGCTTACCAGTTATTTTGAACACAATGAAAAAACAAAGACAGCAACCCTTATTGATTTATTAAAAACAGGTAAAAATGTGGCGCTGATATCTGAGGCGGGAACCCCAACGATCTCTGATCCGGGATACAGGATAATTGCGGAAGCGATTAAATGTGAAATTACTGTGGTTCCAATTCCGGGTGCCTGCGCTGCAATTACAGCTCTTTCTGTTTCCGGGCTACCTGTTCACAGATTTGCATTTGAGGGTTTTCTTCCGCCAAAGACGGGAAAAAGAAAGATCCTTTTTACAAAACTCGCAGATGAAGAAAGAACTCTTATCTTTTATGAGTCCCCCTACCGGATCTGTTCAGCGCTAAAAGATATGATCGAAATCCTTGGTGATCGGAAAGCTGTTTTTGCCAGGGAAATAACAAAGCTTCACGAGGAAACTCTACGCGGAAAACTCACAGAGATTCTGGAAGCACTCGAAAGCAGGAAAATAAAGGGAGAAATAACACTTCTTGTTGAAGGAAATACGGCAAATACTCATAATTGACAAACTTAATCAAACATGAAATACCTGTCCTATGGATAAAAACATACTGCTAACAGGAATAGGGGCATCGCCAGGAATAGTGATCAGCCGAGTTTTTCTTTTTGATCAAGCAACCTCGGACTTTTCACACTTTCGGCTCACAACAGAAGCTGAGATCTGTGCGGAAGAGGAAAGGCTTGAAAGTGCTGTTGCCGAATCAAAAGCACAGCTTGAAAAGGCTAGAAAAGAGATTCGCCTCAGGAGCAACAAGGAAGCCCAATTTATCATGGATACCCATATCCTGATACTCCAGGACAAGCTGCTTAAAAACAAATCTCTTAAAAAAATAAGAGAGGAAAGAGTTGATGCGGCATGGGCTTTAAAAACCACCATGAATGAGCTGAGAACAAACATCCTTGATTTGGATGATGACTACCTCAAAGACAGAACCAGTGATATGGACTATATTGAGAAAAGGATTTTAAGAAACCTTGCGGGCAAGAAAGAAAACCTTCTCTCAAATATAGGTGAAAAGGTCGTGGTTATTGCACATGATCTCTCTCCTGCAGACACAGTAAATTTAAATGTTGCCGAGGTCCTCGGTTTTGTCACGGAATGCGGAGGCAAGACCTCACATACTGCAATAATGTCCAGAGCTTTAAAAATTCCCTCAGTAGTGGGTTTAAATGGTGTCACCGAGAAGGTTGAAAACGGTACCATAATTATCGTTGACGGTATTCATGGTGTAGTCATTTTAAACCCTGATTCGGAAACACTTTTAAAATATAATCAGAAGAGAGAACAGCATGAAGAGTTTGAGAAAAGCCTGTTAAAATACAAAGATCTTCCAGCTGAATCTATAGACGGTTTCGGTATTCGCCTTCTTGCAAACATAGAAATAGTTGAAGAAGTATCTTCTGTCCTTGATTATGGTGCGGAAGGTATTGGGCTTTTCAGGACAGAATTTCTATATTTGAATAAAAAGGAGCTCCCAAAAGAAAAAGAGCTTTTTGAAATATTTAAAAAAGCAGTTCAACATGTTGCCCCTCATCCTGTAACGATTCGGACCCTTGATATAGGAGGAGACAAATTTATTTCTCATGTCGAGGTTGCAGATGAGATGAACCCTGCAATGGGACTTCGTGCAATACGCTTTTGCCTTAAAGAAACTAAAATCTTTAAGACTCAACTTCGTGCAATACTGCGCGCCAGTGCGTATGGAAAAATAAAGATAATGTTTCCAATGATTTCAGGCATCGTAGAAGTGAGAATGATAAAGAAGCTTATCAAGGAAGTAAAAGAGGATTTAAAAAAACAGAACAAACCTTATGACCCAAAAATTAAAATAGGAATAATGGTTGAAGTGCCTTCTGCTGCAATTATAGCAGACCTGCTGGCAAAAGAAGTTGATTTTTTCAGTATAGGCACAAACGACCTCATCCAGTATGCCCTGGCCATTGACCGTGTAAATGAACAAGTGTCATACCTGTATGAACCGCTTCATCCTTCTGTACTGAGATTACTCAAAAATATTATTGATTCTGCCCACGAAAATGGAATTACAGTTGCCCTGTGCGGTGAAATGGCGAGTGAAAGCATATATTTGCCGGTTCTTTTAGGCCTAGGCATAGACGAGATGAGCATGAATCCGGTTGCAATCCTGGAGATTAAAAGAATACTTCGTTCAATCAGTTACAAAAAATGTAAACAAATAACCAAAAGGCTTTTCAGCTATTCTACGGTAGATGAAATAAAGAATTTTCTCAAAAAAGAGACAAAAAAAATATTCCCGGCATAAAATTAACAATATTTTGTTGTTTTTTGCATGCATTTTGATGCCTTCCCCTTTCTTTTTCTTGACAAAAAATAAAAAAACGCTAAACTTATAGGTTTTAACCCTACAAAATATAAAGAAGGCTTAATTTTAAGCCAGTTTGAATTTCTCGATCAACTTCAAAGGGAAACAAATCTGATTTTCCAGAAATAAAGCCCATTTTTTTGGGAAGCCCTGAAGAAGTTATGCAAAATAACGGAACAAAATTGTTTATTCCAGAAGAAAAGATCAGGGAGATAAGAGACTCGGTTAGTATTGTCGGAGTTATTTCCGACTATGTCAGCTTGAAAAAAAAAGGTGCGAACTATCAGGGCCTTTGTCCCTTTCACCAGGAAAAAACACCGTCTTTTTCCGTAAACGAAAGTAAAAATTTTTTTTACTGCTTTGGCTGTCATGAAAGCGGTGATGTTTTCTCCTTTCTGATGAAAAAAGAAAACATCAGTTTTAACGAAACAGCAAGACAGCTTGCAGGAAGAGTCGGCATTACAATTCCTGAAAAACCGCTTACCTCTCAACAGTTTAGAACACAAAGTGAAAAAGAAGAACTTTTTGAAATAAACAAAAAAGCAGCAAAGCTTTATAATACGCTGCTTTTAAAAGACAGGCGTGCTGCAAAAGCAAGACAGTATCTTGAAAAACGAGGTATCAGCACAGAAACAATTAAAAACTACGGGCTGGGTTTTGCTCCTGATAGCTGGGACACCCTGACAAAGGAGCTGACAGAAAATAAAAACCAGTTGCTACTCGCTCAAAAAACAGGGCTTATTGTTAAAAGGGATACGGACAGATATTATGACCGGTTTAGAAACAGGATAATATTTCCTATCATAAATTTGTCGCACAATGTGATCGGTTTTGGCGGCCGCATTATTGACAAAGGGGAGCCCAAATATCTGAATTCGCCGGAATCGATCATCTACAGCAAAAGGCACACCCTTTACGGCTTGCCGAAGGCTGTAAAAGATATTAAGAAGAATGAAAAGGCAATTGTTGTAGAGGGTTATCTTGACGTACTGAGTCTGCACCAGGCGGGCATAAAAAACAGTGTTGCACCGCTTGGAACAGCACTTACTGAACACCAGATTCAGATATTGAGCAGATATACTAAAAATATTATAACGGTTTTTGATTCAGACCCTTCGGGTGAAAAGGCAATGATAAGAAGTCTTGAACCTTTCTTGGCAAATAATATTGCTCCATGCCTGGTTCTGCTTCCGGAAAATGAAGATCCGGACAGTTTCGTACGTACTAATGGAGAAACAGCCTTCAGAGAAAAAGTAGACAATGCCGGGCATTTGCTTGATTTTGTAATAGAAAAAATCATACAGAAAAATCAGATAACTACACCAAGAGGCAGAACGGATGCATGTGATGAGATCGTTCCTCTGCTAAAAAAGATCTCGGATGATATGGAGCGGGATATATATATACAGAAAATCTCCCGCAGAATGGATCTAAAAGAGGAACATATACGTTCCAGAATGATAAATCTTTCAGCAAAAACATTTTCTCCGGACGCTGTGAAGAGTAAGATAGAAATATCTTCAGCTTCCAATAAAAATGCCGAACAGTTAGTATTACAACTCATGCTCCTCCATCCAGAAATCAGAAATCTAGTTGATAAAGCTTTGTTTCTTGAGGAATTTACAGATACGAATATCAAAAAAATTTGCAGCATGATCTTAATTGAACACCATGAAAAAGGAGGTTTCAATCTTTCAGCATTAATAGAAAAAACAGAAAAGAAAAACTTAAGAAAAATAATTGCTGAAAATTCATTTGAGAACCATTTGGCTGGAGAACCTTCAAAGATTCTAGAAGACTGTATAAAAGATATCCGGCTGAAAAAGAATATTAAGGAACAGGAAAGAGTCAGGGCTCTTCTAAGACAGGCAGAGGCGGTAAGGGACGAAAAACTTTCTAAAAAGTATCTGGAAGAATCTCAAAAACTGCTGAAGGAAAAGAAAAAAATTCTTCAGCTCGAAATAAACACTTAAAACCTCGAAGGAGTTTCGTTCTATGGGAAGAAAACCCAAAACAGACACGGTTACACAGCTAATAGATACTGGAAAAGAAAAGGGCTTTTTAACTTATGAAGAAGTAAATGATGTACTTCCCTCTGACGTGGTATCCCCTGATAAGATAGATGAGCTGATGATAATGTTTGGAGAAATGGACATAGACATAGTCGAGTCTTCAGAAGAAGAAGACAGTCCAAAGCGCAAATCTGAAAAAAGAGAACTCGCGGAAAAGGATCTTTTTGGGAAAATGAATGATCCTGTGCGTATGTACTTGAAAGAAATGGGCTCAGTATCTCTTTTATCTCGGGAAGAAGAAGTTGAAATTGCCAAAAGAATAGAAGTCGGCGAACGGGAGGTTCTGGAAGTCGTCCTGAGTTCTCCGATAACCATCCAGAAAATATTCATGCTTGGAGATAGGCTCAAAAAAGAGCAGCTTCAGATCAGGGACATTGTAGATGGCTTGGATGACGAAGAAAATGAAATAGATGAAGAACATTATGTAAGTGTATTTCTGGAACAACTGGAAAAGATAAAAAAACTCTGCCAGGATAATGCCAGGATTGAAAAACGCCTTTCAACCCAGAAAGATTTCAGCGAAAACAGAAAAAGAAATCATAAGCAGAAAATTGACAAAAACAGAAGCGCTCTCTTTGAACTTTTAAAGGGATTAAACCTCAATAAAAGGCACAGAGAAAATATAGTCGGCACATTAAGAGGCTTTTTAAACGAAGTTGAAACCGCGGAGCGATACATCGAACGAAGATGCAAGAAAGTCGGAATGGAACACAAAGAACTTAGAAAATGGATTCGGCTGGCAAAAAACAATTCCAATGAAAAGAGAAAACTCAAAAGAAAATATGGTCACAGAGTTGAAGAGCTCATAGAAATTGATAAAGACTTAAAGGATTATCGTAAAAATATAAGACAGATAGAAAAAGAGGCCAACCTCTCTGTTCTAGGACTTAAAGAAGCAATAGAGAGACTGGATAGAGGAGATAAGAGGGCAAAGATCGCAAAAGATGAGCTTGTACGCTCCAACCTGCGCCTGGTTGTCAGTCTTGCAAAAAAATACACCAACAGGGGCCTTCAGTTCCTGGACTTGATCCAGGAAGGAAACATCGGTCTTATTAAAGCTGTTGAAAAGTTTGAATATCAGAGGGGCTATAAGTTCAGTACCTATGCCACTTGGTGGATAAGACAAGCCATCACCAGGGCAATCGCTGACCAAGCCCGTACCATCAGGATTCCGGTCCATATGATCGAGACAATCAACAAACTGATCAGAACCTCCCGTTATCTTGTCCAGGAAAAGGGTTGTGAGCCTGCCCCCGAAGAAATCGCTGAAAAGATGGAGCTGCCTCTTGAAAAAGTAAGAAAGGTCTTAAAGATCGCAAAAGAGCCAATCTCACTTGAAACTCCCATAGGTGAAGAAGAAGATAGCCATCTCGGTGATTTTATTGAAGATAAAAAGATAGTCAACCCGATGGATTCTATAGTATATAAGAATTTATCCGAACAGACCCAGAGTGTTCTCTCAACTTTGACGCCCCGTGAGGAAAAAGTCTTAAGGCTTCGTTTTGGAATCGGAGAAAAAGCTGATCATACCTTGGAAGAGGTAGGTAAGGACTTTGATGTCACCCGGGAAAGGATAAGACAGATAGAAGCGAAAGCTCTGAGAAAGCTCAGACATCCAATACGAAACAAGAAACTTAAAAGTTTTGTTTAGAAAATTTTTATAAGTGGGCTCATAGCTCAGTTGGTAGAGCCCCCGGCTCATAACCGGATGGTCCCAGGTTCGAATCCTGGTGAGCCCACCAAGAAAGAAAAAATGTTTCTAAAACGCTTAAAACATAACGACAAACGTTTTTAAAGTTTTTTTATTGCACCCAAACAACGGGTGCATTTTTTATGCCTGAAAAAACTTTCAGACCGTACAACCATACTTTAAAAAGGGGTGAAGCGAAGCTTTTGCGCGGGCAGGCAACTCTTTAAGAAGGCACCTTTGAAAGGAAGGAGAAAGAATCTTGAAAAAACAGCTCGAACTACTAGCCAGAGTCCAGCAGATAGACACAGATGTTAAAAAAACGGAACAGCTAAAAATCAAGTTTGAAGAAGACGCACAAATACTGGAAGAGGAAGTCAAAAAAGACGAAGAAAGACATAACTTTGAACTCTTCCTGCTAGAAAAACTTGAAAAAGATTACAAAGACAAAGAAAAGGCTACAAAACTTTATCAGGAAAAGATTTTAAAAACAGAAGAAAAAATGCTTGCCATTAAAACTAACAAGGAATACCAAGCGTCCATTCAGGAGATTGATAACATTAAAAAAATGATCGGTGATAAAGAAGATGAAATGATCTCAGTCATGGATAGAATTGAAGAAGTAAAAAAGGATCTGAAAGCTTCGGAGGATGAGCTGAACAGAGTAAAGTCTGAATTTGAAGAAAAAAAACGTGAGATTAAAGAGGACCTAAAAGAATTTCTTGATAAGGTTGAAAAAGAAAAAGAGATTCGAGCTTCTTATGTGTCTGAGATCGACAAAGATTTATTTGACAGATATAAACAGGTTCAGAACTTAAGAAACGGAGTCGGTGTTGCTTTTACAGAAGCAGAACAGTGCCTTGGCTGTAACATGAAAATTCCTCCCCAGCTTTATAATGAGGTTGTGCGGGCTGGAAAAATAGTTTCCTGCCCAAACTGCCACAGGATCCTGATATTGAAACCGGTTAAAGAGAGCGCCGAAGGTGAACCATAAACACAACATGTATTAAATCCCTAAAAATAATACTTCCTTTCCTTTCATTTTGAGGATTTTCCCATGTTCCTGACACCCATGATGAAACAGTATCAGGCCATAAGAAAAACCCTTTCACAAGACACCGTCCTGTTTTTCCGGCTGGGAGATTTTTATGAAATGTTTTTTGATGATGCAAAAAGAGCCTCTGCAATACTTGATATAACCCTTACCGCACGCGGCGGAGAAAACAGCGGCAAGGTTCCCATGTGCGGCATTCCTTTTCATGCTTCACAGGGATACATTAACCGATTAACACGGTCTGGACTTAAGGTTGCTGTCTGTGAGCAGGTAGAAGACCCAAAACAGACAAAAGGAATTGTTAAACGGAAAGTTATAAGAATCATATCTCCTGCAACAAATCTGGAAGATGATGCAGACAATATAGAGAGACATAACTTTCTGGCCTCCGTATATAAAATCAAGAAAAAGTGGGGTTGTGCATACCTCGACCTTGGAACTGGCGATTTCAAAACAGGAGAATTTTTCAGTCTTAAAGAAACAGAAGATGAACTTATCCGTCTGGCTCCCCGTGAGTGCGTGGTCTCTTCTAAATCAGACCTTTCCGGACTAAACTATGTTTTCAGGGAAAATAGGATTGTCCTGACTGAATATGATGACTGGATATTTGAATACGGGGAAGCAAAAAAAAAGATACTTGAACAGTTCGATATCCAGTCTCTTGCCAGCCTTGGAATCGAAGACCAGACCGCGGGCATTTCCTGCGCAGGCGCACTTCTCTATTATTTAAAAGACAATCTCCATAAATCTTTAAGCCACCTGAAAAAACCTAGGGCTCTGCAGGATACAACTTTCATGTTTCTTGATAAACAGACCATTAGAAACCTGGAACTTATAAACCCGTCTTCGGTCGGCGTAAACTCAGATACCCTCTACACTGTTCTCAACAGGACAGTTACCCCTATGGGCGCTCGTCTGCTGGGGCAGTACATTACCAGACCGCTTATTGACCAGAAAGCGATTACTGACCGTCTCGATGCAGTAGAAGAAATTTTTTCAAAAAAAGATATCCTAATAAAGACCGGAGAATGTTTAGGTCGTATAAAAGACCTGGAACGTCTCCTTGCCCGGCTGAACTGCGGAACACCTTCTGCAAAAAATATCGTTGGCCTTGGCGTTTCACTTAAGGCAATACCTGCCCTGAAAGAAAGCCTTTCTTCTTTTAAGAGCAAGCTTCTTCGCGAACAGACAGAACACCTTCACGACCTGAAAGACCTGGCCGATTTAATTGACCGTGTTTTTGTGGAGTTCCCACCACTAGGAATAAGGGACGGCGGGTTTGTAAGAAACAGCTATAGCCCTGAACTGGATGAGCTTAGAAACATTTCAAAGAGCGCAAGGGATTGGATTGTAGGTCTTCAGAAAAAGGAAATAGAAAAAACCGGCATAAAATCGCTTAAAATAAAATTCAATAAGGTTTTCGGCTATTACATAGACGTGACCCGGGCAAACCTTTCTATGGTCCCTGATTATTATGTCCGCAAACAGACACTAGTTAATTCCGAACGGTTTATTATTCCGGAACTTAAAGAATACGAGGAGAAGATTCTTGGCGCGGACGAAAAATCAAAAGAGATGGAATTAAGGATATATGAAGAAATAAGAAGTGCTGTTCTTAAACATATACTTGAGATTCAAAAAACTGCCCTCGCTGTGGGGGTACTGGATGTTATCTTTTCGTTTGCAAAAACAGCGCTTACCAATAATTACTGTAGACCCGAAGTTACTGAAGGACAGTCAATATATATCACTGGGAGCAGACATCCGGTTGTAGAACAGACCCTTGACGACGAGCCTTTTGTCGATAATGATGTACTCCTGGATATTGAGGAAAACCAGCTTCTGTTGATAACCGGCCCGAACATGGCCGGAAAATCCACCTTTATACGGCAGGTCGCACTCATTGTATTAATGGCTCAGGCCGGATCCTTTGTGCCGGCCCGAATGGCGAAGATCGGTGTGGTGGACAGGGTTTTCTCAAGGATCGGAGCTTCTGATAATCTTTCCCGAGGTGAAAGTACTTTTATGGTTGAGATGATCGAAACTGCAAACATTTTGCATAATGCAACCACAAAAAGTCTTTTAGTCTTTGACGAAATCGGAAGGGGAACTTCCACCTTTGACGGGGTCAGTATTGCGTGGTCGGTGTGTGAATATCTTAACCGTAAAAAATTCCATCCCAAATGTCTGTTTGCAACTCACTATCACGAGCTTACGGAACTTTCCGATCACCATCATGGAATAAAGAACTTTAATGTCACGGTGAAAGAACTGGAAGACAGTATTCTTTTTTTAAGAAAAGTAATTGAGGGAAGCGCTGACAGAAGCTATGGAATACACGTGGGAAAACTTGCTGGACTTCCTGAAGAGATCACACGGCGCGCAGGCGAAATACTCCTCTGTCTGGAAGAGGAAAAAATTTCGGACGAATCTATAATAGAAATACTGAAAAAGAAAAAGGGCACCTCAAGCATATATGACCTGCCGCTTTTTAAACCGCTAAAGGAAGATATGGAAACTACAGGGTCTGCAGCGGATAATTTCCAGTTATCAGCGAAAGAAAGTGCTGTTTTAAATGAAATATCAAAAATTGATGCAAACAGAATAACCCCGATTGAGGCGCTAACAAAAATTACAGAGTGGCAAAAAGAGTTGGAAAACGGGTCTGAAAAATAAGACTCATAAAAGGTTTTCTTAAAGCTGTAGGTTCTTTATCCTACAGTTTAATCCTTGACCTCTTGAATCCTGGGAATCACGAATGGGAAAAATAAAGATACTTTCTGATCTGGCAGCCAACAAAATCGCCGCAGGCGAAGTTGTTGAAAGACCTGCTTCTGTGGTTAAGGAGCTTATCGAAAACGCTCTTGATGCCGGAGCTGACAATATCTCTGTTTCAATAAATCATGGTGGCAAAAGCCTTATCCGGATTAAAGACAACGGGTCAGGTATGGACAGAGAAGACGCAAAAGCCTGTCTGCAGCGACATGCTACCAGCAAGATAAGAGAGGCCGAAGACATAGAGGGAATAGGTACGTTGGGTTTCCGAGGCGAAGCAATACCCAGCATTGCCTCCGTATCCCGTTTCTCTCTTAAAACCCGAAGAAAAGAAGATGATACGGCAACTGCTATAAAAATTGTTGGAGGGAAAATTGAGTCTCTAAAAGAATCTGTGTCAGAGCCCGGCACCTTAATAGAGGTGTCTGACCTGTTTTTTAATACCCCGGCCAGAAAAAAATTCTTAAAATCTGATGCTTCTGAATACAACGCAGTTGCAAATATTTTCAATACCCTGGCGCTCGGCTACGCTAATGTCTCTTTTTCACTCACAAGAAATACTTCAGAAGTTACGTCATATTGTAGCTGTGATAATCTTTTGGACAGAATAAAACAGCTTAATTCTACCGGGTTTACCGAGAACTTAAGACCCCTTGAAATTGACAAGCCTGATTTTAAACTTTCTGGCTATATCGGCACACCTGAAAATACCAGGGTTAACCGAACCGGACAGAAAATTTTTATTAACAAAAGACCGGTTCAGTCCGTTTCATTCAGCAATGCTTTAAGTCGTGCCTATGAAGAGTTTTTGCCTCACAAGCGTTTTCCAGTGGCAATTCTTTTTCTTGAAATTGAACCGTCATTTCTGGATGTCAATGTTCATCCGGCAAAAAGAGAGGTGCGCATCAGGACCGAAAATTTCTTTGTGGACATCCTGGTAAAGGCAATCAAAAAAGAGCTTTGTGAAAAAGGGATTTTCTCTAAAATCGAAGTTCATCCTATCAGCAGGTCCTTTCCGGATAATAGATATAAAAACAGTACTGGCGGAAAAGTCTCATTTAACAGGCTTAAAGAAACAACTGCAAACTGGAATGAACATGCCGCAGCGCTCCTGTCCTTTGAAGAAGGAAGAACTTCTGATCTTCTGGCCAAAGATGCTTCAACACAATATTTTAACCGAGAAATTATTGAACCAGAAAAAAATGTCTTTAAGGTTACAAAAATTCTTGGTCAAGCGCTCGGCACCTACATTTTGGTAGAGACCGAAAACGGCCTGGGTCTTTTTGACCAGCATGCTGCCCATGAAAGAATAATATTTGAAGAAATAACAGAAAGCTTTGACCGCAAAAAACCCTATTCCCAGAAAATGATTTTTCCAGAGACCTTTCATTTAAACATTCAAGAAAATGCATTAATGGAACAGCATCTGGAGGCTTTTACACAAATCGGTTTTGGAATTAATGACCTTGGTGGCTCTACATATTCAATTGATGCGCTACCTGCTTTTATTCCTGAAGGAGATGCTATTCAGGCAATGAAAGACACCCTATATGAACTAATGGCAGAATCAAAACCAAAATCATGGGAATCAGGCAAGCAGACCTTGGCAGCCATTCTTGCCTGCAAGACGTATTCTGTAAAAGCGGGAAAGGTTCTGGATATAATGGAAATGGAGCATTTGATCCAAAAGCTTGCCGCCAGAAAAAACCCCCACACCTGTCCCCATGGCAGGCCCACCTTTTATCTTTTGACCAAAGATGAAATAGAAAAGAAGTTTAAACGGAAGTAGCTAAAGATTCGGAAACAAGGCTTTCTCTCTTTTTTTTGAAACTTTGGCCATTAAAAGATTTTATTTTTTTATCAACTAGTAAGTACATACCTTATTTCTCTTCATATTTTTTAATCTAAAAAATATTTAAATCCCAATAAATCCCTTTCCTGTTAAATTCTCAACAACATAACATCTGTTTATAATAATAACTATTATTAATATAAATTTGTTTATTATAATGAATTTTTTCAAATTCTAAATTTTGCTTTTTTATTGACAAAATTTATAATTATGTTTTATTAAATACTTTAATAAGATTTTATTAAGAAACCATTCAAATAAAGCTAAAGTATTCGACATGCAAAATAATTGTGAAACATACAATTATCATGCAGTTAATGATTCCAAGAGGTTTTCCTTTGTCTCTGTTTTTTAGGCTAATTTTTTATACTATTAATACGATATTATTATATTAGGAAGGAGTTTTTTTACAACAAGCTAAATTTTCTATGCTCTTTTGCGAAATAT
>JAHEEI010000027.1 GCA_024640785.1 Pseudomonadota bacterium
TACCCCTGCCGGGATCCAGGAACTTATTGTTCGTTCCGGCGTGGAAACTTCAGGTGCTGAGGTGGTTGTTGTGGGACGTTCAAATATTGTTGGAAAGCCCATTGCAAATATCATGCTGCAGAAAGCTAAAGGGGCAAATTCAACGGTTACGATCGTGCATACGCGTACCAAAGACATGGAAAGTCATTGTAAACGCGCTGATATTTTAATCGTTGCTGCCGGTGTTCCTGACCTTGTAAAACCTGAATGGATCAAACCCGGAGCATGTGTAATAGATGTAGGGGTTAACCGTGTGGGAGAGAAGATCAGTGAAAAAACCGGCAAGAAAATTGCTATCTTAAAAGGTGATGTTGACTTTGATGCTGCAAAAGAAATTGCCGGATTAATCACACCGGTACCCGGTGGTGTGGGACCGATGACCATTACCATGCTTATGGCAAACACAGTCAAAGCCGCAAAATTCGCAAATAACATCAATTAATTATTTTGAACATAGGGAGGTGTATAATGGCCGTAGAAATAGCAAAACAAAATTATTCAGGAAGCGTCCAGCCAATGCCGATCGGCTCTGGTAAAACCGCATTAACCATTGGCGGTGAGACAGCTTATCCCTTTCATACCTTTGAAGGAGAGATGCCGAATCAGCCAAGGATCGCTATTCAGGTCCTTGATCACAAACCTGAAGACTGGGCAGAGGCCTGTACTGAACCATACAAGGATGTGCTGGATAATCCGGTGGCATGGGCAAAAAAAGCACAGGATGTCTATAACGCTGATATGATTCAGCTGTGGCTTAAAAGTACAGATCCAAACGGAATGGATAGAAGTGCCGACGAAGCAGCTGCAACAGCAAAAGCCGTCTCAGACGCAATATCCGTACCGCTTATTGTATGGGGCTGTAACAACTCTGATAAGGATGCTGAGGTATTAAAAAAAGTGATGGAGGTTTGTTCCGGGAAGGATATTATTATCGGTCAGGTTACTGAAGACAATCATAAACAGCTGGGGGCACAGGCACTAGCATATAATGCGACAATAATTGCCAATTCGCCGATTGACATTAATCTCGCAAAACAGCTGAACATTCTTTTGAACAATGTTGGTGTTCCGCTTAATAAAATTATCATTGATCCAACAACCGGCGGGCTCGGATACGGACTTGAATACTCTTTTTCAGTGATGGAACGCATCAGGCAGGCCGCAATTACCCAGAATGATGATAAGCTTCAATGTCCTTTTATTTGTAATCTTGCAGACGAAGTTTGGAAAACAAAAGAAGCAAAACTGCCCACAGATGAAATGATGGGTGATGCAAAATCGCGCGGCATTTTAATGGAAGCCATTACGGCAACAACATTATTAAATGCAGGTGCTGATATTCTGATTATGCGTCATCCTGAAGCAATACAGCAGGTTCGTGAATATATTGCAGAACTCGGTGGATTTGAAATGCCGAAAGCTGTTAAAAAATCAGCTTCTGCAGCTGTTTCAGCTGAAGCGTCAACCCCGGCCGTTTCAAACATTGCAGCCTCATTAAAAGAAGGCGCCCTGTGTGAAATTGTTCAGATTATGGACATGCCGATTGATCTTGCTCCCGGGCATGCAATAGCACTCATAAAAACCGTTGAATCAGCGGATGATGCAAATGGACTTCTTTTGTCAACGGGTGTGCCTACTGCTGCCGGAGAAACAACAGAAACAGGTTCAGCGGAAACACTTCGAGTGGAAAAAACGGTTTTTAAACCTGAAACAACCTGGACACCCATTGATGATATAACCACTGATTATAAATATAAACTAATAGATTCAAAAGATTCTTCAGGGCAAAAAATAAAGCTGATCCAGGACAGTGCTGATCCTGGAATGCAATCAGGTAAAAATGACTGGCGGACAATCATAGATGATCGTGATTCAATGCTTCAGCATGTTAAAACTGATTTACATTACTGGTATTCAGAAGGCAATGGCAGCGAAAAACGGAGGACTCCTGCTTAAGCATAAGATTCTGTTTTTCTAAAATAAAATTTATACTGAAAGTTAAAATCCTTTCTTTACGGAGGCAACGAAATGGCAAAAACAAAAAATGAGGACAAAGTCGTAACCTGCTGCGAAGCAACCCGGCAGATGTTAGACTTGGCAAAAAAAGAAGGAATCGAAACGGTCTTTGATCGGGCAGAAAAAATGAAACCATGTCCAATTGGCGCAGACGGCAGCTGCTGCAAAAACTGTGCAATGGGCCCCTGTCGGGTACCCCCGTCAAAAAAAGAAGGCGAACCTGCAAAAGTCGGTGTCTGCGGAGCGACTGCTGAAACAATTGCCGCAAGAAATTTTGCGAGAATGGTTGCTGCAGGTACAGCTGCTCATTCCGACCATGGCAGAGGCGTTGCTGAGATCTTTCTTCTTGCTGCAAAAGGGGAAGTTGAAGGATATGGCATTAAAGATGAACAAAAGCTGATTCAGCTGGGCCTTGACTTTGAACTTGATGTTGAAAATCTTTCAATTAAGGAGCTGGCCATACAGGTAGGTGAGCGCTGTGTCGCTGAATTTGGTCAGCAGCAAGGCGAAATTGCTTTTGCAAAGAGAGCCCCTTTAAAACGCCAGGAACTCTGGCGTAAAAATAACATGGTTCCTCGCGGTATTGACCGTGAAGTAGTTGACTTGATGCACCGGACACATATGGGCGTTGATCAGGACTATAAAAACATTACTACTCAGGCGGCAAGATGTGCTCTGGGTGACGGCTGGGGCGGCGCAATGATCGCAACCGAGCTGCAGGACATTATGTTCGGAACACCTGTTCCCGGTACTGGTAAAATTAATCTGGGTGTACTAAAAAAAGATGAAGTAAATATAATTGTACACGGTCATGAACCGCTTCTTTCTGAAATGGTTGTTGTGGCCTGCCAGGATCCTGAAATGATTGAATACGCAAAAGAAAAGGGTGCTAAGGGTATTAACCTTGCCGGTATGTGCTGTACCGCAAATGAAATACTTATGCGTCACGGTGTTCCCATTGCAGGAAATTTCCTCCAACAGGAGCTTGCTGTAATGACAGGTGCTCTGGATGCCATGGTAGTTGATGTTCAGTGTGTTATGCAGGCCCTTCAGGAAACTGCCAGTAATTTCCACACCAAAGTAATTACCACCAACCCTAAAGCAAAAATGGAGGATGCGACCCATATAGAGTTTGAAGAACATGATCCCATAAACACGGCCAAAGAGATTGTAAAGGCGGCCATTGATAATTTTAAAAACAGAGACAAATCTAAAATCTTTATTCCTGACATTTCTGAGAATATGGTTGCCGGTTTTTCTCATGAAACCATAAATTATCTTTTGGGTGGGACTTTCAGATCATCTTATAAGCCGTTAAATGACAATATTATAAACGGCCGAATCAGAGGCGTTGCCGGTGTAGTTGGCTGTAATAATCCGCGTACCACTGATGACGAGATTCACCTTACCCTGATCAGAGAACTCATCAAAAATGATGTGATCGTTTTAACAACCGGTTGTGTAGCAATGGCATGTGGTAAAGCAGGACTTCTTCAGCCTGAAGCAGCAAAATACTGCGGTGCAGGTCTTGCTTCAATCTGTGAAACTGTGGGTATCCCTCCGGTTTTACATATGGGAGCCTGTGTCGATAACAGCCGTATCCTTATCGCTGCAACCGCACTTGTTAAAGAAGGCGGCCTTGGTGATGATATTTCAGATCTTCCGGCTGTTGGAGCCGCACCGGGTTGGATGAGTGAAAAAGCAGTTGCCATCGGTCATTATTTCGTGGCCTCCGGGGTGTATACACTTTTTGGCACCACTTTCCCTACATTGGGAAGCAAGAAATATACGGATTATCTTTTTAATGGTCTTGAAGAGGAATGGGGCGGCAAGTGGGACTTTGAACCCGATCCGCTTGAAATGGCAAAAAAGATGATTGCTCATATTGATAAAAAGAGAAAAGCTCTTGGTATTGATAAGGCAAGAGAAAGAGTTCTAATGGATATGGAAATGAGAAGAGAACTTGAGGCAGGTTAAACTTAAACCTATAAAAAAATAACGCTTTAGAAGGAGGTAATAAAGTGTCAAAAATTATTTGCTCAGCAGCCATTCGTGGTGCACACAAAATTGCATATCGTGTAGAAAAAAAATATGCCGATGTTTTGAAAAAATATGGTCCTGACCAGGAAATTGGTTTTCCGGATACCGCATATTTTTTACCTATTATATATTCAATGCTCGGAATCCCAGTTAAAAACCTGGGTGATTGTCAGCAGGTGTTTCATCGGTGTCGAAAGCTTCTTCCGCCATTGGTAAAAGCACAAATGGCCCTGCCCTATCTTGCCCCGGCCCTTGATGCTGGAATGGCAACACTCTTTTATGAAGAAATCGAAGAAGCCATAAGATATCTGGAGCAGCCTGATTTCTATTTACGCGGCGAGGATGTTTCTGATGACAATATCTGGCTCGGAGCCGCAAATGATATTATCCTCAGAAAACGCGGTGTGGAATTTGTTGACGGCAGTGCTCCCGGCTTTGCCGCGATTCTGGGCTCCGCTCCGGACAGCGAAACCGCTGCAAAAATCGCCCATGAACTCCAGCTGAAAAACCTGTATGTGTTCATCGCTTCACAGAACAACGGGGTTCGTTTTTCAGAGCAGCTGGTTGAGGCCGGAGTTCAGATCGGATGGAACACAAGACTTGTTTCATTCAGCCCGGATGTTTCCGGAGCTGTTTTTGCTCTTGGTTTTGCAACTCGTGCTGCAATGGCATTTGGCGGTGTTAAGCCTGGAGACTTTAGAAAAAACCTCATTTACAACAAGGACCGGATTTTTGCTTTTGTTCTTGCAATGGGTTTTGTATCAGACGAATGGTATGCAAATGCAGCCGGATGTATTAACTTTGGTTTTCCGGTTATTGCTGACACGCCTATACCTGAGGTAATTCCCACTGGTATCTGCACCTATGAACATGTTATTTCTTCTGTGCCACACGACCAGATGGTTTCTAAAGCAATTGAGGTGCGCGGTCTAAAGGTTAATGTTACTGAAGTTCCCATTCCTGTGGCATATGGTCCTGCGTTTGAGGGCGAGCGCGTGCGGGGAGATGATATCTACTTTGAATGCGGTGGCGGCCGAACCCAGATGGTAGAGTTTTCCGTCTTAAAAGAGATGAATGAGATTGAAGACGGAAAGATTGAAGTTATAGGAAAAGAGCTGGCAGATATTGAACCCGGAACCAAGCTTCCTTTTGCAATCTATGTTGAAATTGCCGGCAGGCAGATGCAGGAAGACTTCCTCCCTATTCTAGAACGCCAGATTCACCATCTCATCAACTACGCACAGGGGTTAATGCACATCGGCCAGCGTGATATATCTTGGATACGTCTTGCCAAACAGGCGGTTGAAAAAGGGTTTACCTTTGCAGACATCGGAAAAATCCTACATTCAATGTTCCATAAGGATTTCGGAGCCATTCTTGACAAAGTACAGATTACCATTACGACTGATGAGAAAAAAGTACAGGAAATCCTTGAACAGGCACGTGAAGCTTTTAAACAGCGTGATGCGCGTATTGCTGACCTTTCCGATGAATCTGAAAAGACCTACTATTCCTGTACACTGTGTCAGTCTTTTGCCCCTTCTCATGTCTGTGTCGTTACACCTGAACGTACCGGACTCTGCGGTGCATATAACTGGCTTGACTGCAAAGCGTCAAACGAGATAAACCCGACCGGCCCTAATCAGCCAATTGAAAAAGGTGAAATTCTTGATGAGCGTTACGGCAGATGGTCAGGCGTCAATGAGTTTGTTTCAAAAGCATCACGTGGGAATGTGAGTGACGTCAGCGCATACAGTATCATGTCAAATCCCATGACCTCCTGCGGATGTTTTGAATGTTTAGCCGCATATCTAGACCAATGCAACGGCATTATGACCGTTGACCGTGACTTTAAGGGGGATAACAGCCCTTGTGGAATGAAATTCACTACTCTTGCGGGTTCAGTGGGGGGCGGAGCAGTAACCCCTGGCTTTGTCGGTCACAGCAAGCATTATATTGGTTCTAAAAAGTTCATTAAGGCTGAGGGTGGAATAAAAAGGCTTGTCTGGATGCCGAAAGCATTAAAAGAAGAACTTGCGGATAAATTAAATGCGCGCGGCAAAGAGCTTGGTGTGGAAAATATAGTGGATAGGATCGCTGATGAAACCGTCGGCTTAACACAGGAAGAGATTCTTCCATTCCTGAAAGAGAAGAAGCATCCGGCTCTGGATATGGAGCCAATGGTTTAAACTGATATTTATCATAATCAATTTAAAATCTTTAAACATTTATATAACAGGAGGCAATAATGGCACTTTCGGGGATTGACATATTCAAAATGCTACCCAAAACCAACTGTCAGGAGTGCGGCGTTCCGACCTGTATGGCCTTTGCTATGAAACTCGCTGGCGGTCAGGCAGAACTCGACTCATGTCCATATGTAACGGATGAAGCAAGAGAAAAACTGGAGGAAGCATCTGCACCTCCGATACGCCCGGTTGTTATTGGGGTTGGCGATAAAGCATTAAAAGTTGGCGGTGAAACTGTTTTGTTCAGACATGAAAAAACCTTTATCAATAAACCCGGAATCGGTCTTTTGATTACAGATTCAATGGATGAAACGGATATTGATAAAAAGCTGAAAAGATTCAAGGAGATCGAATATGAGCGAGTCGGTCTTTGTTTATGCGCAGATATTATTGCCTTAAAAGATACCTCAGGAGATGCATCAAAACTGATCAAGCTCGTTGAGAAAGCAAAGGCCATGGACCTGACCACGCTTGTTCTGATAAGTGACAGTACAAATGTTTTGGAAGAAGCGGTTAAGGCATCAGCTGACCTTAAACCTCTGATTTATGCTGCTACTGCAGAGACAGTCGAAGACCTGGGTAAAATTGCGCTTGATAATAATTGTCCGATCGCAGTAAAGGGTAAAAGCCTTGAAGAAGTTGCCGAGCTCATAATAAAACTTACTGACATGAAGGTTAAAGACATTGTTATCGATACGGGCACGAGGACATTAAAACAATCTTTTGATGACCATATATTTCTTCGGAGAGCGGCACTGGTTGATAAGAATCGTACCTTTGGATATCCAACTATCGTTTTTCCGTGTGAAATGACCAATGACCCGATAAAAGAAGCCATCTTTGCATCGACCTTTGTCCCGAAATATGGGGGTATAATAATTCTGTCAGAGGTAGAAGGACATAACCTCTTTCCATTAGCTTTACAAAGAATGAATATCTATACGGACCCGCAGCGCCCGATGGCCACAAGCGAGGGTATTTATGAAATTAATAACCCTGATGAAAATTCTCCTGTTCTTATCACAAGCAATTTCTCTTTGACATACTTTATTGTTTCCGGTGAAATCGAATCTAGCAAAGTACCAACCTGGCTGTTGATCAAGGATACAGAGGGTCTCTCGGTTCTTACTGCCTGGGCAGCCGGTAAATTCGTTGCCGATGCGATTGCACCGTTTGTTAAGAAATCCGGTATTGAAGGAAAGGTGAATCACAAGAAAATTGTCATCCCGGGAGCTGCGGCAACGATCAGCGGTGAGCTTGATGAGGAGCTGGGTGACTGGGAAGTCCAGATAGGCCCCCGAGAAGGCGCACACATCACACCCTTTCTTAAGAACTGGGCAAATGCTTAATTCTTAAGATATTATTTTAATAAATATAAATTTATCGGAGGTAGGATAAGCCATGATTGTAACAATAGCAGAGAGTATAAATATAATGTCAAAAACAATAGGTCCTGCAATGAAAGAAAAGGACCCCAAACCGATTCAGGCTATGGCAATTGCCGAGGCAGAAGCCGGATCAAATTTTCTGGATGTTAACATAGGCCCTGCACGGAAAGGCGGACCTGAAATGATGGAGTGGCTGGTAAAAACGATTCATGAAGTTGTGGATCTGCCCTTATCCCTTGACACTACAAATTTGGAAGCCATGGAAGCAGGATTAAAAGCCCATAAAAAGGGCGGCCGGCCACTTTTGAACTCTGTATCATGCCAGGCCGACCGTATTGATGCCGGACTTGACATGGCCAAAAAGTATGATTGCCTCATGGTCGGTCTTTTATGGGGGACCGATGGAATGCCTCGCGATGTTAATGAGCGCGGTGCCCTTGCCGCTGAACTTATTTTTAGAGCAAATGATAAGGGTATAAAGAATGAAGATATCTTTATTGATCCAATCGCAACGCCAATAAGCGGTGAGATTAACCAGGTTCTTGCCTGCACAGAGTTTATGGGAATGCTGCAGGATATTGGTCCTGGCTGTAAATCAACAGTTGGGCTTTCCAATGTTTCAAACGGAGCGCCAGACCATCTGCGTCCGGCACTGAATGGGCCATATGCGTTAATGCTTCAGAAGCAGGGACTCTACTCTTCAATTGTAGATGCCTATGACAAGGACTTAATGGCAATATGCAAGGGTGAAAAACCTGAACTTGAGGCGCTGGTTGCTAAAATAATGGATGGTGAGTCGATAGACATGTCCACACTTTCTGAAGAAGAACAGAAATGCGCAAAAACAGTCAATGTATTAATGGGCAAGTCTCTATACTCTAATTCCTGGCTGGATTTATAATCATATTTTGATCTATTATCGTAGCTTTCAAAAAAACTTAATGATCTTTTGAAAGCTACCCTTAATAAATCAAGGTAGATCCGTTAAAAAAACTGCTTTAATCCTTGTAAAGGTAGTACATATCATTTAGACAATAAATTTTAACACTTAAATTCTTTCCGGGCAGGAAACACATCTGCCCTTTTTGAATGTATTTTAAAAGACTGATCATAATAAATTCACATGAAAGGTTAGATCATGTATGAGCTTGCCCGCGGTCCGCTAATGTGGCTATCGTTTATTATTTTTATATTCGGAATTTTCTATCGGACGGTACAGCTATTTGCTCTCACCCGAAAAAAAGAGGCTGTTCTCTGTACAAAAAAGAAAGTCGAAAAAACAGTTCAAAAGAAACACTCTTCTGAGGAGCAGAAGTTCAAACTTCTGCTTGCATTTCAAAACAGCCTTATCGGGACAAATCCCATTATGGCAATTGTTTCTTCTATTTTTCATGCATGTCTCTTTATTACACCTATATTTGCCGCAGGACATGCCCTGTCTTTGTATGAGTCATGGGGATTCTCGTTCATAACCCTGCCGGATAACCTCATTGACCTGTTAACCATAATTTTTCTTGCCTGCGCATTGTTTTTTTTAATGCGTAGAATAGTTATTCCCAGAGTTAAAAGTATTTCCACCCCTTATGATTATCTTCTTCTTTTTATTACTGCTGCACCCTTTATTACCGGTTTTTATGCCTATCATCAGTATTTTGACTATAAAACAGTGATCACACTGCATATTCTCGCAGGAGAATTAATGTTAATTGTCATGCCCTTTACCAAACTGGGTCATATGGTTTTCTTCTTTTTTATAAGAATACTTATCGGAAATGAATACAGCTTTGGAAAAGGCAAAAGGGTTTGGTCATAACAAATAAAATATTTAACTGTATCAGTGGAAACAGCTAAAGGTGAAAAATGTCAGTAAAAGATAAAAATGTATTAAATACCGATAACATTAAAAAAATGCTGGATCAAAAAAAAGCCAGGATGAAGCTGAATCTTTCCGCATGCGCCAGCTGCAGTCTGTGTGCCGAGAGCTGCTTTCTATTTATGAGCAAAAATAAGGATCCCAGGTATATGCCTTCTTACAAAGTGATACATTCTCTCGGTAAACTTTATAAAAAGAAAGGCAAAGTTGACAGAGCAGCTCTGGATGAAATGAAAAACCTGGTATGGAAAAACTGTGTTCTCTGTGAACGCTGTTATTGTGCTTTTGGAATCGACATCCCGAATATGATTGCTTTTACACGAAGCATCTTGCGCTCACAGGGTATTTCCGGCGTCTATCCTCATACATTCGGAGCACCCGAGGATGCACATGAGGAGAATTAAGGTAAGATTATCTTAAAACAAAGAAAATTTAATTTCGGAGAAAATAATGATTAAGTCAGAAGTAAAATCCCTGGATGAAATTAAGGAAATGCTCTCGGGTTACCATAAGATCCTTAATACCGGATGCGGTGGCTGTTCTTCAGTTTGTCTTGCCGGCGGCCTGAAAGAAGTTAACAATCTCAACACGAAACTTTTGTTATCCTATCAGGCTGATAAGGCGCCAATTGAAATTGACGGATTTACCGTTGAGCGTCAGTGTGAAATCGAATTTCTCTCAGAACTGGATGCGCTCATAAAACCTTATGATGCTGTTCTTTCCATGGCATGCGGTGCCGGGGTGCAGTACCTTGCTGAAAGATTCCCCGAAAAACCGGTATTTCCTGCTCTAAATACAAAATTTGTCGGGGTAAATAAAGATCTTGGATGGTATGAAGAACGCTGTAAAACCTGCGGCGATTGTATACTTGGAATAACCGGCGGTATCTGCCCGGTGTCAATGTGTGCAAAAAGCCTTTTTAACGGTCCCTGCGGCGGTCCCCAGGACGGCCACTGTGAGGTTGACAGGGATATTCCCTGTGCTTGGATAAATATTTATGACCGGCTTAAAAGTCAGAACAGACTTGATAATATCCACAAAATCTATGCTTCGCGTGAATGGCAGGACCAGGTACAGGGCCGGATTGTTCTTGAAGCATTCAAAGACAGATATATCCATGAGGAAAAAAAATAACGAGCCTGCCTGCACCTCGGGTTCTGATAAAACGTTTTTTTATAAACTATACTAATTTTGATTCCAAATATTTTAAAGAGGCTGGATTATGAAATCAGGCAGTAATTTAGAAAAGATACTCAGCGAGGGTAAATTCGCAGTCACCGGTGAACTCGGTCCGCCAAGAGGTGCTGACCCAAATACAATTAAAGAGAAAGCAGCGCCGCTTAAAGGAATGGTTGATTCGGTAAACATAACTGACAACCAGACAGCAGTTGTCAGAATGGCGAGTTGGGCTGCATCTATTCTTCTTATGAAAGAAGGGCTTGAACCGAATTATCAGATGGTCTGCCGCGATAGAAACCGTATCGCTATGCAGTCTGATATCCTTGGTGCTTATGCTCTGGGGATAAGAAACATCCTCTGCCTTTCAGGGGATCATCAACTTTTTGGGGATCATCCAAAAAGTAAAAAAGTGTTTGATATAGATTCAATACAGCTTATCAGCATGGTAAAAAAAATGCGGGATGAAGGAAAATTTCTTAACGGACAGGAAATTACTGAACCGCCGAAAATGTTTATCGGTGCTGCTTCAAACCCTTTTGGTGAGCCCCATGAGTTTAGAGTCCATCGGCTGGCCAAAAAAATAGAGGCTGGTGCCGACTTTATTCAGACCCAGTGTATTTACAACATGGAACGTTTCAGGGAGTTTGTAAAACAGGCAAATGATATAGGTCTTACTGAAAAAGTCTATTTACTTGCAGGGGTCACTCCAATGAAAGCTGTAGGTATGGCAAAATATATGCAGAAGAATGTTCCTGGCATGGATGTCCCTGACTGGGTAATAAAACGGCTGCAGGGTGTGGAAAAGAAAAAGCAGGCAGAGGAAGGTATTAAAATCTGCTGTGAGCAGATAGAGGAGTTCAAGGAAATGAAAGGTATTGCCGGCGTACATTTAATGGCAATTGAATGGGAACATAGAGTTCCTGAAATTGCCGAAAAGGCAAATATACTACCGAGGCCGGTTGTTTAGTTTCTCTCACAATACATAGAAACCGGTTTATACAGTAAATTTGTTTTCAGATAAACCTAAAAGGTAAAAACATGAAGAATAATATATACTCCCTGGTGTTTCTCTTTTATGCGGTTAGTTTTCTTTTTTTAATCGAGAATAAAGAAGCACATTCTGAAGAAGTTATACAAACAGCCGACAAAGAATTGCCTCCCCGTTTTATTTCAATTCCTGAAAATATAACAAGTCTTGACCGTGCACCGGTTAATTTTTTTCATGACAGGCATACAAAGGCTCTTGAAAATGAAAAAGAAGGATGCGAGCTGTGTCATATGAAAGGGATAGATAATATCTTTGATTTTACCTATCCCGCTAAAAAAGATGATGCCTCAAAAGAGGCTTTTACAAACTCCTTTCATGACGAATGCATTGGCTGCCATACCACCAGAAATGAGGAAGATAAAGAAACCGGTCCGATTACCTGTGGAGAATGTCATATTATCGATGATAATTTCCACAGCAGGGAATATCTGCCTATTATGCCGGAATATTACGAACCCTTAAGAGACACTTATCATAAAAACTGCACGGCCTGTCATCAGGATCCGGCAAAAAAAGCCGAAGATGCCGGAGGGCTTGACTGGAAAAGTTTTTATATTAAAAAGAATAAACAGGTTCAGGCTGAGGTACCTGAAGTACATTTCGATTACTTTCTTCATGACAAGCATGAGAAGGCACTTGAAGAAAAGTGTGAGCTGTGTCATTACCTTTCTGAGGATAAGAAGAAGGAACTTGCCGATCTTGAAAAAGAACCGGTTTGCAAGGATTGGCTTGAAGAAGTCCCGGAAGATAAAAGTTTTAGAATCAAAGAATATGCGCACTCAACCTGTATCAATTGTCATCTTGATAAAAAACGTAAAAATCAAGATGCAGGCCCGGTTTATTGTAATGAATGTCACCTCGCAAAACAGCGGTCTGCAGAAGAAATGGCAGATGTGAAGCGCAGTGAATGTGAGCAGGATGAAAAAATCCTCATAAAAATTGAAGAGGATATGCGTATGAAAGAAGTAGCTTTTAACCATCAATCCCATCAGAAAACGACTATATCTTGCCAGGAGTGTCATCATGACACCATTCTGGCATGCAGTGTGTGCCATACTCCAGAAGGATCTGAAAAAGGGAATAACATTACCCTTGCAGAAGCATACCACAGTGAAACTTCTACCTGGGCCTGCATCGGCTGTCATGAAAATGAAAAGCAAAAGGCTGACTGCGCCGGTTGCCACCATCTTCTGGACACAGGCCTTGTTGAATCTGCCTGTGCTACCTGTCATAACGGTTCCCTAGAAGATCTTGACAGAAAGAATGAGCAACCGGAACTCGATACGCTATTTCCTGATGATATTAAAAAGGACATGGAAATCGATATTATTAAGGACGAATATGAGCTTTCCAAGTTTCCTCATGACAAAATTATTAAAAAACTGGCAGAGATATCCGATAACAGCACACTGTCCGGTTATTTTCATACTGACAACAAGGTTCTTTGTAAAGGATGTCACCATTTTACGCCAATAACTCAAAAAGAACCTGTCCCGCAATGCAGAACCTGCCACACGGTAAGAAAAGAGCCCACAGGTTCCATACCTGCTCTTCTGGGGGCTTATCACCAGCAGTGTCTCGGCTGTCATAAAGAAATGGGAGGTGCTGAGGAAGAGATGCCTCAGGATTGTGCCGGATGTCATGAAGAAAAAAAATAATATTATATTCCTTTATTAAATGAATTAAATACCCTTATGGTGTTCCCGATATTTTGGATCTAATTTATGAGTAACAGCAGAAGAAAATTTTTAAAAAGCTTAACAGGTGCTGGCAGTCTGATGCTTTTAGGTAATAAAAAACCGGCGCATTCAACTATTCCAAAAGTCAATCCCGATCAATTTGGAGTATTGGTAGATACAACACGCTGTGTCGGCTGTAGACAATGTGAAAAAGAATGTAACAGCATAAATGAGGACCTGCCGCCTAGGGCTGCTGAGGACTTTAAGGACAAATCCGTTTTCAATGAACGCCGCAGGATGGATTATCGTTCATATACAGTGGTGAACCGTTATGAAAGCGTTAATAAGTCCGATAATCCTGTATATGCAAAATTTCAATGCATGCACTGTCTGTATCCTGCCTGTGTCTCAGCATGCATTGTCGGTGCTTTTACAAGAGAAAAAGATGGCGCAATAACTTATGATGCATGGAAGTGCATTGGCTGCAGATATTGTATGGCTGCCTGCCCTTTCCAGGCGCCTGCCTATGAATTTGCAAATGTTCTGACCCCACAGGTCAGGAAATGCACTTTCTGTTTTAATACGCGCCTTTCAAAAGGACAGATTCCGGCATGTGTGGAGTCCTGCCCCATGGAAGTCATGAAGTTTGGAAAAAGAACAGAACTGATTCAGAATGCCAATGAAAAGATCTCAAAAAATCCTGGACGTTATGTTTCGCACATATATGGGGAAAAAGAGGTAGGAGGAACATCCTGGATGTACTTATCAAACATTCCTTTTCAGGCTATTGATTTACCGAAGCTCGGCTATCACCCGGCTCCGGGATATACTGAACCTATTCAGCATGCCATTTTTAAATGGTTTCTTCCTCCTCTGGGGGTATACGCAACATTAGGCGGCATCTGGTGGTTTTTAAGCTCAAAAAAGAAAAAAGAGCAATCGGACGCGTAAAAACACGCAACTAAATAAAATCGATTTTTAAGCAGCATTATAAATGGCTAAAATAATTTGAAGTATTCAGGAATAGCTTAAATGAGTCATCACGAACAGGCAGCGCCAATTGAAAATATATTTTTTACCAAAGGCATGATCATTTTTACTACGGTAATGCTCGCTGGTCTGAGCTTTGGTCTGTACCGGATGGTTTTTGGGCTTGAAGCAGCAACCAACCTAAATGATCAGTATCCTTTGGGGCTTTGGATTGGAATTGATGTTGCTACCGGCGTTGCACTCGCAGCGGGAGGGTTCACATCCGGGGCCGTTGTCTATGTTTTTAATAGAGAGAATTTTCATGCCATCATCAGGCCTGCCCTGCTCACCGCAATGCTGGGCTACACCTTCGTTGGCATCGGCCTGATGTTTGATCTTGGCAGATGGTATAACATCTGGCATCCGGCAATACCCTTTATGTGGCAGGGAAATTCTGTCCTTTTCGAAGTGGGAATGTGCGTTATTATCTACATAAATGTCCTCTATATTGAATTTGCACCGGTGGTGTTTGAGCGTTTTATCGGCCGCGTAAACCTCCCCGGCACACTTTCCCGATTTAATGATGGCGTTGATATTGTTCTTAGATTTTTAAATCACATCCTGTCTAAAATAATGTTTATTTTCATAATCGCCGGAATTGTACTATCCTGCTGTCACCAGTCATCGCTGGGGACTTTATTAGTCATCGCCCCTTATAAAGTACACCCGATATATAATTCTCTTTTGGGTCCGCTCTTTTTTCTCTCATCTGCTTTTGCAGTGGGACTGACCATGATTATTTTTGAATCGATGATTGCCTGCTACGCTTTTGGACGAAAACCCGAGATGCATATCCTGACTCCTCTTTCAAAGATTATTCCTTACCTTTTAGGATTTTATATAACTGTAAAGATTTACGATATGATTTCACGCGGCACCTATAATTTTCTCTTTGAAAGCTCTGCTCCGGTAATCATGTTCTGGATTGAGTTCGGACTTTTAACTATCGTTCCTTTTTTTATGTTCATGTCCTCCGATGTGAGAAAATCACACCAGGGGATTTTTATTGCAGCGTCAATGTTCGTTGTTGGTATTCTACTGAACCGCTGTACAGTATTTTTTATCGCTTATAAACCCCTGTATGCCGCAAAAGCATATCTTCCCGCATTCAGCGAGTTTGCCCTTACCATTGGTTTGATTTGCACCATTGTTTTTGTTTACCGTGTTGTGGTTACTTTTTTTCCTGTTCTTCCTCTGCCTGAAAACGAAACAAATGGGGAACAGATTACAGGTTAATTTTTTATGAGTCTTTATGAATATGGAAAAATCTATAAAAGTTGCAATAACTGGAAAAGGCGGTGTGGGTAAAACCACGGTATCATCGCTTTTATGTAAAGCATTTGTAGACAGCGGTTATTCTGTTTTGGCAGTAGATGCAGATCCGGATGCAAATCTGGCTACTGCAATCGGTTTTTCTGAAGATATTGAAATTCCGCCTTTAACGGAGATGAAGCAGCTTATTGAAGAACGTACAGGCGCACAGCCCGGCTCTGTGGGTTCTTTTTTTAAACTCAATCCAAAAGTAGATGATTTGCCTGAAAAGCTGTGGAAAGAAAAAAACGGTATTAAACTGCTTCGAATGGGTACGGTAAAAAAGGGAGGAGGCGGCTGTATCTGCCCGGAGAGTGCCATGCTGAAAACAATGGTTCAGAACCTGCTTCTGTTTAGAAAGGAAGCAGTGATCATGGATATGGAAGCTGGGATTGAGCATCTGGGAAGGGCAACGGCACAGGCAGTGAATCCCTTAATTGTGGTTGTTGAGCCGGGCAAAAGAAGCATAGAAACTGCAAGACAGATACAAAATCTTGCCAAGGATATTAAACTTAATAATATTGCGATTATAGCAAACAAGGTACGGTCTCAGAGTGATATTGATTTTATAACTAAAGAAGCCGGCAGCCTACCGATACTCGGTTTTTTACCCTTTAAAGATGATATTTTAAAAGGAGACATGGAAAGCCTTCCTCCATGGGAGGTTTGTCCTGAAGCACTTAATATTTTAAAAGGAATTGTTAAAAAACTGGTGGATACGGAAAATAATTTAACGGCCTTATGATTTCCAGGAAGGGTCTTCCCAGGCAAAGACACTGTTTCCGATAAGGGTTGAACTTACCTTTGCAGTTTGTACAGTTTCAGCATGGAAGATATTTAACATAAGCATACTGAGACCGCCTGCCACAAGCATAGGCAGGTATGTTCGTTCAAGTAATATTTTATTTTCTCTGCTGGTGTTGCCTGTTGTAAGATTTGAAAGTGCGGCGATAGTTCTAACGGAGAAACCTAATAGGTCAGGCAGTGACTGAATAACCAAAAGAACGTCCCGGGCATGTTGATTGCCCTGCTGCCACATAAGAGGGACCAGTACGGGATCAATAATAAGATGTTCTTTAGCAACACCTGCTTTTAAAAAAGCCTTATAAAGGTCCACCGCAACATTAAGACGGCTTTCACTGTCTGGCGGAACATGACCATTTGGGAATAAGAGATAGCCAATAATATCAACCTCAAACTCTTTTGCGAGTGGAAGGATCTGCTTAAGTTTTTCAGGTTCTAATGAGAACCCGTTAATGACAGCAGTTTTTCGGTTAGCGAGAAGGCCAGCTTTTATAGCACGGACATTAACAGTATCAAGCAAAACAGGAAGATCTGAGACGGCCTGAATGGCATTAACAAGAAAAACCATTTTTTCTTCGCCGTTACGGGACAAAGGACCTGAGTTTATATCAATGGCTTCAGCGCCCTGTGCTTCAGCTTTTTTAACCAGTTCCTGAATCGGTACGGGGTCCCAGACTTCAATGGCTCTGTTTATTTTATGATGTGTAATCTGAATATTATCAGCGATAATTTTCATATGTATTAACCTTGTAAAACAATCTTGACAATAGAGCCGCTTGATTAAATTAATTATGAATTTATACCATATTTTATAACCATGAGGGAGCAAATTGTTCATTTTTTTCTTGACTATCATCTGCTCCTCAAATATCTTATTTAAGTTTACTTTTTATAGAAAAAAGGATTACAGTTTGAAGTGAAAATAGAGAATTAATTATTGTTAGGGAACTATCACATGCTCCAAAATTATGTGCCTGTGCTTTTAATGTTTATTTTCGGCGTCTCAATTTCAATTATCGCCGTTGCACTCTCCAGTATCTTTGGTCCCCGCAGACGCTTTATGGTAAAAAGAGAAACCTACGAGTGCGGCATCAAAACGGAGGGGGCACAGTACCTACAAACTCCCATCAAGTATTATGTGGTTGCTCTTTTATTTCTGGTTTTCGATCTGGAATGTGTCTTTCTTTATCCCTGGGCTGTTCACTATAATAAGCTGGGGGTTTTTGGTTTTGTTGAAATGCTTATTTTCGTTGCCGTTCTTTTTATTTGTTATATTTATGTCTGGAAAAAGGGAGCCCTGGAATGGGAATAGAGAATTATCTTAAACATGAAAATATTCTGGTCACGAATATAACAGATTTTGTTAACTGGGGAAGAAGTAATTCTGTGTGGCCATGCACCTTCGGGCTTGCGTGCTGCGCCTTGGAAATGATGGCTACCAGTCTTGCAACATTTGATATTGCACGATTCGGTTCAGAAGTTTTTCGTCCTTCTCCCCGGCAGGCTGACTTGATGATCGTTTCCGGAACGCTCACCAAAAAAATGTCTGTTATGGTAAAACGCATTTATGAACAGATCCCGGACCCTAAATGGGTGATTGCCATGGGCGCCTGCGCATCAACCGGCGGGATATTTCAAAGCTATTCTGTTGTTCAAGGTGTCGATCAGATTATCCCGGTGGACGTTTACATTCCCGGATGTCCGCCCCGGCCTGAAGCACTGCTTGCAGCATTGATGAAACTTCAGGCAAAAATAAAAACTGAGAAAATTGATTGCCGTCCGGATGTAAAAGGATAGCTTACTTATAAATCACAACTAAATAATTTAGATTTATTATGGAAACAAATCATATAATTGAACAGATAAACAAGTCGTTACCCGGCTCAATAGAAGAACAAACCGAGTACCGAGATGAATTACGGGTCTCTGTAAAAAAAGAATTCTTTCCTGAACTGATGCAGCTTCTTCGAAATGATAAAACCTTTAATTATGATCTACTCCTTGATGTTGCAGGAATAGACCGTCTTCCAATCGTACCGAGATTTGAGCTTGTGTATGTGCTTTTTTCTCTTAAACACAACAGACGCTTAATTGTCAAACTAAAAGTTGATATCACCGACACCGTACCCTCTATGACCGGCATTTGGAAATCTGCCAACTGGGCTGAACGTGAAGTATTTGACTTGCTTGGAATTAAATTTTCTGGCCATCCGGATTTAAGAAGAATTTTAACCTGGGATAATTTTGATGGCCATCCGCTTCGCAAGGATTTTCCTTTAAAAGGTAAAGATTTTGATACAAAATTTGATCCGGATACAATTAAGGTTTATTAGGCATGACTGAAACAAAAACAATGACATTAAATATGGGCCCGCACCATCCCGCGACACATGGTGTTTTACGACTGGTCCTTGAACTTGACGGAGAAACAATTGTAAAGGCAACGCCTCATGTGGGTCAGCTTCACCGGGGGATTGAAAAAATTGCTGAAAGTATGAATTTCCAGCAGGTAATCCCACTGACCGATAGACTCGATTATACAGCGGCATCTCTTAATAATCTGGGTTACTGCATGACTGTTGAAAAACTTCTTGGCCTAGAGGTTCCAAAACGCGCCCAGTATATCAGGGTAATTATGTCTGAACTCGCCCGTATCATGGGCCATCATCTGTGGATAGGAAGTCATGCTCTGGACATCGGGGCGATGACACTTATCTTTTACACTTTCCGTGATCGTGAAATGATCATGAATATAAATGAAGAGATTTCCGGCTATCGTCTGACACCTTCATTTCTACGAATCGGCGGCGTTGCAAAAGACATTACCCCTGATTTTGTAAAAAGTGTCCGTGATTTTGTGAAATGGTTTCCTGAAGCGGTTGACGGCTATAATACACTTTTAACAGACAACATCATCTGGCGAAAAAGAACGATGGAAATCGGAGCGATTTCAGCAGAAGAAGCGGTTAATTTTGGAATGACCGGACCCAGCCTCAGAGGCTCCGGTGTTTCATATGACATACGAAAAGTATTACCCTACTGCAGCTATGATGATTTTGATTTTCAAATCCCAGTTGGAGAGAAGGGTGATGTGTATGATCGATATCTGGTCAGGATGGAAGAGTTTAAACAATCGCTTAGGATTATTGATCAGGCAATTGAAAATCTTCCCGAAGGTCCAATAAAAGTAGACAACCCATGGGTTTCAAACCCGGAGACAGACGAAGTAACAGAAGACATCAGCGCGTTAATCAGAAGATTTAAGATCCAGTCTGAGGGTCCGAAATCTCCAATTGGTGAAGTATATCACTCTGTAGAAGGTTCAAAGGGTGAGCTTGGATTCTATCTTGTTGGAGACGGCACAGCACAGCCCTACCGGATGAAGATCAGGTCTCCTTGTTTTATATTAACAAGTGCCCTCCCCCGTTTACTTGAGGGTCATATGATCGCTGATGCAATTTCAATAATAGGTAGTATAGATATCGTTCTGGGTGAGATCGACAGATAGCGCCATGATTAGCGCTTATAAAGTTGAATTTTAAATATCCGTTCCTAAACAAAAGGATTTAAATGTCAGCAATATATTTCAGTTCATGGGGTGATGAAATAGTTGATAACCGTGACAAGGCCTCACAGGACTTTGCTCCGGTAAAAAACATATCACTACCGGAAAACTTTAGAGAACATGAAGAAATTAAAGCCCTTATCGGATGGAACGGTCTGGTGCTTCGATCTCCAGAAGTTAATATTATCGGTCTCTGCCGTGAGCATCTTGAAGCTGTCCAAAAAGCGTCCTGCGGTAAATGTTTCCCCTGCAGAACCGGAACAAAAGTTATGTCAGACTTGTTAACAACCTTGTGCGAGGGACAGGGAACTTTTGAAGATCTTGGAAATCTTGAGAATCTTGCAAAAACCATTTCCCTCTCCTCAAAATGCGGTATCGGTCAGACAGGCCCTTTGCCGATTTTGGATGCTATAAAATACTTCAAAAAGGAGTTTGACCAGGTAATCGAAAAAAGTAAAAAAGTCTTTTCCTCCATTATTTTTAAATCCAAACTGACTGCCCCATGTATGGAAGCTTGTCCGTTTCACCTTGATATCCCTGCGTACGTTGAATCTATTAAAGACGGAGATTTTAGGAAGTCTCTTAAAATTATAAAAGATCGTCTACCGATACCCGGTGTTTTAGGCCGTGTCTGTGTAAGACCCTGCGAAGAAAACTGCCGCCGCATGATACTGGACGACCCAATCTCAATAAAACATCTGAAACGTTTTGCTGCTGATCATGCTTTATTAAGAAAGGAAAAACCTGTTTTCAGACAAACCCCGTCCAATAAAACCGGACGTGTGGTGATTGTGGGTGCTGGCCCGGCCGGAATTACCTGCGCCTATCATTTAGCCTTAAAGGGTCATCAGGTAACAATTTATGAGCGTCTGGGCGAACCGGGCGGGATGGCTGCTGTAGGTATTCCTGATTATCGACTTCCTAGAGATATAATAAAGGGTGAATACGATCAAATGATAAAACTGGGTGTAACCATTAAATACAATACAAATGTCGGTACTGATATAAGCTTGAAACAGCTTGAAGACGAAAATGATGCTGTTCTTATAGCCATTGGCGCACACCTCGGCACGTCTATGCGCGTAGAGGGGGAAAATGAGAACTATCAGGGATTCATCCCCGGGGTCAAATATCTTCTTGATATTAATTCTGGAAAAGATCCCTATCCAGAAGGCAGAAAAGTTGTGGTTATTGGCGGCGGAAATGTAGCAATTGACTGTGTTCGTTGTTCATTCCGGATAAACAAGCCTGATGTGAACCTGGTCTACCGGAGAACAAAAAATGAGATGCCGGCTGACCATATAGAAATCAAGGATGCTGAAGAAGAAAAGGTTGTGTTTCATTACCTTACCAATCCTATAAAAGTAATTGCCGAAAACGGTAAGGTTGTGGGGCTTGAGTGTATAAAGATGGAGCTGGGTGAACCGGATGAAAGCGGTCGCTGTCGACCGGTACCCATTGAGGGTTCAGAATTTATAATTAAGTGCGACATCGTCGTTCCTGCCATTGGGCAGACTATTGACCT
>JAHEEI010000156.1 GCA_024640785.1 Pseudomonadota bacterium
CGATTCTTACATTTTTAAGGACTATTCTCGCATCACGTTTTAACAGTGCCTGGGCTTCTTTTATGTCGATAATTGAAGAAAAGTCATCGACGATCACTTCTTCGTTTGAATGAACATCCCGTAGAATTATTCCGTGGCCTCTTTCTTTGAAAAGGTGTTCCTTTGACAGGACAACTTCTCTCTGGGTAAACGGAATCAGCAGTTCAAGGAGATAATCTTCAATTACTTTTTTAAATTGTCTCTGGGCGAGAAGTTTGAAATCTTCCAGGCTGATACTGGTTTCTAAATTTTTTTGAAACTGAACATAATTTTTATTCTCTGGGGTCAGTTCTTTTTCTCTGGAATTTTTAAAAGTTTTTCTGCCCATTGAAAAAGCTGCAATGACTCTTTTTTCAAGTTCGTCTTCAGCCATTGAGTTAAAATCATATACAGACTGTACGGAATCGGTTTTTTCTTTGATTTTTATTGCAGTTGTTTCTTTGTCCTCAACAGAGAAATCCTCTGGTGCTCTGATATTATGCTTTGAGATATCTCCAGGGATATAAGCGAGTTCCGGAATTCTCAGCCTTGGAGATATTAGAAGTGCCATAACCGCAGACAGCAGGATACAAATGATGACTCTGTGTGTTGAGGGTTCAATAAAAGGTTTTGTAATGATGTCGGATTTCTTTGGTTTTTTAGAATCCTCTATCTTTGAGGGTTTTTTCTTTCCCGGTTTTATGTATTTTAAAAATTTATCTTTCATTATCTTAACGTTTTATTGAGGTTAAAAAAAGACTGGTATCTTAGTGTTTGACTTTTTTTCTCAAATTTTCTGCCGTTTCGTAGGCTTTTATTATTTCCTTAACCAGAGGATGTCTGACAACGTCTTTCTCTGAAAACCGGACAGTGCAGATTCCTTTAATCTTAGATAATATGTTTTGTGTCTCTATGAGGCCCGAGACTGTTCCTGAGGGAAGATCAACTTGTGTTATATCTCCTGTTATTACGGCCTTGGAATTAAACCCAAGCCTGGTAAGAAACATTTTCATCTGTTCGGAAGTTGAATTCTGTGCCTCATCAAGAATGACAAAAGAGTCATTTAATGTTCTTCCCCTCATAAATGCCAGCGGTGCAACCTCTATTATGCCCTTGTGAAGAAGATCTGTTGCATTGTCTATTTCCATAAGGTCATGCAGGGCATCATACAGCGGTCTTAAGTACGGGTTTACTTTTTCAAAGAGATCTCCGGGAAGAAACCCCAGCTTTTCTCCTGCTTCAACTGCCGGTCTGGCAAGGATAATTCTGTCAACTTTTTTATTCATAAGTGCTGCTACAGCCATTGTCATTGCGAGATATGTTTTCCCTGTCCCTGCCGGACCGATTCCAATTACAACATCAAAATTTCTTATCGCGTTTATATATTCTTTCTGGATAATGCTTTTTGGTGATATAGTCCTTTTTTTTGGTGTTAAAAGAACCGTATCCAGAAAGATATCTTTAAGTTTAACAGGTGAGCTGTCTTTAAGCATGTTTATTGCATGTTCAACATCAACCGGACCCAGCTTGTATCCTGCCTCAATAATAAAGTAGAGGTCCTGAAACAGTTTTTTTGCTATTTCCATGCTGGGGTCAGTTCCCTTTATGGAAACTTCATTCCCTTTAATATTTATTTTTACGCCCAGCTCTCCGCACATTTTTTTAATATTTTCGTCATGTTCTCCGCACAGGGTTTTAATAATACTAATGTCTTCAAACCTGAGTTTTTCGCATAAGCTGGTACTGCTGTCTTTTGTATTATAAATATTATTCATGTTCAAATATTATTTTCACTATAAAATAATACAATTTAATTGTTTAGCCTCAAGAATTGATCTGGACAAATACTTCACGTGTTCTAGGGCGGTTGTCAAAATCGCATAAAGTTATCTGCTGCCAGGTTCCAAGAAGTAAATTTCCATTGATAAGGGGAACCGTTAGGGAGGGTCCGAGCAAAGCCGCCCTTACATGGGCAAAACCGTTTCCATCTCCCCACCTGCGGTCATGTGAATAGTGCATATCCTGGGGAACAAGCCGTTCTATCGCATTTTTCAAATCATTTATAACGCCGATTTCATATTCAATAGTTGTTAATGCTGCTGTTGAGCCTGCTACAAAAATATTAACAGATCCATTTAAGACGTCAGATTTCCCAACGATAGCAGCGACCTGACCTGTTATGTCTATTATGTCTGTGCTGCTGGTGGTTTCTTTGTTGAAAGTTGAATAAGTAGATGTCATGTTTTATTTTTTGATTTGTGTGTTTTTTAAAGCGTTTGGAAAGTTAGCATATGAACTTATTGTTTACAAGGTATTTTTTGCATATTTTAGCTTGACAAAACTCATAATATAGATAAAAATTATCTATTTAGGATTTTATGATAATATAGAAAGGTTTGTCCTTTCTAAAAACTAAAGGAGGAAGTTTGAATTATGGCTGTAAAGATTCGTCTTGCCAGATATGGAAAGAAAAAAAGTCCTTTTTACAGGATTGTAGTGGCACAGGATACTTCACCTAGAGATGGAAGATTTATTGAAATACTAGGTACTTACGATCCATGTTGCGATCCTTCTAAAATAAGTGTTAAAAAAGAAAGAGCTATGAACTGGCTAAAAAAAGGTGCAAAACCGACCCAGACAGTTGATAATCTTTTAAGAAAAGAAGGTCTTTTTAAGGAGTTGGCAGGTTAGTTTCTGCCGTTTATACTTTTTGCAGAAAAATGGTTTTTGAACAGAGTAGTAATAATTGGATACTTTAAGGTGATAGGAGGCGATTATGAAAGATTTAGTTAAATATCTAGCTCAAGCTCTTGTTGACAGTCCAGATGAGGTATCAGTAAGCGAAATAGAGGGTGAACAGACATCTGTGATTGAACTTAGAGTTGCAAAGGATGACCTGGGAAAAATCATTGGTAAACATGGTAGAACCGCACAGTCAATCCGCACAATATTGTCTGCTGCTTCTGCAAAAAAACGGAAAAGAGCAGTTCTGGAAATAGTCGAATAATTTGTATTTAGGTCTAATATCAGCGCTCTATTTTTAGAGGGCTTTAATTGTACCTGATAATTTTAAGCTTTTTCCGACAATAAGAAGAAGATGTTAAAAAACAGAGAACTAATGGATTTTCCCTGTTTTTAGTTTATATAAGACCATTTAACTATGGTTCAATTTGATATAATCACCCTGTTTCCTTCAATGTTTGAGTCCCCTTTAAGCGAAGGGATTATAAGAAAGGCTCAAAAGAAAGGGTTGCTAGACATCCGAGTCCATGATCTGAGGGAATATACCGAAGACAGACACAGGACGGCAGATGGCACTCCTTATGGTGGTGGAGCAGGCATGGTGATGAAAGTAGAACCAATTGTTAGGGCTATAGAAGCCATAAGGTTGCCAACAGGAAATACCAGAACAGTATTTTTGACTCCCCAGGGAGTCCTCTTAACGCAGGAAAAAGCAAAAAAGCTGAGCACATATTCTCAGGTACTTATCCTCTGCGGCAGGTATGAAGGGGTCGATGAGAGGGTGCTCTCATTTATCGATGAAGAACTATCCATTGGTGATTTTGTCCTTACCGGTGGGGAGATTGCGGCAATGGCCGTTCTGGATGTGGTTGCAAGGCTAGTTCCCGGGGTAGTGGGGGACGCGGCATCTGTTTCTGAGGATACATTTTCTAATTCACTTCTCAAATATCCTCAGTATACAAGGCCGGATAATTTCAGGGGTTTGTGTGTGCCGGAAGTTCTTATTTCCGGAGATCATAAAAAGATATCGGAATGGAGATCACTAGAATCCCTTAAAAGGACATCGAAGAGAAGGCCTGATCTTATAGAAAGGGCTGATCTTACTGATAAAGAAAAAAAACAACTTGAAAATATAAAAGGAACTGAAAGGTTGGAGTAAAAAAATGAATATAATTGACAGACTCGAAAGAGAACAGATGCGAATGGATATTCCGTCTTTCCGTCCGGGAGACACTGTCCGGGTGCATGTTAAAATCAGAGAGGGCGAAAAAGACAGGGTTCAAGTCTTCCAGGGTATTGTAATCGTTAAGAAAAAAGGCGGTATCCGTTCATCTTTTACTGTCAGAAAGATTTCTTATGGAATAGGTGTTGAGAGGGTATTTCCTCTTCATTCTCCATCAATTGATAAAATTGAAATTGTTGAAAAAGGACTGGTTCGCAGGTCTCGTCTCTATTATCTCCGCAGTTTAAGAGGAAAAGCTGCCAGAGTTAAGACTAGAAGATTTCAATAATCATTCATATCCTTTATGGAACCACTCTCTTCATTGCTCCAGGACAAAACCTGTCCAGAACAGATATTGTATGACCGAGGCTACACGCATGTTGCTGGAGTAGATGAAGTGGGCAGGGGGCCCTTGGCCGGCCCGGTGGTGGCTTCCGCAGTAATTCTTCCCAGAGATTTTTCACATCCGGACATCAGGGATTCAAAAACGCTTACGGAAAGTAAAAGAACAGAACTTTATGCTGTAATTAGTAATAATGCTCTTGCCTGGAACTGGGCTCTGATCGATCATGATGAGATAGACCATACCAATATACTCAGGGCGGCTCTTGCGGCCATGAAAAAAGCTGTTGAAAGCCTTTGTATTAAGCCGGACTATATAATTATAGACGGCCTCCATTCTTTTTCTTCAGACATTTCCCAAACGGCTATAAAAAAAGGTGATACAAAAAGTCTTTCAATTGCGGCTGCTTCTATTATGGCAAAAGTAATTAGGGATTTAATAATGCAAAAATACCATCAGTTATATCCTGAATATAATTTCGCACAAAATAAAGGCTACGGTACGGCCGAACATCTAAATGCTCTTATTGATCATCAATGTTGTCCTGTACACAGGAAAAGTTTTAACAGGGTTGTAATCCGCTGATTTTTACTATGACTGTAAAAACTAAAACACTGGGAAAAAGGGGAGAAGATATAGCTGCTGCTTTTCTAAAAAAAAAAGGATATAAGCTTCTTTTCAGGAACTATAAATGTTCTTTTGGTGAAATAGATATAATTGCAAAACATAAAAAAATATTATCTTTTATTGAAGTTAAAACCAGAAGCACTAAAAAATACGGGCTTCCTCAGGAGGCAGTCACTCCTGCAAAGCAGACTAAAATCTCAAGGGTTGCATTGGAATTTGTTCAGCGGTATAAGATGGATAACAGGGCGGCAAGGTTTGATGTTGTTTCAGTACAGTATTTGAACGATGGTTATGAGATTGATTTAATAGAAAACGCATTTGAGCTGACATTAGATTAGTTGTTAAATAGCATTATCCGAGGTTATCTTCGTCCGCTGTTGCGGGTGTGCTGGAATGTAATTTAGATTTGCGAGGATATCCTGCAAAATACGGGTCGATAATGGGCCAGAATTTATGGCAGTAAAAATGGCTGAATGAACAGAAGAAAAGAGGGGTCAACCCGGGACTTATACAATCTGGAAAATCGACCCAGAACGTATTTGTTAAACATTATAACCGGACATATCGTGAGGAGTTGTTAGGTTTTTATATCTAGAAAGTTGTCAGTAGTACGTGAAACAACTGATCGTTGGATAGAAGAATATAATCTTGAGCGGCAGCATGAATTACTTGAAAAACTTAGGCCTGAAGAATATATTGCAACACTTAAAGGGCTGGAAACGGCAACTTTTGTGCGGTACTAAAAAAGGGAAGGTTAAAAGCACTGAAAAGAGAAAAGTAAACTGGCTATTATTTTGCCTGGCTTTTTTTGGCTTTACCACCCTCTTTTCTTTTCTCAGCGTAATTTTAGCTTACTATTATTTCAGTTATGATCTCCCCCGGATTTCATCTTTGGATGATTACAGA
>JAHEEI010000028.1 GCA_024640785.1 Pseudomonadota bacterium
AAAGTTCGGTGTTGATATTGTGATGAAGACCCCTAAAATCTCCTACCGTGAAACTATTAAAGGCAGGACGAAGGTACAGGGAAAACATAAAAAACAGTCGGGTGGACGCGGACAGTTCGCGGATACCTGGATAGAGATCGAGCCGCTGCCGGGTGGTGGTTTTGAGTTTGTAAACAGCGTCGTCGGCGGTGCTATTCCAAAGAACTATATCCCTGCAGTTGAAAAAGGCATTGTTAACCAGATGAAAGATGGTATTCTTGCGGGTTACCCTATTGTTGATATTAAGGTTACTTTATATGACGGTGGATATCATGATGTTGACTCCTCTGACATGGCTTTTCAGATTGCTGGTTCCAAAGGGTTTAAACTTGGATTTCCAGAATGTAAGCCGATTCTGCTCGAGCCGATTATGTTGGTTGAAGTTACTGTGCCTGATGATGCAACTGGCGATGTTATGGGAGATCTTAACAGCAGGCGAGGTCGAGTGCTTGGAATGGAACAGGCTGTCGGCGGACAGATGGTCAAAGCCCATGTTCCACTTGCTGAGATGCTTATGTATTCCGCAGAGCTTACTTCCATGACAAGTGGTCGTGGAATGTTTGAAATGACATTTGATCATTATGAAGAAGTTCCCAGAGAGATAAGCGATAAAATAATTACAGCGTCCAAAAAGGAGGAAGAATAGCTTGGGTCTAAAGGTCAAGATATAATATTTTAAACAATTAATTAGCATATAAAACTCGACAAATGGATGAAGAAAAAATGCCTGGCGAGAGTGAGGAGAGAGTAGTACATGAAGCACTCTATAATCGTATTCAGCAAATGTCGGTTAGTGAGATGGTTGAGCTGGCAACCATGGGAAGCAAGGAAGCCAGAAATCTCCTGATAAAGAATCCAAACAGGATCATTGTTCAGGCTGTTTTGAACAGTCCAAAAATTACAGAAGAGGAGATAATATCATTTGCAGGAAATAAGAATCTGTCTAAAGACGTCTCTCTTATAATATCAAATAAAAAAGAATATACAAAAAACTATATGGTAAAAGTGGCGCTTGTGAATAACCCAAAGACGCCACTTCCCACTGCTATAAAGTTTTTGAGACATCTGCTTCCTAAGGATTTAAGAAATGTCTCAAAAAGCAAAAATGTTCCGACAGCGCTGACAAAAACTGCTGTAAAAATCCTTGCTAATAAAGAAAGATAAAGGTCTGGCAAAGAAATGAAGGCAGGTATTTTAACCATAAGTGACAAGAGTTCAAGAAACGAGCGTATAGATGAGAGCGGGCCAGCAGTAAGAGAACTTCTTGCAGGGATTGGGATCACGGTTGAAAAATATGAAATCATTCCTGATGAAATGGATTTAATTAAACTGAAGCTTATTTCATATTCTGATAAAATTAAACTAGATATTATTGTTACTACCGGAGGCACCGGTGTTTCTCCCCGGGATCTGACGCCGGATGCTACCCTTGCTGTGATCGATCGGGAAATCCCAGGTTTTGCAGAGGTTATGCGAATGGAGAGCTTCAAGAAGACCCCCCATGCACTTATTTCAAGGGCTGTCGCAGGAGTCAGAGGAAATACACTGATTATTAATCTTCCCGGCAGCCCAAAGGGTGCTAAAGAAAACCTTGAGATCATACTTAAAACAATACCCCACACAGTTTCAAAGATTCAGGGTGATCCTTCGGATTGTGCCGTTCAATAAAATATAATCATATAGCTTTTTTAAAATACTTAAACGACATTCCGGCTACAGGTTTTATCTTATAGGAATTTTACATAAGACAAAACCTCCTCTACCTGTATGATGTCTGGTTAGTTTTCTGATATTTTCGAAACCATGTGTATAACTCTTTGAGGAAAGGGTATCTCGATATTATTTTCATCCAAGGCTTCTTTGAATTTACGCGTCAGATCAAACTTAACATTCCAGTAATCATCCTTATTTACCCATGGCCGTACAGCCAGGTTAACGCTTGAGTCAGCCAGTTCTGCTACGACAATTTGAGGTTCGGGATCGGTAAGGATACGGGAGTCTGTTTTCATGATGGATAGCATTATATCACATGCTTTTGAAATATTGGAATTGTAACCGATACCTATTACCATATCCACCCTTCGTGTGTCGTATGCGGAAATGTTTTTTATGACGCTGCCGAATATCATACCATTTGGCACCATAATTTTTATATTGTCCGGTGTGGACAATATGGTTGTGAAGAGCTGTATTTCCATGACCTTACCGACAACACCAGCGCTGTCAATAACATCACCCACCCGATAAGGTTTCAGTATCAGTATCAGAACGCCGGCAGCAAAGTTTGCAAGTGAGCCCTGAAGCGCAAAACCTATGGCAAACCCTGCAGCGCCCAGGATGGCAACAAACGAGGTGGTTTGAATGCCGAATTTATTCATGGCCGCCAGTACGAAAACGACTAAGATGATAATGTGTGTCAGGGAAGTGACAAATGAGACAATTGATGGGTCGACATTTTTACTCTCCAATCCTTTTCTTGATACGTCTCGTCCTATTCCGGCAGCGATCCAACCCACTATAAGAATGATGAGAGCGCCTAAAACTTTTATGCCGTATGTGCTTATAAAAACAATAATTTGATCTGATATATTTTCCATGGTTCTCTCCTCTATGGGATTAATAGTTATAAACTTTTGTTATTTATTATACTAAAAATTTAGATAATGCAAAAAAATGAAATTAAAAAAATTCCGGACTGTTTTTTATAAAAAAACATATGACTGATGAGTATATTATGAAGCTACTACATAATAAATGTATGAAAATATCTCCAGGCTAATCTAAGGTATGGGCTTCCTGCTCATCAGATCCTATGAATATATTATTTATTAATCTTTTCATATTTTGAAGGTGTGTTCCTGGCCAGTATATTTTTCCACAGGAGAGGCATGTTGTAAAAGTATCCGTTGTGTTAAGGACATAATCAGCAACTTTCCCTTCAGCAAGGTCTTTTTCCAGGCGGTTAAGTTCTTTATTGCAGGAGATACATCTGCTGAAAGGGTTTATCATTTCTTTGGTTATTTTAAAATTTGAGACGGTCTGTCTCAGCTGATTTTTTGGGTTGTTGTCTAAAATGAAAAGGAAAGGAACGTCTTTGTTTGAGATGATAAAGGCTGTTTTACGTGTTAAGACAGTCCGGTTTTCATTAAGGGCCGTAGCAATGAGATATTCTTCTGTGATTTTATTTTGATACGAAGTATCAATGCCAAGCATTCTGAGCTTCTTTGCAAGCTTACCAAGCATTGAGTCGCAAATAAATCTCATCATTTTTTATTTATTACTATTTATTCAACATATCTCTTGTAATTTCGGTCAGTTTGTAAAATTCATTGACAGAAAGTGTTTCGGCTCTTCTGGACAGGTCAATTCCAAATTCCTTTGATCTGGCGCTGAAAAGGGTTTGGTCAATTTTTTTATTTTGAAGAAAAATTTTAAGACTGTTGCTAAGAGTTTTTCGTCTATTGGAAAAAGATGCCCTGACCACTTTTCTAAACAGTTTTTCGTTATCACTGCTCCAATTTTTTCCCTTTATGGGCACCAGTTCAATTGTAGCGGAATCAATTTTGGGTTTTGGAAAAAAGCACTGAGAAGGGATGATTTGAACAATAGATGGTTTAAGATAGGTTCTGCAATAGACTGAAAATATTCCGTAATCCCTGCTTCCCGGTTCAGCGCACAGCCTTTCTGCAACCTCTTTTTGAACAATAAATACAGCCCTTTTAAAAATACTGCAATTTTCCAGAAACTTTAAAAGAATAGGGGTTGTTATTGAATAAGGAATGCTTCCAATTAAGACGGTGTTTCCGTTTTGATCCGCATAGTCATTAAAATCAATTCCAAGGATATCTTTGTTTATGACTTGAGCATTTGATTCGTTGATGAGGGAATTATTTAAAATTTTAAAAAGAATATTGTCTATTTCAAATGAAAATATCCGGGTATTTGTTTGTGTTAGAAAATATGTCAGTGCTCCGAGGCCGGGTCCAATTTCAATCACGGTTTCATTAGGTAAAATGTAACCATGAGACACGACCTTTTCAGCGATGTTTTTATCAATCAGGAAGTTCTGCCCGCGTTTTTTAACCGGCCTTATTCCGTTGTTACGGATATAATTTATTGTAGGATACTCCATATGGCAAGCCTTTATTGTCACATCTGGGGTTAAACGGTATGATAAATAATTTCAAGGGGCAGTTTTATTGAATGCTGTTTCCCGGGCACTTTTAAAATTTTCAATGCCGTTAAAAATGGATGCCGAAAGTGTATTTTGAAAAGCCAAACTTTTGAGTTTTTTGGCTTCTTTGGGGTTGCTTATAAAAGCTGTTTCGATCAGAATACAGGGCATTTCAGTGTTTATAAGGACTCTCATCGGAGCATGTTTTATTCCCAAATTTCTTATTTTTTCATGATATTTATCTGAAATTTTATTGACCATCGCATTGTGAACATATCCGGCAAGGATGCTTGACTGATTGATTTTATTATTCTGCAAAAGATCAAAAAATATCATTTCAAGATCACTGATCTTACTGGTGGTGGTAAAGTTTTCTCTTGCTGCAACTTTTCTTGCCTCTTCGTCTGACGCAAAACTGAGGTAATATGTTTCTATTCCTGTAATTTTTGTGTTTTCGTGTGAGTTGGCATGGAGAGAAATAAAAATATCGGCATTATTTTTATTTGCTATGATCCCCCTTTCATCAAGAGAGAGAAATATATCTGAATTTCGTGTAAGTATCGCTTTATAACCTTTTTTAGAATTAATATGTTCTTGCAGCTTTAACCCCAGTGACAGGCATACATCTTTTTCTCTTGTTTTCTGATATCCTGTTGCACCAGGATCTTTGCCTCCATGTCCGGGATCAATTACAACTGTACAAAGGTCTGAGGTACCGCCGAGTATTTTTTGGGGATGTTTTTCAGATAAGACGAGTTCTTTGACTAATCTTGCTTTATCATTTTGTTTTGCCTTTTTGTTTTCAATCTCTATTATTATGGCCTTTTGGTTTTTTGACTGGATTATTTTGTAGTCTTCCCGAAATATCTTATTTTTGATATCCAACACCACTCTTGTAGTGGTATTGTTTTTTTGTGCTATCCTAATACGTTTGATAGCTGAGCTGGAGGGGATGTCAGCTTTATTAACTTTTGTGTCTAGGGTCGTATCATGAAGATCAAGGTAAAGCCTATACGGCAGCTTCTGTTTTGGGTTATGGTCTAAAAAACATGCCTGGTAAGATATTTCTTTTTCAAGAAGTATAGTTATTTCCTCATTTTTTACTGTGTGGGTATATGTAATATTTTTAATCCGGTTAGGACTTTTTTTTGAAGCCTCTGCATAGCCTGTTAATGTTGAAAAGAATACAACCAGGACAATTAAGACAGGTGTCGCAATATATCTGCCTATTATAAAATAAGGTTTTATTGTTAAAGGGTAACGCTTATTCATTATTACAGTTTAGATAATCCTTTTTGAAATAGGGTGACAGTCTATTATATGTATCATCTAGGTACTCTGAAATAACCATGGTTTTTGAGACTACTGGCATAAAATTATGATCGCCATTCCAACGGGCTACAATATGGAAATGAAGATGCTCTCCTATTCCTGATCCTGCCGCCTTGCCGAGATTTGCACCTATATTAAGAGCGTCAGGCTTAATTGCTTTTTTTAGCGCTTTTGTGGCAAAGTTTAGCATATTAAAAAAATCTATATGTTCGTTGTTTTTTAAAAACATCAGTTCAGAAATATGTCTTTGAGGCAAAACCATTAAATGACCGGCAGTATATGGATATTTGTTTAGAAGAATAAAAGAGTGTTTGCTTTCAGCCAAAATATAGTGGCGCTTTTTATAACCTCTTGTCTTTTTGATGCAGAATACACAACTTTTTTGTTTTTTAGAAAGGATGTAGTTTATTCTCCATGGTGCCCAGACACTTCTCATGTATTTTTCCCTGTGTCTTTTATTATGAATACGAGAATAATAGTATCATGATTTGGGCTGAAAAACAATTTGTTGTATGGTAGGGTGTAATGTAAGTATTTCAACTTTTCTTGCTGTAAAATCGGAGGAAGAAGGGTTGATTTCTGAATAACAAAGACATGTTGTATTGAAAATGGTTTATGCTAAAGTTTGATGAGTTCAATATTTCCCCAGACACCAAGCTGTGTGTCCTTAATTATGATAATACCGTCAATGCCAGAAATTTTTTGTGCAGAGTCTATTCCTTTCTGTATGTCATCTCCTGTTTTTATAATATTTCCAATTGCAGTTGCAGCGGCATCGGCTAAAGTAGCAGAAAAAGAGGTTATGGTAACGGCATCAGCTGTCCCAAGGCTGAGTGACGGGCCCACCTTTCCTGATGATGTGCATATTGAATACGCATTTTCTTTTTGTGGGATCCTTAGGCCTATTTTTTCACTCAAGGGAGATTTGCCTGCAAAAATGGAGATAGTTAATCCTCTGTTAACTTTAAAGAAGATATCCCCACCATTTTCTACCAGTACTTCATCACATGACTTGAGAAGTTCCAGACCAGTATATTCAGCAATAGCACCTGCCACAGCTGCCATTGGTCCTACTCCGGTCTGTTCTCCAGCCTGAAGCATCTTCTGTATGATGTCCGGAGCATGTTTATCTTTGGGAAGGGGAACAAGTGATGTGGCAAATACAGGACAGGCTTTAATGTATTGTTCAATCATAAAGCGTGACTGTACAACAGCATCAAGAGCTTCTTCTCTAAGTGTTTTTGTGGTACTAATAAAAAGATCTGTTTCTTTAACTGTTACGTTAAAAGAATTTAAGCCTTCTGTCTGTGCGTATTTCCTGTATGATCTTTCTTCGTAGTCCATTACTGGAAATTTTTAATTAGGTGTTAAATGGTTTGAGCATTGAAATTTCACATTCAGAAGATGATTAATGGGTCAGTTTAAATTTACACTGTTTTTCCCAAGGGCGGATTCAATCTCGGTTGTAAATAGACCTGATGCGCTGGCAAGATAGGAATCGCCAAGGTTTATTATGGTTTCGCTTTTTCCAGGGATTATAACATGAAAAAAGATCTTGGATTTGCCGGGATTGTTTTTAATTATTTTTTTAACTTTTTCGACCTGTTCGCTGCCGAGTTTTCTGATGGAACATTTTAGATGAATATCCGGGTTAGCGATTTCATGAGCCTGGTCAAGGGGGACTATCTCGCTTGCGATTATTTTATTATTGTTATCTGTTTCAATGGAGAGCCTCCCTTTTATAAGGAGAGGCTGATCAGCTTCAAGCAGTGGGGCAAAAGCGCGGAATGTTTCAGGGAAAAGAATTATCTCAATGGTCCCTGACAGGTCTTCAAAAGTTGCAAAACCCATCGGATCTCCTTTTTTGGTAGTAATCTTTTTAATGGTTGAGATCATTCCACCTATTCTCACTTCTCTTTCACTCTCAGCAGCTAAAGCAGATGCCGTGTCTACATTGGTGAAAGCTTTGAGAGCCTTCCTGTAATTATCCATGGGGTGTCCGGTTATATAAAAGCCAAGGCATTCCTTTTCATATGTAAGGCATTCTTTCTGGTCCCATTCGGGAATATCAGGATAATTAACCCCCTCATTTTCATATGTTCCGGTTGTCTCAGCAATGACTTCAAACATGCTCATCTGGTTCTTCTCTTTTTCTTTCTGAGCTCTCTGTACAGTGCCTACAACATCTTCCAGTACAGCCATAAGTTGAGATCGTTTTATATTAAAAGAATCAAAAGCACCGCACTTAATGAGACTTTCCATTACTTTTTTGTTTACTTTTCTTAAGTCAACTCTGTCGCAGAATTCAAAGAGTGAGCCAAATTTCCCATTTTCTTCTCTTGCACTGAGGATTGATTGAATTGCGTTATGCCCCACATTCTTTACAGCGGCAAGCCCAAACCTTATTTGGTGTCCGGGCACGGTAAAATCGCGATAGCTCTCGTTTACATCAGGCGGGAGAATTTCAATATTTTTTTCGCGACACTCATTTATATGTTTTACGACTTTGTCTGTGTTATCCATTTCTGAACTTAATAATGAAGCCATAAATTCAACAGGAAAGTGTGCTTTTAAATAAGCGGTCTGAAAAGATACATAAGCATATGCCGCACTGTGTGATTTGTTGAAACCGTATTCAGCAAACATTGCCATGAGGTCAAAGATCTTTTCAGCTTTTTTAAGGTCAAATTTATTTTCTTTTGCCCCGCTTAAAAATTTCTTTTTCTGCTTTTTCATCTCAGCCGGTTTCTTTTTACCCATTGCCCGTCTTAGAAGATCGGCGTCAGCCAGAGAAAAACTGGCCAGGGTGCTGGCAATCTTCATGACCTGTTCCTGGTATAAAATTATACCGTAGGTTTCTTTCAGTATATCTTCAAGTTGGGGAAGATCATATTTGATACTAATTTCTCCATTTTTGCCTTTAATGAAATTATCAACCATTCCGCTGCCAAGAGGGCCGGGACGGTAAAGGGCAAGAAGCGCTGTTAAGTCTTCAATACAGCCAGGTTTGATCCGGGTAAGGAGTTCTTTCATTCCTGAACTTTCAAGCTGAAAAATCCCCTCTGTTTCACCCAAGGATAGAAGAGCAAATGTCTTTTGATCGTCAAGAGGAAGATCATTTATATCAGGAAGGCTGTTTTTTGGGTCTGAGAGTATCAGTTTTACTGCTGTGTCTATAACTGTAAGTGTTCGAAGCCCCAGGAAGTCAAATTTAATAAGGCCGATACTGTCAACATCGTTCATTGGATATTGGGTTACGATTTCTTCATCTTTCGGGTTTTTAAACAGTGGCACATAATTATCAAGAGGAGCGTCAGCTATCACGACCCCGGCTGCATGGGTGGAGGCATGACGGGTTAAACCTTCGAGTGCCCGTGAGACAGTAATCAGATTGGCAATTTGTGGGTCGCTTTTAATCAGCTCTTTTAATTTTGGTTCCTGGGCTATTGCTTGGTCTATGGAGATGCCTAGATCGTTGGGGATAAGCTTGGCTATTTTGTCAACTTCATTATAGGGCATGTCAAGTGAGCGGCCCACGTCACGGATAACACCCTTCGCAAGCATTTTTCCAAAAGTGATTATCTGTGCAACCTTGTCTTTTCCGTATTTATTGGTAACATATTCAATAACCTTGTCTCGGCCGTTCATGCAGAAGTCAACATCGATATCAGGGGGGGTGACTCGTTCAGGGTTCAAAAAACGCTCAAAAAGAAGTCCGTTTTTAATCGGGTCAATCTCAGTGATCTTTAATGCATATGCGACCAAACTTCCCGCAGCAGAACCGCGGCCGGGACCTACCGGTATATTATTTTTTTTTGAGTAGTTTATGAAGTCAGAAACGATCAGAAAATAGGTAGTAAATTTCATTTTTCTGATCATTTTTATTTCATCTTCAAGACGCTTATTATAAATTTCAAAACGATCCTTGATGAATTCAGGATCATTTTTTTTCAGTTTGTTAATGCGTGTCTGAAGTCCTTCACGACTGAGACGTTCAAACAGTTCTTCATTGTTCTCTGTCCCTGGATGGTCAAAGTGTGGGAAAATGTAGTCTTTCAGGGGTATCTCAAGGTTGCACTGTTCTGCAATAGCAACCGTGTTTTCAATTGCTTCGGGTACATGAGCAAAAGCCTCCTTCATTTCATCTGGAGATTTAAAATAAAACTCATCAGTTGAAAAACGCATTCTATCCGGAGTGTTCATTGTTTTTCCGGTCTGGATGCACAGAAGGACTTCGTGAGCTTTTGAGTCCACCTTGTTGAGATAATGACAGTCATTGGTGGCGACAAGCGGAACGGACATTTCTTTTGCTATTTTTATGAGTGCATTGTTAACTTTCTTTTGGTCTTCAATCCCGTTTTCCTGAAGTTCAAGATAAAACCTGTTGTTATTAAAAATTGACATATATTCTTCCACTAGCGCAGTAGTTTTTTGTGAATCTCCTGCAAGGACAGAAGAGGGAATTTCTCCATGAAGACAGGCACTAAGCGCTATAAGGCCCTCATTTTTTTGTTTAAGCAATTCTTTGTCTATGCGGGGTCGGTAATAAAAGCCTTCGCGGTATGCAGCAGATACCAGTTGTAAAAGATTTTTATATCCGACTTTATTTTTTGCAAGCAGTATTAGGTGATGATTTGATGTTTTTAAACCTCCATGAGATTCTTTGTCAAAGCGGCTTTGAGGGGCAAGATACATTTCGCATCCGATAATGGGTTTTATTCCAATATTACGCGCTTTTTGATAGAACTCAATTGCGCCGAACATATTTCCGTGATCTGTAATGGAGAGGGCAGGCATCTGATATTCTCTGGCTTTCTCTAGCAGGTCGGCAAATCTTATTGCTCCGTCCAGCAGGCTGTACTGGGTGTGGACATGTAAATGTACGAAATTTGCGTGTTTCAACTTTGATATTCCTTCTGGATAATGGTTTTATAATTCTCTTCCAGGATAAGTTTTATTTGGCATAATCGCAGGAATTTTCCGATGTCTCAATATTTTTGACTTGGTCATAAGTTGATTAATTAACTTTTGACCAGAGTAAGTTTTCCTTTTCTATTATGGTTTTTCTTCGGAGTTCTTTTTTTCTGGGGCCGTTCTTTTTTCCGTTGTGTATCTATGGCAATAACAAACTGCTCTTCACTGTCCATGGTAAATATTTCACCGGTCATCTGGGATGTTCTAAGAGTCCAGGTTACATCGATGGGGGGCATAACCAGGAGTTTAAAAGAAATGTCCCTCCAGCCTTTTTTTACATTGCTTTCTATATCCTGGACAATACCAAAAAAAAGTCCTGATTTCATCCCTATTAGAATGGTGTCGCCGATATTGGTACCATCTTTAAATTTGATGTTTTTCTTCAGATTTTCTAGGACTTCATCAAGTTTCATAATAAAAATCTTTAGGTGGATGAATTTTATTTTTTTGGGATGTGTGAATTGTTTCAAAAGTTATAGCATTATAAGGCTTTATTTAACAGTAATAATATTGTTTTATCTGACCTAAGTTATACTTAATGCATTACATTATATATTTTTTAAAAATATACGATAAATAATCAAAATATGGATAAATATTTTTTATTATTTATTTTTTTAATGCCTTACACATGAAATTAGAAAAGAAAAAATTCCTATTAATTTTGTGTTGATTTAAGTAATGTGCTAGAGTTTTTTAGGCAAATATAAATCATTTGGAGATGTGATATGTTAAGAGAAAATGTAGTCGGTGATACACCTCATATAGATACAACGGCTTATGTTGATCCATCAGCTATAATTATAGGCAGAGTAAATGTAGGCCCTAACTGTTATATCGGTCCAAGCGTTGTTATACGGGCAGATAGATTTTCTGCAGAAGATGAAAAGGCTAGGATAGACATTGGGTCAGGGTGCGGAATCCAGGATCTTTCAGTTCTTCATGTTCATGCTGAACAGACTATTAAAATAGGCGATGAGACAATTATAAATCACGGGGCAGTGATACATGGCCCGGCTGTAATTGGGAGTAGATGTTTTATCGGATCTAAAACAATACTTGCCTGTGTTGAGATTGGGGATTCTGTTTTTGTAAGAAGCAATTCTGTAGTTGAAGAAGTGATAGTTCCCCCGGAAAAATTTATTGAATTAAACACAATCATAAATATAGGTAATAGAAATGAGATTCTGGAAACCTTAAGAGATATAACAGATGCTGAAAAAGCATATATCGCCCGGTGCGTAAATGAAAATAGAGAATATCCCATGCGATACAAATATTCATTAGAGGTTTGATTTATCTGCAAAAGGTATTTCATATAAAGGTATTCACATATGAAAATTTTAAAAAAAGTTTGTTAGGACAGAACAATGGATGAAACAGTTAGGATCTGGTTGGAAACTAGTTTTAATATTTTCTATTTGATCTTTATCAGTATCTTGGTGCTAGCCATGTATGTACGGCTTCCCAATGTGAATCCTCGGAATAAAGGCACTGCTCTTTGTATCCTTTGGGCTTTCCTTTTTTTGGCTTTGGGAGACCTCGGGCATGTGGGTGCCCGTGTAGTTGCTTTCTCAATGGGCGGGCTTGATGCAAAAATAACTTTATTGGGCTCCAGTATTATGATAGCTCCCATAGGAAGCATTATGACGGCATGGACCTTCACTCTTTTTTATGTCTGTATGGTCCTTATGTGGAAAGCTCGTTTTAATAAAAAATTTGAAATTGCTGCCTTTATCGTTTTTTTGCTTGCAATTATTCGCTCAATTTTAATGCTTCTCCCCGGCAATACCTGGGATGGTGAGCAGCAGGAAGATTTTTCTTTTATGATAAGAAATATTCCCCTTGTTATGATGCAGATTGGAACGGTTTATCTTATCATAAGAGATGCAATTGCTACAGATGACACGGTTTTAAAATGGATAGGTGGAATGATCATTATTTCTCTGGTATGTTATGCTCCGGTAGTGTTTTTATTGACCTATTATCCGCTTATTGGAATGCTGATGATACCCAAAACTATAGCTTATATGGCGATTGCCCTTATATCTTTTAGATCTTTTTATCCCAAAAAATTACTGACATAGACGGAGTTATTTTGAACAAATTAGATGAAGTTATTGGCTTTCTTTCAGAAGTCCAAAAAAAATTCGAAGCATTCTGCAAGTCTTTTAACAGTACTTCAGGAATAGAAAAAAAAAGGTGGGAAAGCAAAATAGGTCCAACAGATGTGATGATATCACGGGGAGAGATATTTGAAAAAGCAAGTCTAGTATATTGTGACCTTGAAATAGAGACTCCTCCTGTTCTTGCCGAAAAGCTGGGGATAAAAGATTCCAGGATGAGAGCACTTGTGTTGGAGATCGGTATTCATCCTAATAATCCAAAGATTCCAAAAGCCTATATTGAGCTCCGCGCTAATATTGTTGGAGAAAAAGTAATTTTGGCAGGCGGTACTGACATATTTCCTTATTTTGAAAATAAAGATGATGTGAAATATTTTGCGGAAAGGATGAAATCTTTGTGTGATGAATATGGTCAGGACTATGAAAATCTGCGGAAGATTAGGGCTGATTTTTTTAAATCCAAATATAGAAAATCAAATGTCGGCAGTCACGCTGGGATATATTTTTTCTACCTTGAAGACAGTGAAATCGATTTTTATAAGCAAATGTCAGTAACTCTTTTTGATTCTTATAAAGTTATTGTTAAAAATAATAAGGATAGGAATTTTGATCAGGAGGATATAGAGTACAAATATAAACTCCATGGTCAGTGGGCACAGTGGGTGCTGGTCGAAGATGAGGGAACCCGGTTTGGACTTGATATGGGCATTCCACCTGATGCTCTTTTGGGCCCCATACTTCCCCCAATTGCAAAATTCTAATCTTTTTGCCTTGATAAATCTAAAATTTTCAGGATTGATGTAAATGTGTAGTTTGCCTTGATGCTGGGGACATAAGATTACTAAAAAAATTATGGCAAATATAGAAAAGGCGGAGTGTTTAAATTTCCGCCTTTTCAATATAGTTCTTAGGTGCTAACTTTTGGTTTTGCCGGAGTTTATCGGCTCTATGCCAGCTTTGGATTACTCTTCTACTTTTTCCCCTTCTTCTTCTACTACATCTACTACTTCTTCTTCAATAACTTTTCCCCCTTCTTCTTCTACTACATCTACTACTTCTTCTTCAATAACTTTTCCCCCTTCTTCTTCCACTACATCTACTTCTTCTCCAATAACTTTACCACCGTCTTCTACTGCACTGCTTACAGCTCCACCAGCTTTTTCAGCCTCTCCTGATTGTTTGCAGGCTGCTGTAGAAAATAACAGGACTAACATTGAAATAAATACGACTGCTTTTGTTTTCATGTTCATTTTTAATCTCCTTTTATTTGTTTTTAACGGCTGATTTCAAGTTATTATTTATTACATATGTAATACATATAATTTATAAGTCAACATTATTCTATAAAATATCTAAATTTAGTTGTCATCAATCACCCATATTAGCGATGATATCTCAACACAGGGAATGACCCAGTGTTTTAAAAAAAGAAATTTTTAACAAGGCTGTAAATAATCATTAAAATTGAAAGGCTTATAACACATGAAAAATATTTTCGGATATTTTTATTTCCGATCCTGCCGGAGGTGTATACACCGATCTGAACGCCAACCATTGATCCTGCAAGCAGCATGGCAACAAGCCTGAATTCCACGTGGCCGGCAAAAAAATGGGAAAAAGCGCCATATCCTGAGGCAAAAAGTATCTGGAAAGCACTTGTGCCTACAGCTATTGAGGTGGGTACGCCTATAACGTATACTAGAACAGGAAACATGATGAATCCGCCGCCTACACCCATCAGTCCTGTTACAATACCCACTAGTAATCCGATGGTAACAGGTGCCCATAAGGTTAAGTTGGAAAGGCCGCTGGCAGGAAGAGAAATTATAGGGGGAAGCTTAACCCCGTGAAGCCACTTTGAAAGGCCTGTGTCTGTCTCTCCTGTTTCTATGTCTGGTTTCTCATTGAGGATAGTAAGCATTACTGAACCCAGCAATATCAGAAAAAGAATATCCAGAGTTAGATTCAAAAGTAAATGTTCCTGCAAAAAGATGGTTATGGTGATGTCTGAAGCTCCGTCTCCCTTTTCAAGGAGACCCATCAGCCTTTTACCGGTTTCCGTACCGATAACGGCTGAGCAGGCCAGTATTGCACCCAGCTTCACATCAACATTTTTTCGTTTCCAGTGTTTAAATGCAGACACAGAACCTGTGCAGAAAATAAGCAGGAGATCGCTGCCCACAGCTATTGGATATGGAATTCCACAAAGGATATTTAGCGTGGGTGTTAGAAGGAACCCTCCGCCTACTCCGAACAGGCCGGTTAAGAAACCCACAAAAATACCAAGCAGGACTATGCCTGGGGTAAAGACCGGCATGTTGTCTGCCAGCGGCAAAATTATTTCAAACATAGAACATAGGTTATTCTGAAAGTTTATAGACTCTGATTGTATTTTTTGCTTTGCCCCAGAACCCTTCATCGGAAACAGACAACATGATAAGTTCTTTTCTGTCATCATTATCAAAGTCAGCCATGATATAGTCTGTTACATAGCCCTTGAGTATTCCTGTTGACCAGTTCGTTTCAAGGTCAGATCCATTCCACTGCAAACACACAACTTCACCCTGGTTGTAGTCTGTCATTTTAGCTAACAGGCCTTTTTTTCTTTTAGAATTTCTGGCAGTTATTAAATCGAGCCTGTCGTCACTATTGTAGTCTTCACACAGAACTCTTAATGGGATCGGGATGATTCTTTCTGTATTATCCCCAAAAGGAAGTTCTGTAAGGGTGTTCGGTGTACCGCCAAATTTTTCAGTATCCTGCCATTCTATTCTTCCGGTGTAGGACAGGATACTCAGTTGATACTTTGTGTTAAATAAACCCCTATGGAAGGCAATATACTCATCATCTATGTCTTCATCAATGTCGCTTTCAGTGTACCCGTATAAAGAAACACCGTTTGGCAGAATTATTTCTTCTCTTGAAATAATCTGTTCTTTTTTCCATTCCAGTACATGTATGGGCCCGAGAAAGATCTTGGAGGTATCTGCTTTTTGTCCCATGAGCACATTATTATCTATTACCCTGAAGAACCAGATCTTTGACTCAAAAAGAGTTTCGTACTTGCCCTTTTGGTACTCAATAACAAGTGAGTTAGGGGCTAGGCCATCATAGCTGCTTATATAGATTTCATCGGTTTCATTGTTGTTCAGATTCGCTATATCAATATGGATAATACTTGTGGTGACTTTTGTTTTAATTTCTCCGGCAGGGATAAGGGTGTTTCCGTCTATCTGGAAAACAAGGATTTTTGAAACCCCGGCTACCAGCAGTTCCTGCTTGCCGTCACTGTTAATATCTCCGGATGCAAGATAATGGAGGGGAGCATGTTTTATTTCCTGGGATATAAAAGGGGCCTGTTTTAAGAGGGGAAGTGTTTTTTCAAAAACAGGCTTTGGCGCTGAAGCAATTTCTCTTCGGGTTTGTCTTCTTAACGGGGCTTTATGAACAGGCTCTTCACTTACCCGGGGTTCCGCTGCTGTTTTTTTTATTGACAGTTCCTGTTTTTCGGAATTTAAGTCTTCATTTTTGATGGATGGGTCAGGATTGGGGATTCCTTGGTCTCCCGTGATTAATCCCTTGATCTTTTTTGCAAAGTTATTGATTTCGGGAATCATGTTGTCGGTGCCTATACTCTGTATGAAGACAGGCGTTGATTTATTATCGTTGATAAGGTCAACAAGGCTGGCATCAATGCTGATATTTTTGCCCAGTTTGGTGATGCTTCCGAAAACCATAAAATCCGCTCCCAGCCTTCCTGCGATAGACGTCATGTTGGTGAGAGTCTTTGCAGGATTTTTAGCCAGTTCATTTTTCAACAGGTAGTTCTCTATGACATTTATTTTTTCTGGTACATATATTCTTGGGGGAAGGAGGGCTAAAATGCCAGATTTAAGGTAGTCAAGTTCTTCTTTAGAATTGATTTCAAATTCAAACAGGGCTACATTTGTTTCTTTTGCAGCTGCGGCTGAACAGACAAGAATCGTTAGAGCTGAAACAAGGGCTATAAGAATTAGATTATTAATTTTCATATATTTGCTTTCCTGTAGTATTTGCTGTCTATCATTGCCTGTAAAATATCTTTTGAGGAGAAATTAGTGAAGAAGTTACTTTTGATCTCTTAAATTTATACAGGTTCTTTTGATACACAAAAAAATAGAAAGTGTAAAGGCATTATTTATTTAATTAAATAGATGTTCCTAAACATTTTTAGGCAGATACCGAAAAATTCAAATAAGTGTGAAAAGATTCTGAAGACCGTAACTCGGTTACAGATGGAGGTCATGCTATAAAATTATATTATTAATTACAGTATCTAAACGAAAAAGAGTTTTTATCTATATTGAAAATAGACTAATCAAAATCTCCGGCTGAACACAGAAGATCGATTCTGTAACTGACAAGATTTCATTCCACAGCCAATTAAACTGCAATTTTTGACAATATGTCAAAATGTTTAAAACTCAGTACCTGAAAATTTAAAAAAAACGTACAATTTTGACTTTAAAATATAGGTTTTTTAAGAAGTTGTAGGATTGTCACAACTATTTTATTTTAATGGCATATGAATTGCAAAAATTTAAAATTAAATAAATATAATTTAAGTAGAATTTTAATTTTTTATTATTTTGAAAAATTTTAAAGATTTCAAGCATTACAACCCAAATAATAATCTAACAGATGAGGAGAACAGTAAAGTTGAAACTAATTGCGGTGAGTATGGCCTTTCTGGCAGTAGTCACATTCTGCTCAAGTTCGTTGGCTGCGACAGAAGACGACATCCTGCGCCGTCTTGATAAGATGGAACAGGAAATTAAAGCGCTGAAGGCTGAAAATGAAGCGCTACGTGAGACCGTACACAAAGAGCAGGTCAAGGTAGATACAGACAGAAAAGCGATCACAGAGCTTAAAAGATCAGCCGGCAAGGATGATGCAAACGGTATGAGTGCTGTCCTTGGAAACTACGACATGGAGCTCTATGGACGTGTAAAAGTAGATATTAACTATGATACGGCTGAATTTTCCCGATATGGGGATTTTATTGGTGTTGTGGATGCTGGTGATTCAAGTAATGATTCAACAAATTTTAACCCCCGTGATTCTCGCATTGGACTTAAAGTTAAAAGAAGAGATGGTGTCTGGCTTAGCGAAGCCAGGATTGAGACGGATTTTTACGGCGATAACAATGGGAATAACTTAGAACCTCGGATGCGTCTGGGCTATATTAAACTCTCCAACGATGACTGGCAATCAAGTCTTCTGGTTGGTCAGGACTGGATTCCGGTTGCATCACTTAATCCGCCGACCATCGAATTTGGCGTACTGGCAAATTCGGGTAATCTCTGGTGGAGAGTTCCCCAGGTAACCTTTAGAAAACAAATCTGCAATTTTGAGCTGCTGCTTTCTGCGATGCGACACAGAAGACTCAGCTATGAAGAAGAAAATAGAATGCCCTGGGTGCTGGCAAAAATAAGCTATAAAGACGGTATCCTGGGTAAAGGCGGTCTCCTTGCTATCGGCGGCGGTTGGCAAACCTCTACAATCGGAAACAGCTATGCCGGGGGTGAAAACCTAAATGGTAATGATAACGATGTAGACAGATGGCTGGCTGCCCTTGAATTTAAGATTATACGCGGCAAATTTACTTTCATGGCAGAGCCCTGGATCGGTAACGGTCTTGACAGAGAATTCCTGAGATATGACATGGGCGCTAATTATGATGGCGACAACCCCAACTCACGTCCTGACCTGATTTTATCCCGTGGTGGTTTCGCAGCCTTAACTTATGCGGCGACTTCTAAGCTTAAACTATCTGTCGGCTATGGACTTGATGATCCGGATGCGGATGATATGAAGGGTATGGAGTCGCAGCTTTTAGCGGGTACTTTGACTCAAAATCCGAATGGCACGTTTACCAAGAGTGAGACCATCTTTGCCAATGGTTGGTATCAGGTAACAAGCGCTGTGAAGATGGGTGTTGAGGTTATGTACCTTGAGACCGAGCGATGGAGTGATACGAATAATGGCATGAGATTTACTTTTTCAACCTGTTATGATTTCTAATAGCATTCTCATGCTTATTAGTTTAAAAGGCCCGTTCATTTTGAGCGGGTCTTTTTTATAAAAATGATTTTTTTTTCTTGATTAAAACAAATACATTATATATATTGTTGCGAAACTAAAGGTGTTGTATTAATTTAACTTTTTTGTGGGAGGAAATGTTCAATGGCAAAAGACGTAAAACCGATGACAAAGGCACAAATTTTGGGAGAGCTTGCAGACAAACTTGAAATGACAAAAAAGGATGTTAACGGCTTTATTGAAGCGCTTACTGAGCTTGCATGTAAAGAGACAAAAAAGAAAGGTTCTTTTACACTTCCCGGAATAGGTAAACTGGTTTTGCAGAAACGCAAAGCACGTATAGGTAGAAACCCTCAGACCGGTGAAGAAATCAAGATCAAAGCAAAAACCGTGGTTAAATTCAGAGTTGCAAAGGCCTGCAAAGATACTATTATACCGGCTAAGTAAATTCAGGTTTAAGACTGCAAATTTTAAACCCGGCACTTTATTTTTGCCGGGTTTTTTTATTGATTTATTACACATTTTGTTAGAAAGTGTGTTTAAGAGCCTTACACTATTAACAGCTAATTATAAAGGAAAGATAAATGACAAGAGCAAAAGTAGCCATACTTCGGACAAATCCTGAAACGGTCATCGATGATTACCGTAAGCTATGTGAACTTGCCGGGATGAAGGATGCTCTGGATCTTTCTGCAAAGACGATCCTTAAGGATAATATTACCTGGCACAATGTAATGCCTGCTGTTAATACAACACCCTGGCAGCTTGAGGGAACGATACTTGGGCTTAGGGACGCAGGTTGTGATGACCTTGTTGCCGTACATAATCATACTGTGGTTACTATTCCGGAGAAGGGTGAAGAAGATTTGAAATTCAAACCTGTTTATCAGAAATATGATATCCCTGTTCTTTTTAACTTTAAAGATGAGCAGATGAAATGGATTGTGTATAAACCTGAGTTCAAGACGCTTGCTCTGCATAAGATATTTCCTGAGGGAATACGCATCCCTGATTATTTTCAGGGTAAAAATATTGTTCAAATGCCCACAGTAAAAACCCATTCATATACTACCTATACCGGCGCTTTAAAGAATGCATTTGGCGGTTTGCTGAACTATCACCGCCATTACACCCATACCTGGATACATGAGACGCTGGTAGACCTGCTTGCCATAGGTCGTGAAATACATACCGGGATGTTTGCTACCATGGACGGTACAACTGCCGGATCAGGCCCCGGTCCCCGAACAGTGATACCCCACGACAAGAACATTATTCTTGCATCTGCGGACCAGGTCGCAATTGATGCTGTGGCAGCAAAAATGATGGGTTTTGACTGGCGTAAACTGCCCTGCATTGCTTTGTCCCATGAACATGGTCTGGGTGTAGGTGACCCGTCTGAGATCGAAATTGTCGGTGATGTGGAAGCAGCAGAGGAAAACTGGAACTTTAATGTGGGGGTCAATCTGGCAACAGGTGTGGGTAGAATGTTTTGGCACGACTCGCCGCTTAAATTTTTACAGAATCTTTTTTTTCATACACCTTTGGTCAATATATTTATTTATGCTTCTGAAAGCTACCATGATAAGTTCTGGTATAAAAAAAATGGAAGGCCTATTGTGGAGAAATGGAAGAAAGAATCGCCTTGGGGCAGACTTTTTGAAGATTGTCCGGAATAGTTGGAGAGTAAAAGATTATCTGTACTGATTTTCCTTTATGCCTAGGGAAGAAACATAATTTACGACTAGCAGGTAAGTTAATCCTCAATAATAAAAGCTTATTTTCGAAATATTATTGACAAACAGGAAAATTATACCATGCAAAATCAGGATATCTGGACTCCTGAAAAGATTTTAAAGACATCCGGTGCTTACTGGCAGTCTTTTATCCTGCATGTAGCAGTCAAACTGGATGTTTTTTCTTTAATAGAAAAAAGGGCGAATACTTCTGGTGCTCTTGCTGATGAGCTTAAAGCTGACAATAGGGCTGTAAATATGCTTCTGAATGCCCTTGCCGCAATGGGTCTTATTAAGAAACATGGAGACGCATATCAAAACACAGAATCTTCCAGAGCTTTCCTGGTTAAAAATTCTCCTCAATATATTGGCTCGATTATACTCCATTTCTATAATTCTGTAAAACCTTGGGCATCTCTTATTAATTCTGTTAAGACTGGCCAATCAGTCAAAAATATACTGGATATGCCGGAAGACGAACGCCGTGATTTTTTGATGGGAATGAATGTTCTGGCTTCTATAAATTCTAAAAAGGCAGCAGATGCTGTTGATTTGAGCGGCTGCCGCCACCTTCTTGACCTGGGAGGCGGGCCTGGCACCTATTCTATCTGTTTCTGCCTAGAAAACCCTGAGCTTAAGGCAACAATTTATGACCTTATTGATACAAAAAAGTTTGCTGATAAAATGGTAGAGGGTGCAGGGCTTAAACATCGGATAGATTTTATGGCGGGTAATTTTGTCAAGGATGATATCAAAGGGAGCTATGATGCTGCCTGGATATCTCATATCCTGCATGGAGAGAGCTTTGATGCCTGTGTTAAAATATTAAAAAAAGTTGCTCTGGTTATGCAGCCAGGCAGTAAAATATATGTTCATGATTTTATTCTGGATAATGAATTTGACGGACCGATTTTTTCTGCTGTTTTTTCTCTGAATATGCTGGTTAATACGCAACACGGGCAGTCTTATTCTGAAAATGAAATTTTTAAAATGTTTCAGCAGGTGGGTCTTAGGGATACAATGCGTCTATCTTTCAGG